>CALJLK010000456.1 GCA_937982655.1 uncultured Sandaracinus sp.
CCGCCGCACCCCCATCACGAACAGCACGATCCCCCCGAGCCCCACACTCCCGAACACACACGCCGCCGCGTGCGGATCCCCGAGCGGCATCGCCCCGGCGTGCACCGGCCGATTCACCCACGGATCGTCGGGCAAGTAGCGCACGCTCACGACTCCTCCATCCGCTTCCACCAACCCGTCGTCGTCGAGCGACGTCCAGAGCGACGTCCGCCCCGTGACGTCCGCGTGCGTGTACTCGTCCTTGCCGACGCGAATCCGATACCGAACCTCGCGCTCACGACGCCCGACCACCCTCCCTTCGGTGATCACGCCCTCCGACGCGAGCCGCACCTCGTTCACCACGCCCGCGATCCCGAACACCACGAGCGGCGCGAGCCCGACGAAGAGAAACGCCCCGAGCGCCACGAGCCACCATCCGGATGCCGTTCGCACACCCGGTGCGTACACCCGCGGCACGCGCTCGACGAGCCTCGACGCCCCCGCCCGCAAAGCCCATGGTCCCCCGCGTGCTCGTCCTGCGCTTCGTGAAGATCGTCGGCGTGCTCGTCCTCGTGGCTGGCACCCTCGCCGCCGTCTGGCCGAGCCCCATGCCGCTCGCGACCCGGCGCCGCTTCGCGTTCGCGGTCGCCGGCCCCGGCCTCCTCCTCGCGTGGACCGCCGGCTTCCTCCTCGCCTACTTCGCCGGCCACCGCCTCTGGAGCACCTGGGTCGTCGTCTCCATGGCGCTCTCCCTCCTCTCCATCCAAGGCGTCCTCTACAGCGCGGGCCGCGACGGCCGCGCGTCCCCCAGAGTCGCCGCCTTCTCGCTCCTCACGCTGCTCGCCGTCGTCGCGCTCATGGTCTGGCGCCCCGCCTGAGCGAAACGCCTGAGCCAACCCGCCGCGCGCGAACGCCGATTCCACCGCGGATTCGCCCCCCGCCCGCTGGCCTGTCGGGAAACACCCGAATATGGTGCGCCCGTGCGCCGCTTCGCCTGCCTGTTCTCGGCCTCGCTCGTGCTCTTCGGCACCTCGACGCTCTTCGCCCAGGACGACTTCGACTCCGAGTTCGAGGATCCGCCCGCCGCGCCGACTCCTCGGCCGACTCCACGCCCAGCCGCACCGACCAACGACTTCGACAGCGACTTCGACGACGAGCCCATCGACGTCGTCGAGAACCAAGACGCGATCGAAGCGGAGCAAGCCTCCGAGGACGACTTCGACGCCGAGCTCGCAGAAGCGGCCGAAGAAGCCGAAGGATCCGAGGGATCCGAAGCCACCGCCGATCCGAACCGCCCGTACGACCCCTGGGATCGCGGTGAGCTCGACGCCCGCCGCTTCCGCATCTGGAACGGCTGGACCGGCTCCACCGGCGGCTTCCACGTCCGCGACGGCCTCACCGGACCCGCCGGCACCTTCCGCCTCCAGCTCGGCTTCGAAGCCTTCGCCAAAGACGGCTTCCTCCAAGTCGACGACGCGCACTCCCGCGTCGGCGGCACCCTGAACCTCACCTGGTCCGTGCACGACCTCGTCGAAGTCTATCTCGGCCTCACGAGCTACGCGAACCGCAACCGCTCCGAGTTCCCGAACCTCCTCCTCGTCCTCGGCGATCTCGTCGGCGGCATCAAGGTCGGCGGCCTCGTCAACGAGTGGCTCGCGGTCGCCGGCGACGTCGGCCTCGTCCTCCCCACGAGCAACGATCTCGGCGTCGGCTTCGACGGCCTCGGCGTCACCCTCAACGTCGCCGCCACCGCCGACCTCCGCGGCCTCGACAGCCCCGTGCCCTTCCTCGTGCGCGCGAACCTCGGCTACACCTTCGACCGCACCGCGCGCCTCGTCGATCACGTCGAAGACTTCCGCTACTCCATCCCCCCCGACGCGCTGCCGCGCGAGGACGAGACGCGCCACTTCCTCTCCCGCGCCGAGCGCTACGCCCTCAACGTCCGCCGCACCGACATGCTGAACGTCGGCGTCGGCTTCGAGGCTCCCCTCGAGCTCACCGAAGACATCTTCCTGAGCCCGCTCGTCGAGTGGACGATGGGCATCCCCGTCAACCGACAAGGCTTCGACTGCCCCTTCGTCCCCGGAGAGCCCGGCGGCTCGCGCCCCGCCCCCGGCGACGACGACTGCCTCTCGCGCGTCGGCGTCGGCGCGTGGCCGATCGACCTCACGCTCGGCCTGCGCGTGCTGCCGCCCGTGAAGGGCCTCGGTGCCTTCCTCGCGATCGACGTCGGCCTCGCCGGCACCAAGCGCAGCAACGCGGTGCGCGAGCTCCCGATGAACGAGCCCTGGCGCCTGATGTTCGGCCTCTCCTACGCCCACGACACCCGCGATCCGGTCCCGCCCCCGCCCTCCGTCCGCGAGCGCGAGGTGCGCGTCGAGATCCCGCCCACGCCGCCGATCGAAGGCCGCGTGCGCGGTCGCGTCGTCATGCGCGCCGACAACCGCGACACCCCGCTGCCGGGCGCGATCGTCACCTACCTCAGCCACGACGAGACCAACCAAATCACCGGCGACGGTGGCCAGTTCGTCAGCTACGCCTTCGCTCCCGGCGTCGTGCGCATGAGCCTGCGCGCGGACGGCGCGAGCCCCGGCCAGTGCGAGGCCACCATCGGCGAAGAAGGCGGCGACGTCGAGGTACTCTGCGTGCTCGAGCGAAACCTCGTGCAGGTCGAAGAAGAGCAGGTCGTCATCCTCGAGCAGATCCAGTTCGCCTTCGACAGCGACGAGATCCTCGCCGAGAGCTTCGGCCTCATGCAGCAGATCGCCAACGCGCTCCGCGACAACCCGCAGATTCGCCGCGTCGAGATCCAAGGCCACACCGACGATCAGGGCAGCTACGACTACAACGCCCAGCTCTCGCAGCGCCGCGCGGAGTCGGTGCAGCGTTGGCTCGTCGAGCACGGCATCGACGCCGCCCGCCTCGCCGCCCGCGGCTACGGCGAGTCGACGCCGCTCGTCCGTGACACTACCGAAGAGGCTCGCGCGCGAAATCGGCGCGTCGAGTTCCGCATCCAGGAGCGCAGCGAATGAGCGCGATGCCCGCCGGCCGTCGAAACGCCTTCTTGCTCGGAGGAGCCCTCGCCGTCGGGCTCGGCGGCGTCCTCGTCCTCACCCAATGCACCGGCAGCTCCGACATCCGCGAAGAAGCCGATCCCGAGCTCGTCGCAGCCGCGCAGAGCTACCGCACCTACTGCGGCCTCTGTCACGGCGACGAAGGCGAGGGCTACGCCGCCGACGACGCCAACGCCCTGCGCAACCAGCAGTTCCTCGCGAGCGTCGACGACGCGTTCCTCCGCGCGGCCATCGTGCGTGGCCACCCCGGCACCTCCATGGCCGCCTACGGCGAGCGCTACGGCGGCCCGCTGACCGACGCCGAGGTGAACGCGCTCGTCCGCCTGCTGCGCTCCTGGCAGACCGTCCCGAACGCCGAGATGCCCGCCCCCGGTCCCGGCGTCGCGCTGCGCGCGATCCCCACCTGGGAAGCGCAATGCGCGAGCTGCCACGGCGACCGCGGCCAAGGCGCCACCGCGCTCAGCTTGAACAACCCCGTCTTCCTCGAGACCGCGACCCCCGCGCAGATCCGCTACGCGATCGCGAAGGGCCGCGAGGGCACGCCGATGCCCGCCTTCGAAGGCACGATCGCGGACGAACGCATCGACGACCTCGTCGCGCTCATCCAGAGCTGGTCGCGCGAGACCGACGATCCGGGCGACGCCCCCGAGGCGATGGTGCCCGTCATCCCCGAGCAGCTCGTGCTCAACCCCGACGGCCAAGCGCCGCGCTTCTCCCCGCTCCGCGAAGGCCGCTACGTGCCGACCGCCGAGGTCGCCCAGGCGGTCGAGGACGGCCGCCGCATCGTCTTCCTCGACGCACGCGCCCCCTCCGACTACGTCCGCTACCACCTGCCGGGCGCGATCATCTCGCCCTACTACGACGTGCAGACGATCATCGAGCGCCTCCCACGCGACGGCACCTGGATCGTCGCCTACTGCGGCTGCCCCCACGCCGCCTCGGGTCGCGTGATGGACGCGCTGCGCGAGGCCGGCTTCGCGAACACCGCCGTGCTCGACGAGGGCGTCATCCACTGGAAAGACGAAGGCCACCCCGTCGTCACGGGCGTGAACCCCGGAACGCTCGCCGACGCCGAGTGATCCGGGCGTGGAAGCGCGAGGTCGCCGTTCGAGACGGCTGGTCGTCGTGGTGCCTCGTCGTCGTCGTGCCGGCCATCGCGCGCGGCACGTCGCTCCGCTCTCGGCGAAGCTCACTCGGCGAAGCTCACTCGGCGACGCTCCATCGTCGAATCGTGCTCGTCGCTCACGGGTCGACGCTCCGACTCTCACGCGACGACGCTCACTGCGCACACGCGGTGAGCGCGTCCCAACGCGCGCGCGCCATCCACAGCTCCGCCGCCGCATCCACCAGTGAGAGCTCCGCCTCCGACAGCGACTGCTCGCGCAGGTTCACGACGAGCAGGTCCGTCGCGCCCGCCTGGAAGCGTTGCTCCTCGGCGACCGCGAGGCGCCGCATCACGTCGACCAGCCGCACCGCGAGCTCGTAGCGCTCGCGCGCGGCGTTCCACTGCGACACCGCGTCGCCGAGCTCGGTGCGCAGATCGTCCTCCATCAATCGCAGGTCCTCGGACTCCGCGAGGTACCGCTGCTCGGTCGCTTCGAGTCGGCCGCGCTCGCCGCGCAGCAAGAGCGGCATCGCGAAGCGCACCTTCGACTCGAACACCGTTCCGGGCAGGCTCGACACGTCCGCCTGCCCGAGGTCGCGCGAAATCTCGAGCCCGAGGTCGATCCGCGGTCCCCGCTGCGCGCGCGCGAGATCGCGATCCACATCCGTCGCGCGCAGGCTCGCCCGCGCCGCGCGAAGCCGCGGATGACACGCCAGCACCGCGGGAAACATCACGTCCGCCGCCCCGATCGAGTCCGGCACCGGCAACCCGTCCGGCAGCCGGTCCTCGCTCGGCGGCCGCGGATCGCCGCCCGAGTCACGCACGAAGAGCCCGAGCACCAGCGCCGTCGCCTCCAGACCTCGTCGCGCCGCGATCACCGCGCTCTGCCGCGTGAGCACCGCGCGCTCCGCTTCGAGCGCGTCGACCTCCGCGATCGCTCCCGCCGCCGCCCGGGCCTGGGTCTGCTCGAGGCGCCGCGTCGCGAGCTCGAGCAGCTCCTCCGCCACCCGCAGCTTCCGCCCCGCCGCGACCCACTTCCAATAGGCCTCGGCGGCCTTCTGCTTCAAGTCGAGCTCGATCGCCTCGCGCGTGCCCTGCGTCTGTTCGATCCGCAGCTCCGCCCGCGCCCGCGCCGCGCGCCGGGCGTCGAAGGGCCCGTCGCGCCACAGCGGCACCAGCAACCCCGCGCGGATCTCGCCGCCGCCGAGCGTTTGATCGTCGTAGTAGCTCGGGTAACGCATGTCGTCGTCGACGCCGCGCCCGTAGCGATAACCCGCGTAGACCTCCGCGCCCCAGAGCGGCGTCGGCTGTCGGAGCTCCACGTCGAGCCGACGCAGCTCGTAGTACCCGCCCGTCCGCAGCGCGCCGTACGCCGACAGGTACGGATCGAAGCCGCCGCGCGCGGCCATCAGCTCCGCCTCCGCGACCTCTTCGCGCAGCATCGCGGCCTGCACGCGCGGATGATGACGCTCGGTCGACGCGATCACCTCCGCGGGCGTCAGCGCCGTCTGCGCACGCACCCTCGGCGATCCCACCGTCGTCAGCGCGAGCACGACGCCCGACGCGCACACGAGCCATCGCATCGCGCGCGCGCCGCGCATCACTTCCCGCCTCCGGAGTCGCCGCCGTAGCCGCCGCCGTAATCGCCACCGCCGTAGCCCGGCCCGCTCGCGGAGTACCCACCGCCCGACGTCCCGTAGCCCTCGGCGTCCGGCGCGCGTCGAAAGCTCGGCGGGAAGCCGTTGAGCTGACGCCAGATCTCGAAGCCGACGCTCACCTCTTCGAGCAGCACCCAACCCTTCGCGCGCGTGCCCTGCCGCAAGAAACGAGTCTCCGGCCACGGCTCGTCGTTCTCGTCCGGCACGATGACCACGCGGAAGTCGCCCGCGCCGTCGTCGGTCGGCGCCACGAACGCCACGCGTCCTCCGAACGTGCCCACCGCGACGCTCGGCCAGCCCGCGAACTGCACCGCGGGCCAGCCCTCGAACTGCAGACGCACCGGACGACCCGGCGAGATGAGCGCGGCGTCGTTGCCGTCCACCGTGAGTGCCACCGCGCGGCGCTGGGTGAAGGGCACGAGCATCGCGAGCACCTGCCCACGCGACACCTGCACGCTGCCCTGCTGCACCAGCACCCGATCGATCACGCCCGCGCGCGGCGCCCGCACCTCTTGCGCCTGCTGCTGCGCGAGCCGCGACTCCACCGCCGCGAGCGAGCTGCGCGCCGACTCCACCTCGGTCACCGTCGAACGCACCATCGCGTCCGCCGCGTCGAGCTCCGCCTGCGTGACCGCGCGGGTGCGCTCGAGCGCCGCGCGTTTGTTCGCGACGTTGCTCTCCGACGCCGAGAGATCCGCGCGCGCCGCCGCGAGCGAAGCGGTCGCGCTCGTCGACGAGAGCTCCGCGAGCTCGCGATCGCGCTGCGACGCGAGCCCCTGCCCCGCGAGGCCGTCCACGCGTCGCTGCTGGATCCGCGCCGTCTCGTCGGAGGCCTCCGCCGCCGCCAGCAGCTCGCGCCGGCTGCGCAGCCCTTCTTGCGCGATGCGCAGGTCCGCCTCCGCCGCCGCGATCTGAGCCTGCTGCGATCGCCGCAGCGCCTCGAGCCGATCGCGGTACGCCTGCAGCTTCTCGCGGTACGCCACGAGCCGAAGGTTCGCGGCGTCGCGCTCGATCTCGACCCGTTCGAGCCGCAGCGGATCGTTGTCGACCAGCTCGACGATCAGCTCGCCCTCCGCGACCGACTGACCTTCCACGACGTGCCACTGCGCGATGCGACCCGTGATCGTCGCCTCCAGCGCCTGCGGGCGCTCGTCGGGCGCGTAGGCGATCACGCTCCCGTCGCCCGGCAAGTTCTGCTGCCAAGGCGCGAGCGCGAGGAACACCACCAGCGTCACGAAGGCGAGCACGAGGTTGCGCGCCACCCGCCGCGGCCGCGCCGCCGAAGGCACGAGCCGCGACGCCGGCAAGAAGGCCCCCGCCGCCGAGCGCGTGACCGAGCCACGGAGCCGAGAGAGCGTCACGACCGCACCTCCGCCGCGCGCATCACGAGGCGCCGCGAGCCGCGCGACGCGAGGTCCGGATCGGTCGTCACCGCGATCATCGTCCGCCCCTTCGCGAGGCGCTCGAGCAGCACCGCGCCTTCACCCGGCGGCAACGCGTCGAGCGCGCCATCGAGCACGAGCAACCCCGGGTTCGCCACGAGCGCACGCGCGAGCGTCAATCGAATGCCTCCGAGGCGCGGCAGCGGCGAGCCGCTCGGCACGAGCGCCGTGTGGAGCCCATCCGGCAGCGCCCGCACCACGTCGCCGAGCCCCACCGCGTCGAGCGCCTTCCACATGCTCGCGATCGTCACCGGCTGCCCGACCGCGCGCAGGTTGTCCGCGATGGTCGCGGGCCAGACCTCGGGGTCGCGCACCACCGCCATGCGTCGCCGAAGCGTCGTCAGATCCACGTCGCGCAGATCGTGCCCGTCGATGCGAACCTCGCCGCCCTTCGGCTCACGCAGCCCGAAGAGCAGCTCCACCAACGTGCTCGCGGCCGACGGATCCCCCGTCACCGCCAAGATCTCGCCCCGATCGACCTCGAGCGTCAGGTCGGACAGCTCACCCCCTTCGCTCGAGAGCGACTGCACCTCCACGCGGATCGGCCCTTCACGGCTCACCGGCAGCTCACCCCCGCGCCGCTCGGCCGGAAGGTGCAGCAGGTGCCCGAGCTTGTCGGCCGCCGCGACGAGATCGAAGACGGTGTCGAGCTTGCCGCCGAGCTTGCTCAGCGACGCGACCACCGCCGTCACGATCAGCTCCGCCGCCACGAGCTGCCCGATCGTCAGCTCTCGCTCGACCACGAGCCAACCGCCGAGGCCGAGCAGCGTCGCGCTCGCGAGCACCTGGAGGAAGAGCGCCCCGATCATCTGTCGAAAGATGATCCGGAAGTGCGCCGCACGGCGGGTCAGCCAGTTCGCCGCGAGCGTGTCGAGCTGACGCATCGCGTGCTCACCACCGCCCGAGAGCTTCAGCGCGAAGAGGTGCCGCGCCATCTCCTCGAGGTGCCCCGCGACCTCGTACTTCGCCTTCGACTCCGCGATCGTCGTCTTCGTCGCGCCCTTGCCGAGCAACACGAACACCACGAACGCGCCGAGCACGATCGCGAAGCCGAACGCGAGCAGCACGGGATGATAGAGCGCGAGCACGAGGAGCCCGAAGATCGCCGTGAGCAGCGCCTCGACCCCTTGCAGGAGCAGCGCGGCCACGGCCTTCTGCGCGGTGAACACGTCGAAGAAGCGGTTCACGAGCTCCGGCCCGTGGCACCGCTCGAACGCCTTCACGTGCACGTGCACGAGGCGATCGCCGAGCTCCCCGACGAGGCGCACGAAGAGGCGCCGCTGCACGAGCTCCACCACCCACGCCTGCAGCGCGCGCAGGGTGGCCGCGAACACGAGGCCCGCCGCCAGCAGCAGCGCGAGGACCACGATCGGCTGCAGCACCGTGCCGAACGCGACCGTGCCCACGAGCGTCTGCACCGCGAGCGGCAGCGCGAGGCTGAGCAGACCGACGCCGATCGCGTAGACGACGATCGAGCCGAAGTCGCCGACGTCGCCCTTCAAGATCAGGAACGCCTCGCGCCACGGCGAGTGCTCGTGATCGTGCGCGACCGCCTCGCGGGCTTCGGGCGCGACGAAGCTCGCCTCCGCCGAATCAGACGCCAACCCGAGCCGCGCCGCCAGCTCGTCCGGCGAGAGCCATGCGCGCCCGTTCTCGCGATCCTCGACCGCCACCAGCGAGACGCGCCGCTCCGCGATCAGCACGAGCTCACCCGCTGGATCGAGGGCGAGCAGCGGACGTCCCTTCGCGACGCCGTCGAGCGCGACGCGCAGCGGCGCCTCGAAGTGACGCCAGCGAGCCCCGGGAAGACGACGCGCGAGGCGGGCGAGAGGCGGCGCATCGGGCGGGTCGACCTCGCCGAGGAGCGCGGCCGGAGCGATGCCGGCGAGCTCGACCAGGCGGTCGGCGATCCATGCGTCGTTGCCAGGAGCCGTCATCGGGGGCGGAGCATGCAGCGGGATTGACGAACGTCAATACCTGAATATAGATTCCGGTATCACAAGTCGCGTACCCGAGGAGGATCCAAAGTCCCCTCGCGAACGCATGGGGCTCGGGCCAGGCTCGCGCCCGTCCGAACGTCGCGCTCGTCGTAGCGCACGAGCCACGTCATGTCCGACGCCGAGCACCACTGGACGTTTCTCAGCAACCACACCCACGTGCTGCTCTGCGTCGCGCGCGAGCCGGACGCGCGGGTGCGCGACGTGGCCGACGTGGTCGGCATCACCGAGCGCGCGGTGCAACGAATCCTCGCCGAGCTCGAAGAGGCCGGCATCGTGCGTCGCGAGCGCCGTGGTCGGCGCAACCACTACGAGATCGAGGACGACGCGCCGCTGCGCCACCCGCTCGAAGCCCATCGAACGGTCGGAGACCTGCTGCGCATGCTGAAGAAGAAGCCGGCAACGGCGAGCGGAGCACCGACGAGCTGAACGGCGGGCCACATGCGTCGGCAGCGTCCGCAGGTCGCGCTGAACGGCGTCCCCGCGCATGCCGTCAGTAGTAGTAGTCGTCGTCGTAGCGGCGCAGGTGCCGGAGCGTCTTCCAGAACGCCATGTGCTGGATCGCGCGATCTACCGCGCCCCGCACGACGGCGGCCTCGATCTGAGCGCCCGCGGCGGAGATCTCCTTCATGATCGCGCGCTCACCCGCGAACTCGCCCGTCGTGCGGTGTACGCGATCGGCGTAGTCCGAGAGCGCGACGCGCGCCGCGCGCTCGAAGATGTCCCATTCACCGTCGTCGAAGAAGATCCCGCCACAACAGTCGTCCGCGCGATCGACCTCCAGCACCCCGCCGATCCACCGCACGTGCACGCGCGCCATCGGCTTGCCATGGGCGGGACAGGCGAGGGTCGAAGGCCCTTTCACCGTCGCCGCTTCCGGCCCTTCGCCGAACACCCCGCGTAGATCGATGCCGCGCTGCTCCAGCTCCCCGCCGTCGAGGAAGAGCGAGCTGCAGGCCGGGCACACGTCGATCTCCACGCCTTTCACGTGCGTGGCCGAGAGCGTCGTGTGGCACCGTGGGCACCGCCGGGTCGATCCGTCGAAGCTCGGCGGCGCGTCGAGCTTCGTCACGGACGCCACCCCGAGGCCCTGCGCGAGCCCGGCCAGTCCGCTCGTGATGCTCGGGCGCGGCACGACGCTCGGGCGCAGATCGGGAGGCGGCACGAACCCCTTCGCCACCAGCTCCTCGTGCGTCGGCCCCGTCTTGCTCGCCGCCGCACGCACCGCCGCGGCGAGCGCGCTCTCTTCTCCGGGCTCGAAGAACACCCCACCGCAGCACGGCGCGCGCTCGAGCTCGAGCCCCCCGACCGAGCTCGCGATCGCGATGCGCCGCATCGGTACTCCGTGCGACGGGCAGACGCGGACCGATCCGCCGTGATCGTGCACGGCGTTCGGATCGACCTCGAACAAACGTTCGATCGACACCCCACGTGCCTCGGTGTCTCCCGGATCCAGGAAGACGCTCCCGCAGCGCGAGCAGAGGTCGATCTCGACGCCTCGATCGTGTTGAACGGTGAAAGGCTGATGGCAACGCGGACACGAACGCATCCGCGAAGCGTACGCGTCTCGGGACGGAGATCCTCGCAAAAGTGAACGTCACATTCGACGAAGCCGCCCCGCGAGCCGAAGGCCACCGAGACGTGGACTCCTTCGTGCGGCGCGAGGCTGACGCGGGATCGCTCGATTCCGCGCGCGGGCGCCACACACGGATCCACTCCGAGCGGCGAGCGCCAACCTCGCTGCACGCACGGCCACTCTGCCGTCGCGCTCCCGAGTTTCCCGAGTAACGAAGGCAGAGGCCGTTCGACAGCAGACCGCCGCGCGTCCCTCGACCGACGGGTCGAACGCGGGGTCGTGTCACAGGCACGCGTCAGGCTCTCGGCCCGCCGGGCCACGCCCGCCCTGTCGAAGAAGAAACCGACCTCGCGCATTTCATCGATCGCGAGCGAACGACGAGCCCCCCCATGAAACGGCGAATCTTCTCTCTCGTGGTCGCCCTCCTCCTCGTGTTGGGCGTCCTCGGTGCCATCGGGGCCGTGAAGGCCTCCCAAATCGGCGCGATGATCGAGGCCGGCGAGTCCTACCGCCCGCCCGCCATCGGCGTGACCACCGCGCCCGTGCGGACGGAGTCTTGGGACTCTGCGACCACCGCCATCGGCACCGCGGTCGCGACGCAGTCGATCTCGGTCGCCGCCGAGGTCCCCGGCACCGTGCGGACCTTGCGCTTCGAATCCGGCGAGACCGTCACGCGCGGCGAGGTGCTGCTGACGCTCGACGACTCGATCGAACGCGCGCAGCTCGCGTCGGCGGTCGCGGAGGTCGAGCTCGCGCAGGTGACCCTCGCGCGCGTCGAGTCCCTCGCCGGTCGCGACGCGGTCGCGCAATCGGAGCTCGACGTCGCCCGCGCACGCCTCGCCCAGGCGCAGGCCAGCGTCAGCGCGCTGCGCGCCACCATCGCCAAACGCACGATCCGCGCGCCCTTCGCGGGTCGTCTCGGCATCCGCGAGGTCGACCTCGGTGAGGTCGTGCAGCCCGGTGCGCCCCTGGTCTCGCTGCAATCGCTCGACCCCATCTACGTCGACTTCCGCCTCCCCGAGCGCTCTCTCTCCACCGTGACGACCGGCAACGCGTTGCGCGCGACGTCGGCCCTCTTCCCCGGTGAGGTCCTCGAAGGGCGCGTCGAGACGATCGACACCCGCGTCGACGAGCGAACCCGCAGCGTGCTCGTCCGCGCGGTGCTGCCGAACCCCGACGAACGCATCCGCCCCGGCATGTCGCTCGACGTGGAGGCGGTCCGCCCCGCGCGGCGCGAGGTGCGCGCGATCCCGAGCTCGGGCGTGATCTACGCGCCGTATGGGGACTCCGTCTTCGTCGTGCGCACCGAAGGCGAACGCATGACGGCCGAGCAGGTCTTCGTTCGCCTCGGCGAGCGACGCGGTGACCTCGTCGAAGTGATCGAGGGCCTCGAAGCCGGTCTGCGCATCGTGAGCACGGGCGCGTTCAAGCTCCAGAACGGCGTCGAGATCCGAGAAGAGAACGAGACCGCGCCACCCGAAGCGCGAGTCGATCCTCGCCCCGAGAACCGCTGAGGCGGTGAAGCCATGAAGATCACCGACCTCTTCATCAAGCGACCGGTCATCGCGATCGTCGTCAACGTCATCATCGTGATCGCCGGTCTGCAGGCGATCTCGAGCCTCACGGTGCGGCAGTACCCCCGCAACGAGAACTCGACCGTCGTCATCACCACCGCGTACGTGGGCGCCAACGCCGACCTCGTGCGTGGCTTCATCACCACCCCGATCGAGCGCGCGATCGCGGCTGCGGACGGCGTCGACTACATCGAGTCGGAGAGCCGCCAGAACGTCTCGATCATCCGCGCGCGCCTCGAGCTCAACCAAGACGCCAACCGCGCGCTCGCCGAGATCGGCGCCAAGGTCGATCGCGTGCGCGGCGACCTGCCGCCCGAAGCCGAGGTGCCGGTCATCGACGTCGAGTCCGCCGACAGCCAGTTCGCGGCGGCGTATCTGAGCTTCTCGTCCGACTTCCTCGAGCAGAACGAGATCACCGACTACCTCGTGCGCGTCGTGCAGCCCCGCCTCTCCGCGGTTCCAGGCGTGCAGCGCGCCGACATCCTCGGCGGCCGCACCTTCGCGATGCGCGTCTGGCTCGACGGCGACCGCATGGCCGCGCTCGGAGTCAGTCCCTCCGAGGTGCGGCGCGCGCTCGCCGCCAACAACTACCTCTCCGCGGTCGGCAGCACGCGCGGCTCGATGATCCAGGTGAACCTCACCGCGAACACGAACCTCACCAGCGCGAGCGAGTTCGAGCAGCTCGTGGTCCGCGAGCAGGACGACGCGATCATCCGCCTGCGCGACGTGGCCACCATCGCGCTCGGCGCCGAGAGCTACGACGAGCAGGTCGCCTTTTCCGGCGAGACGGCGGTCTTCATCGGCATCTGGTCGCTCCCGAGCGCCAACACCCTCGATGTCGTCGCCGCGGTGCGCGAAGAGCTCGAGGCCATCCGCGCCGACCTCCCCGAGCAGCTCGAGGCCCGCATGGCCTACGACGCGACGGAGTACATCGACAGCGCGATCGACGAGGTCGCCTCCACGCTCATCGAGACCCTGCTCATCGTCGTCGCCGTGATCTTCCTCTTCCTCGGCTCGATCCGCTCCGTGCTCGTGCCGCTCGTCGCGATCCCGGTCTCGCTCATCGGCGCGATCTTCTTGATGCAGATGCTCGGTTTCACGCTGAACCTGCTCACGCTGCTCGCGATCGTCCTCGCGGTCGGGCTCGTGGTCGACGACGCGATCGTGGTGGTCGAGAACGTCGAGCGCTGGCTCCGCGAAGAAAAGTCCGCCCTCGAAGCCGCCCGCCTCGGCGCGGCGGAGCTCGTCGGGCCGATCATCGCGATGACGATCACCCTCGCCGCCGTGTACGCGCCCATCGCGTTCCAAGGCGGCCTCACGGGCTCGCTCTTCCGCGAGTTCGCGCTGACCCTGGCGGGCGCGGTCACGATCTCGGGTGTCGTGGCGCTCACGCTCTCTCCCGTGATGGCCTCGCGCCTCTTGAAGGAGGGCGCGTCCGAGCAGGGTCTCACCGGCAGAATCAATCGCGGTTTCGATCGCATCAAAGCCGGTTACGGGCGCTGGCTCGCGCGCTCGCTGAACGTCCGCCCCGCGATCTACACCGCATGGGTGATCCTGAGCCTCGGCTCGATCGCGCTCTTCGTGCTGTCGCCCAAGGAGCTCGCGCCCACCGAGGACCAAGGCATCGTCTTCGGCATCGTGAACACGCCCTCGAACGCGACGCTCGAACAGATCACGCCGTCGATCGAGCGCATCGAGCAGATCGCGGCCTCGTTCCCGGAGAACGACTACACGTTCCAGATCACGACGCCGACCTTCGGCTTCTGGGGCATGGGCCTCGCGCCCTGGACCGAACGCGAGCGCAGCGCGACCGAGCTGGTGCCCGCCGTCCAAGAGCTCGTGCAGAACGTGCCCGGCGTGGAGACCTTCCCGATCGTGCCGCCCGCGCTCCCCGGCGGTGGCCAGTTCCCGGTCGAGTTCGTGATCTCCTCCACGGCCGAGCACGCCGAGATCCTCGAGTACGCGACGCGCCTGCGCGACGAGGCGGCGGCGAGCGGCATCTTCGCGTTCCCTCCGCTCATCGACGTGAAGATCGATCAGCCGGAGACGGAGATCGTGATCGACCGCGACAAAGCGGCCGAGCTCGGCCTCGATCTGCAGACCATCGGTCAAGATCTCGCGTCCGCCTTCGGCGGCAACTTCGTCAACCGCTTCAGCACCTACGGCCGCAGCTACAAGGTCATCGCGCAGATCCAGCGCAGCGAGCGCCTGAACCCCGAGCAGCTCCTCGACCTCCGAGTCACCGGCCCGCGCGGCCAGCTCATCCCCGTGAGCAGCTTCGCGACCCTCCAAGACCGCGTCTCGCCGCGCTCGCTCAACCGCTTCGAGCAGCTCAACTCGGTGAAGCTGAGCGGCGTCTCCATCCGCACCCTCGACGACGCGCTCACGTTCCTCGACACCCGCGCGGCCGAGATCCTGCCGCCCTCGTACTCCACGAGCTACACGGGCGAGTCGCGCCAGCTCCGCGTCGAGGGCGACTCCTTCGGCCCCGCGTTCGCGCTCGCCGTCGTGCTCATCTTCCTCGTCCTCGCGGCGCAGTTCGACAGCTTCCGCGACCCCTTCGTCATCCTCGCCGGCTCGGTGCCGCTCGCGATGTTCGGCGCGCTCGTCTTCACCTTCCTGAAGATGCCCAACCCGAACATGTCCTATTGGACCGACGGCTGGACCACGACGCTGAACGTCTACTCGCAGGTCGGTCTCGTGACGCTGGTGGGCCTCGTCGCGAAGAACGGCATCCTCATCGTGGAGTTCGCCAACGAGCTCCAGCTCCGCGGACAGTCGAAGCTCGAAGCGATCCAGAACGCCGCGACCACGCGCCTTCGCCCGGTGCTCATGACGACCGTCGCGACCGTCTTCGGTCACTTCCCGCTCGTGCTCGTCGAAGGCCCCGGCGCGGCCGCCCGCAACAGCATCGGCCTCGTGCTCGTGGCCGGCATGGCGATCGGCACGCTCTTCACGCTCTTCTTCGTGCCTTCGCTCTACGTGCTCTTCGCGAAGCGCCGCGAGGCCGAGGTGCCCGAGCAAGAGCCGGCGTCGGACGTCGAGGTCGCCCCCGCCCACGCCCACGCCTGAGCTTCCGCTCGTTCCTCTTCCGGCGGTCGCTCGTCGAAGCGTTCGCGTCCTGACCTCCGCCCGAGCGTTCGAGTCCTTTCGACTCCGAAGTCGCTCTGCGGACCGTCAACCGATGCGATCGCCCGGTGCCGCTGACGGGTCGCGGTCGTCGCGGTCGAAGAGTGCGAAAAGCTCTCGCGCGGTGAGCGCCTCTTCCGGCGCAGGTCCCTGCCACCGCATCTCGGACACGAACGCGCGCACCGACGTCGCCTCGGAGCGCGCCTGCTCCCGCGCTCGTCGCGCGTCGCGCCCGCTCATCGCGACCTCAAGACCGCGAGCGTGCCGGCGAGGTCGTGACCAGACACCTCGATCGCCCGCTCGAGCGCCTTCCGACGCGAGCCGTCGACCACCACGAACGAGCACTCCGCGTGCCCCTGCGACGCGCAGCAGACCTCCCGCACTGCGACCACCCGCTCCGCGAGGTAGCTGAAGAACGCGGTGTGGACCCCCGCGATCAAGTGGCAGCGCGGGTGCTCGGAGGCGCCCGCAGCCTCCGCGATCGCGCTGCGCTCGAGGTGAAGCACCACGACGCCCTCGTCCCGCGCGCGAGAGAGATCGGCGCGCTGCGCGCCCCATCCTTCGAGCATCATCCGCTCCCGCAAGAGCCCGAGGGCTTCCCCCATCGTCGCGTCGCGGAGCCCCCGCGGCGCCTCGTTCGCGCCCGCCTCTTGGAGCATCTCGGCCTCGAGATCGACGGTCAGCACGCGTCCCCATTGGAAGCCCCACTCCGCGGTGAAGAGAGGCCATCCGCGGGGCGCGATCCGATCCCACGTGGTCCGCATCGCGCGGAAGAAGGCCGCGGGAACCTGGACCACACGCTGCTCGTCCTCGTCGCGACGAACGCCACGCGCGCGCTCCTCCGGCTCGAGCTCGCCCTGCGCGGGCGCGGGATGCTCCGCTTCTTCTCGCGGCTCGAAGAACCCGCGCCGGTTGATCGCCAGCACCCAGCGACCCGGCGTCGAGCCCGCCGTCAGCTCCACGTCCACGCGTTGGGCGCCGAAGCGAAAGTCGAAGAGGTAGTCGAAGCGCTCGACGTGGCGCGACCCCGCCTCGACGTACGCGACGAACTTCCCCTGGAAGCCGGGTGTCGCGGTGCAGGGCGCGACGTCCGAGAAGAACCGTCGCCCGAGGACGCTGCGTCGGTCGAGCCGCGCGAGCCGGGCCTCCGCCTCGTTGTAGCGGTGGATCACCCCCGCCGCGTCGAGCACGATCACGCCGAACGGCAACCCATCGAGCGTGGCGTCGGGCCGAGCGTCCAGCGTCGCCAGCTCGACCTCCTCGGACGGATCGAGCTCGGGCGGAGGGCGCAGCGAGACGGAGTGCTCGGACATCACCCGGCGGTCTGAGGTCGCCGTCGCCTGCCGGCCAGAGGCGGTGGGCTCGCTTCGTGGAGGGTGTGGCAGGCAACCCTCGGGGAGCCCACGGGAAGGTCGGCCGCCGCCCGCTCGTATCCGCCTTGTGGCGTCGGCCCCACGGGCCTACACCCTCGCTTCGCCCGCCGTTCGGGGTGCGGGTGAGCCCATCGCCGCAAACGGGTGGGCGTCGTGCGTGACCGCCACGATCCTCTCCGCCTCGCGCGCCCGCTCGAGGGTATAAAGCCGAAACACGTTCCTCATGCGGATGCTCTGGCACACCCCTTGGCGTTTCCTCCTCATCCTCTGGACGTTGACGCCGATCTACTTCCGCTACCTCGCCTTCTGGCTGCGCTGGAAGTGGTTCGGAAAGCCACCTACCCAAGAGAAGTGGGAGAAGGCGCACCGCAAGAGCGCGCGCAAGTTCTACCGCCTCGCGGTCCGCATGCGGGGCGGCCTCATCAAGGTCGGTCAGATCATCAGCACCCGCGTCGACATCATGCCCAAGGAGTGGTGTGAGGAGCTCGCGGGCCTGCAAGACCGCGTGGATCCCACGCCCTGGAAGGCGATCCGTCGTCGACTCACGCACGAGCTCGGCAAGCCGCCGGAAGAGGTGTTCGCGGAGATCGCGACCGAGGCGACCGCCGCCGCGAGCTTCGGTCAGGTCCACCGCGCCAAGACGAAGGACGGCCGCGACGTCGCGCTGAAGATTCAATACGAGGACGTCCGCATGAAGCTCTCGTGCGACCTCTTCGTGCTGCGCGGAGCGGTGCCGCTGTTCAACATCTTCGTCCCGAAGGTTCCGCTGCGGAACATCTACGACGAGGTGAAGAACGCGCTCGAGACCGAGCTCGACTACCGCAAGGAAGCCGAGCACACGCGCATCATCGGCGCGAACATGAAGAACGTCCCGCACGTGGTCGTGCCGGAGGTGCTCGCGGAGTACACGACCGAGCACGTCATCTGCACGACGTGGTTCGAGGGCTGGAAGATCACCGACAAGGATCGCCTCGCCGCCGAGGGGTTCCCGGTGCTCGACGTGATGCAGAAGATGATCCGCGCCTACGCGAACATGTTCTTCGTCGACGGCGTCTTCCAGAGCGACCCCCACCCCGGGAACCTTCTCTGTCGCCGCGGGGCGGACGGGACCGCCGAGCTCTGCATCCTCGACTTCGGCCAGGTGAAGATCCTCCCGCGCGGCTTCCAGCAGAAGCTCATCCTCGCCTCGGTCGCGTTCATGGGCCGCGACGTCGACAACTTCTCGAAGGCCGTGGTCGGGCTCGGCGTGCTCAGCGAGCGCGACATCGCGATCGCGCGCCCGATCCTGCAAGAGTTCTTCGAAGAGATGTTCGAGATGACGCCCCAAGAGCTCAAGCAGCTCGACGTGGAGCTCGTCCGCAAGAAGATCGAGGACGTGCTCAAGCGCATCGAAGGCGTGCACATCCCACAGGACCTCGTGCTCTACGGCCGCGCGTTCTCGCTGCTCGCCGGTGTCTGCGCCGCCCTCGACCCCGAGGTCAACGGCATCATCGTGGCCAAGCCGATGATCATGGAGGCGCTGATGCGCCCCGAGGTCATGATGGCGATGGCCGCGCCCGCCTGAACGCCGAGCTGCGCTTCGAACGCGCTTCGAACCGCGCTGGCCTCGAGCTGGTAACGTCGCCCCGCGTCGGGCGTAGGCCCGCCCGGAGGTCGCATGCGAGTCGTCATCGTCGGCAACGGAGTCGCGGGCATCGAAGCCGCGCTCGCGATCCGCGCGCGCGAGCCGGACGCGGACGTCACGATCGTCAGCGAAGAGTCCGACCACTTCTTCTCGCGCACCGCGCTGATGTGGGTGGTCAGCGGTCAGCTCAGCCACCGCTGCATCGAGCCGCACGAGCGCGACCTCTACGCGCGCCTTCGCTTCACGCGCGTGCGACGACGCGCCACCGGGATCGACCTCGCGCGCCGTGAGCTCCGACTCGCGGACGCGGAGCCCCTTCCCTACGACCGGCTCCTGATCGCCTGCGGCTCCAAGCCGCGCCCCGCTCCCTGGCCAGGCGCGGAGCTCGACGGCGTCGGTCACTTCGTCACCCTGCAAGACCTCGAGTGGCTCGAAGAAGAGCTGCACGGCGGACCCTCGCGTGGCGGACGCCCGCCGAACGCCGACGCACACCTCGCGAGCACGACCCCCGACTCGCCCTACCGCCGTCGCCCTTCGGGCTGGAAGGCGCGCGGCGGTCCTCCGAAACACCCCGTCGTGGTCGGGGGCGGCCTCATCGGCATCGAGGCGGTCGAGGTGATGGTCGCCAAGGGTCTGCGGCCTCGCTTCTTCGTCCGCGAAGAACACTTCTGGCCGATCGCGCTCGATCCGCGCGAAGGCGCGTGGATCGCAGACGCGCTGGCCGCGCACGGGGTGCAGATGCACCTCGGGGAGAACGTCCACGCCCTGCACGGCGACGGAGCGGTCGCGCGTTTGGCCGGCGATCGGGGCGAGGTGCCGTGCGATCTCTGCGTGGTCGCGATCGGCGTGGTGCCGAACACCGCGTGGCTCGAGGAGAGCGGCCTCGAGCTCGACCCGCGCAGCCGCGGCCTCGTGGTCGACGAGCACCAACGCACGAGCGATCCCCACGTCTTCGCGGCGGGTGATTGCGCCGCCGTGCGTTGGTTCGACGGAAGCCGACGCCCCGAGCCGCTCTGGTACACCGGCAAGTTCCAAGGCCGCGTCGCCGCGCGCGCGCTGCTCGGAGATCCCGCGCGCTATGAGCGTCACGTCTGGTTCAACAGCGCGAAGCTGATGGACGTCGAGTACACCACCGCGGGCCTCGTGAACCTCGGGGTCGAGGACGAGCGCGAGTGGTTCTTCGAGGAGCGCGGCGCGGTGCGCAGCACACTTCGGATCGTGCTCTCCGGCGAGCGCGTGGTCGGCTTCAACGCGCTCGGTCGCCGCTGGGATCACTCCGTGTGGATCCGGTGGATCGAGGAGCGCCGATCGCTGCAGCACGTGCTCGCCCACCTCGACGAGTCTCGCTTCGACACCGAGCTCGTTCCGCCACTGAAGATCCCGAAGGATCTTCGAAAGAAACCCGCCGAACCCCGCGCACCTTCGGCGCGAACGGTCGCCGCGCCCATCTATTGAACCGCGATCCGAAGTCGATGTCGTCGACACGGCCCATGGCCCATCGACGCGCACGATTCCCGACTCGCCGACCCCTCCATTCCCCGATGCGTCGACGCGATTCGACGAAACCGACGCCTCCACACCTCGAAACCCACCGAGAGTCCGATGGATCAACAAGGACAAAACGGACTGCTCGCGACCTTCCGCGAGCCCTGGCGCACCCGCGGCGCGGTCGCCTACGGCGTCGCCGCGGTCCTCATCGGCTTCTACACGCTGATGTACTTCCGCGATCACCTCGGCGTCGAAGGCGGCGCGCTCGATCCGGAGACCTGGGCGAGTGCGGTGGGCCTCCGCAGCCGCTGGCTCTTCTACGGCGCGCTCTACTCGGTCGCGATGGTGGGCGGCGCGATCTACTACCTCCGCCGCCACGGCAACTCCCGCTACAACCGGATCCGCATCGCGGTGAACGTCGCGGTCCAGGTCGTGCTGGCCTTCACGCTCCCGCTCGTGATGCCCTACTTCTTCACCGGCGACCCCAATCAATTCTGGAAGTACGAGTACTACTTCTCGTACTTCTGGCCGCTCGATTGGTACAAGCTCCACCCCGGAAGTCTTCAGAACGTCCCCGTCGTGCTCGCGATCTATTCGATCGTCGGCGCGCTCGTGGCGGCCCCTCTGCTCGCGTACTTCTTCGGCAAGCGCTGGTATTGCTCGTGGGTCTGCGGCTGCGGCGGCCTCGCCAACACCTTCGGCGACCCCTGGCGTCACCTCACGAGCTCGTCGACGTCGTCGTGGCGCTTCGAGAAGCGCGCGATCCACACCGTGATGTTCGTCGCGATCCTCTCGACCTTCTTGCTCTTCCTCGATCACCTCGTCGGTGGCCGCTACGCGACCTTCCATCACGTCGTCGACGGCGGTCAGTGGTGGTCGATGAAGTCGCTCTACGGCTACGTGGTGGGCGCGATCCTCGCGGGCGTGATCGGCACCGGCCTCTACCCGCTCCTCGGCCCGCGCGTGTGGTGCCGCAACTTCTGCCCGATGGCCGCGCTCCTCGGCCTCT
Source organism: uncultured Sandaracinus sp. (assembly GCA_937982655.1). Lineage (GTDB taxonomy): Bacteria > Myxococcota_A > Polyangia > Polyangiales > Houyiibacteriaceae > JACKEH01. The sequence goes on from CALJLK010000456.1 coordinate 21,029, forward strand.
TCCAGAAGCTCGGCCGCTTCCGCATCGCGGTGAAGCCCGGGATGTGCATCTCGTGCGGCAACTGCACGACCTACTGCGAGATGGGCATCGACGTGCGCTCGTACGCGCAGAACGACGAGAGCTTCACCCGCGCGGCCTGCGTCGGTTGCGGCATGTGCGCGCACGTCTGCCCGCGCGGCGTGCTCAAGCTCGAGAACGCGCCACGCCTCAACGCCGACAAGAAGCGCGTGGGCCTGCCGATCGTGGACCTCTGATCGAGACTGCGATCGCCGACCACGTGCAGCCGACCATGGACCTCCGCGGCCGATCGTCGCGTCGCACCAAAGAAAGCCGGTCGCGCCGCTCTCGAGCTCCCACACTCGAGCTGGAGGCGGCACGACCGGCGTCCCCCACACACGCAGCCGTCGACGCGCCGCCGTCCGTCACGGCGCGCCGACGTGGACCCCTACTCGGGAGCCCGGAAGGTCAGCACGAAGCCGTCGTTCGATTCGAACGCGAGCTGGCGGCGCTCCATGATCACCGCGCGGTTGCAGTCCTGAAGCTGGAAGTCGTAGTAGCCCGACGGGAACTCCCAGCCGCGCTCTTGGCCGGGCGAGATCACCTCGGAGGCCCCGAGTCGATCGGGTCCCCAGTTCTGATCTGCGGAGGGCGAGATCTTCACGTAGCAGATGGCGACCGCCGACTCGTTGCGGATGACGAACGCGCTGCTGCCGGCTTGGACCGTCCCGCCGCCGGGATTGCTGTGGACGACACAACCGCTCCCGAGCACGAGGGACGCGATCCAGAAGACGCCGAGCACGAAATGCTTCATGACGAGAAAGTTACCGGTCGGCGATAATTTCATCCGTCGGCATTTCCCCTGACACGCGATCGGGCTCGCTCACCGCACTCGCGCACGGCCGACACGCTCGCCACGACCCACACACGACGACTGGCAACGGCGCGGCTCGAGCGAGACACGTCTGAACCGCCGGACGACGCGCGCGTCGATGCGCTGCCCCGAGGGCGGCCGTGCTATTCCGGCGGCGTGACTCGCACCTCCCTCCTCGTGCTCCTGATCCTCGCGCTCGCCTGCGGTGACGACGACGCCCCGCCTCCCCCCGACGACGCGGGCACCGATGCAGTCGTCGTCGACGACGCCGGGACCGACGCGGGCGTGCGTGACTTCCCGGCCGAGCGCCCACCGCTCTCCACCGTTCCTTCGGTCGGCGTCCGCCGCGACATCTTCTACGTGCCGGGCGCCACTCCACCTGCGAACCCCGTCACCGGCGACACCACGCCGAGCGAGCTCGACTTCACGCAGGTGCTGCGATACCGACGTGACGTCACGCCCGCCGCGCCGGCCCGCGCGATCGTGATCTGCATGCCGGGTTTCCTCGGTGGCGGCGGCAGCTTTGAAGGCCTCGCGCGCGCGCTGGTGCGACTCGGGCTCGACGGTGAGGGCTCCGAAGACGAAGCGATCGAGGTGTGGGCGATCGATCGTCGCGCGAACCTGCTCGAAGACCTCGCGGGCATGGACGCAGCGGAAGTGCTCGGCGACCCCGAGATCGCGCAGAGCTACTACTTCGGCCGCGACACCGTGGGAGGCGAGCGCTTCGGCGGCTACCTCACGCAGGACGACGTGCCCTACCTGAGCGAGTGGGGTCTCGCGACGCACGTCGAGGATCTCCGCCGCGTGATCGCGCTCGTGCCCGAAGCCGAGCGCCGCGATCGTGTGTTCTTGCTCGGCCACAGCCTCGGCGCCTCGTTCACCGAGGCCTACGCCGCGTGGCGCTTCGGCGACGGCGAAGAAGCGGTCTCCGGCTACGAAGAGCTCGCGGGACTCATCCTCGTCGACGGCGCGCTCGGGGACACCCCCAGCACCGAAGACGCGTACCGCAACGGCTCGAGCGGTGGCGCGTTCCCGTCCCCCGGTCTCGACGGGCTGCGCGCGGAAGGAGGCACCCGCTACACCTCGCTCCCGCTGCTCGGCATCGACGTGTACGCGCGCGCCGAGATCAGCTCGCTGCGCGCGCTCGCCGCGCCCGACGCCGTCGTCGCCGATCCGGGCCGCGACCGCGTCCTCGCGATCCTCTCCGGCCTCACGCCGACACGCTTCCCCGCGATGACCAACGAGGCCGCGCTCGCGTTCGCGTTCGACGATCAGCTCCAGCCGCTCGGCTTCGTGCGCGCGAAGCTCGGTCGCCTCGTGGGCGGTCCGATCGAGGAGTACGTGAGCGCCCTCGCGCCGGTGACCTTGCAGCGCCCGAGCGATCCCGACGGGACCTACGCGTGGGAGGACGCGCCGCTCCGCGATCCGGACGAGCACACCCCCGTCCGCAACCTCGCGGAGAGCTTCGTGCACGGCCGCACGAACTTCGCGGAGTGGTACTTCCCCACGCGCCTCCCGCTCGATCTCTCGGCGGTCGGCGGCGCGAACGTCGAAGACGACGGATGGCAAGCGGACGTAGGCTTGCGCTCCTTCGACGGCGAGCAGATCGACGCGCCGGTGCTCGCGATCGCGAACGCCCTCGTCGGCGACGCCTCGCGCTACGAAGCGGTCCGCGCGCGGCTCGCGCCGACGATCGGCGAGGGTCGCCGCAACGCGGGGCAGGCGCGGGTCGGCGAGGGCGGAGTCGCGAACGAGCTCGGCTTCCGCATCGTCGACGCGGTGGAGCTCGAGCACCTCGACTGCGTGTTCTCGGACGAAACCGTCGAAACCAACCCGGTTCCGGGCGCGGTGGTCCGTTTCGTGGGAGAGCACGCGGCCCTGGGAACGGTCTCGGTCGAGGTACCGGAGGCGCTCCCGAGCGAGGAATGATGAACGACGAGAAGCAGACGCTCCCCGAACGTCGCCCGAAGACGGATCTGACGGGCAAGCAGCGCCGCGCCCTCCGCGCGCACGCGCATCACCTCGAGCCGCTGGTTCGGGTGGGCCACGAGGGCCTCACGGACGGTCTCGCGAGCGCGACCCTGGACGCGTTGGAACGGCACGAGCTCGTGAAGGTGAAGCTCCTCGAGACGGCGCCGATCGAGAAGGACGACGCCGGCCCCTGGCTCGCGGAGCACTGCGGCGCCCACCACGTCGGCACCGTGGGCCGCACCGTGCTGCTCTACCGCCGCCACAAGACGACCCCGCAGATCCCGCTCCCGCAGAAGTCGTGACGCGAGCGAGCGCGACCTGACGTCGTCGCGATCGTGAGCGATTCGCGACCGCGCGCGCACGTCGACGACTTCGCGCTCGAGCTTCAAACGGTGCGCTCAAGCCGCTTCGATGAGCCGCCGCGCCGCGCTCGTGAACGTCACGGGCTCGAGCGGCTTCACCGTGAACGCATCCGCGCCGAGCTCCTTGAGCTCGAGCCAGTCGCGCGCGCTCCCTTGCCCCGTGACCACCAAGATGCGCAGGTCGGTGCGCGGGTGGCGCGCTCGGATCGCCTTCGTGAGCTCCAGGCCGCTCGTGTTCGGCATGTGCAGATCGAGCACCACGAGCTCGAAGCGGCGCGAGCTCAGCACCGAGAGCACGTCGCTGCCGTCGCTCTCGACCACCACGCAGGGCTCGAGCTCTTCTTCGATGCACGCGCGCGCGAGCACGCGGAAGTCGGGATCGTCGTCGACCACGAGCACGTGCGGGATGCTCGGATCCGCGAGCTTCATCACGCGAAGGAGCTCGCGCGCAGAGCCGGCGCGCTCGGCGGGATCCTTCGCGAGCAGTCGCTGCAGCTCGACGTCGATGCGGACATCGACGTCCGAGATCCGCCGCGAGAGGCTCGGCGGCGCCTTGTGCAGGTGCTGCGCGTAGACACGCGCCACGTCCGGCGCGTCGAAGGGCAGCTCGCCCGTGAGGAGCTGGTACGCGAGCACGCCGAACGCGTAGAGATCGACACGCGCACGCAGCGCCGGGTCGACGGCATCGCCGCGGATGCGCTCGGGCGAGAGGTACGCGGGCGTGCCGATCAGCTCGAGATCGCTCGTCAGGTCGGTCGCGAGCCCGAAGTCCGCCAGGCGGATGCGACCGTCGCGGGTGATCAGCACGTTCGCGGGCTTCACATCCCCGTGCACGGTGCCCGTCGCGTGGATCGCCTCCAGCGCGGTCGCGATGCCCTCGAGCAGCGGGATGGCGTCGTGCAGCGCGAGCGCGGGCACTTCGCGCGCACGCAACCACGCATCGAGCGTCGTGCCCGCGACGTACTCCATCACGAAGTAGGGCGCGCCTTCGTGCTCTCCGAAGTTGTAGATCTCGACGACCGATGGGTGCCGCACACGCGCCATCGCGCGCGCCTCTTCGAGGAAACGTGCGCGAATGGTCGGATCGGACACACGCTCGGGATCGACGAGCTTCACCGCCACGTCGCGCTCGAGCGCTTCGTCGCGCGCGCGGTAGACGACACCCATCCCGCCGACACCGAGCACGTCGAGCACGCGCAGCCGATCGGCCAGGTAGGTCCCCAGCGGAATCGGAATCAGGGTCGAGGGCGTGTCGGCCACCGCTTCGAGCATAGCGCGACGACGCGGGGAAACGATCGGTGATTCCGTCGGAGCGATCTCACCCGTTTGGGGGAGTGAAACGCGCGGAACGGCTCGAACTTTCGTCGGGGTGGTACTACGACCGCGCCATGATCTCCGAGATCTTCGATCCCTCCCGTTGGAAGCCGGTCCCCGGCTTCGAGAGCCTCACCGACCTCACGTACCACCGCGCGGTCGACCAAGGCACCGTGCGCATCGCCTTCCACCGGCCCGAGGTGCGCAACGCCTTCCGACCGCACTCGGTGGACGAGCTCTACCGCTGCCTCGAGCACGCGCGGATGTCGAGCGACGTCGGCGTCGTGCTGCTCACCGGCAACGGGCCCTCGCCCAAAGACGGCGGCTGGGCGTTCTGCTCGGGCGGCGACCAGCGCGTGCGCGGCAAGGACGGCTACAAATACGCCGAAGGCGAGAGCGCGGCGTCGATCGATCCCGCGCGCCTCGGGCGCCTGCACATCCTCGAGGTCCAACGCCTCATCCGCTTCATGCCGAAGGTCGTGATCGCGGTGGTGCCGGGCTGGGCGGTCGGCGGCGGACACTCGCTGCACGTGGTCTGCGATCTCACGCTGGCCTCGAAGGAGCACGCGAAGTTCATGCAGACCGACGCGGACGTCGCGAGCTTCGACGCGGGTTACGGCAGCGCGTACCTCGCGCGCATGGTCGGGCAGAAGCGCGCGCGCGAGATCTTCTTCTGCGGCTTCGAGTACTCGGCCGACGAGGCGGTCGCGATGGGCATGGCGAACGCGTCGATCCCCCACGCGGACCTGGAGAAGGTCGCGCTCGAGTGGGCAGCGAAGATCAACGCCAAGAGCCCGACCGCACAGCGCATGCTGAAGTTCGCGTTCAACCTCGTGGACGACGGCCTCGTGGGCCAGCAGCTCTTCGCGGGCGAAGCGACGCGCCTCGCGTACGGCACCGAAGAAGCCCAGGAAGGCCGCGACGCGTTCCTGGAGAAGCGCCCGCAGGACTACACGAAGTTCCCCTGGCACTTCTAGTGTTCGCTACGGCCTTCGGCCTTCGCTCACGAGGCGGGGAAGTGTCCCCGCACCCCTCTGGCGCGTGACGTCCTTCGCTTCGCTACGGCCGCCCCTGCGCGCTGCTCTTCGGGGGCTTCGCCCCCTGGCC
>CALJLK010000457.1 GCA_937982655.1 uncultured Sandaracinus sp.
TCACGTGACGTCGGGTCGCTCGGCCTGGCGGCCGGCTCCAAAAACGTCAATTCGAGAATCACGCTCGCATGACGACGCGAGAAGGTGACGGGCGGATGCCACCGTGAGTCAAAGCGTGGTTGTTCGACGACAGTGCGCCGGTCGTCCACGCCGACTGGGCGTCGCCCGAGCATCGCTGCCTGCCTCGGCCGGACCGCAGATGCGCATGCTTCGTCGGCTTCCTTCCGGTCGACGCGCGAATCTGGGTCGCTGCGGGCCGCGCACACGCGCGCGTGCGTTGGTGCGAAGATGGCGTCGATGACCGCCTCCTCGCGTCTCCTCGTTCGCCTCTTCGTTCGCCTCCTGAGCTCGCTCGTGCTCTTCGGGTGTGCGTCGTCGCCGGAAGTGCGTGATGACGAGGCACCGACGGCGGCACCCGGCACGAACGAGGCGATGCACGAGTCTGCGCGGGAGGTCCCGATCGACGTTCGAGCGCGCGCTCCGATGTCGCTGAGGCTGGAGGTCGTCGACGCCAACGACGCCACGCGTGGCGCGCACCTCGCGACCCAGCTCGAGCGCTTTCGGCGGTGCGTCGATCGCTACCGTGAAGCACGGGGCTTTGCCGGAGGTCGGTTCTCGATGACGGGGTTCATCCAACCGGACGGAACGTTGACGCGAAGCTCGGTCATGGCGCTGGAGTACGGCGACGGATTCGAGCGCTGTCTCGAGCCCGACGTCGCCGCGCTCACGTGGCCACCGACCGGGCTCGACGTGATGGTCGGATTCACGGCCGCCGTCGTCGTGCACGACGACGCCTCACGGCGCGCGCCGGATGAAGTGCGGCCCACTTTTCCAACACACGACGTTCGTCGGCAGGCCGCGCCGTCTCGAGCTCCGCAGCTCGCGTGGAGCACGCTGTCCACCACCTCGTCGAGCGTGGACGCGTGGCGCGACGAGCTCGTGGGTCGAAGTGCCGTTCTCTCCGACTGCTTGTGGCACGCGTGGCCGACGTCGTCGCCTTCGGCGGAGGCCGTCGTCGTCGTTCGAATCGCGCCGAACGGAGAGCTCTCCGCGCGCGTGCGAGGAGAGCACGAGAACCCCGCCCCCGAGCTCGTGGAGTGCCTCGGTCGTTTGCTCTCGGTGATGAGCGTGCCCGCGGGAACGAGCGGCGAGCTCCGCGGACACCTGACGGTAGGCTCCGGCGGTGGCTCGCTCAGGTGAGCGCGACGATCAGACGGGCACGCTCTTCATGCCGACGCGGGCGAAGTGACGATGACGGCCGGCCTCCGCGGCCAAGAGCTCCAAGAACTCCGTCGTGACGGCATCGGCGTGCACCAGTCCCGTCTCGACCCGAGCCGACGTCGTCGTCGACGCAAGAAAGCTCGGTGCGGGAGCGGGTGAATGCTCGAACAGAGAGAGCGCGTCACCGACGAGCCCGATGGTCTTGGCGTGTTTGAACGCTTGAGCGACGAAGTGGAGCGCCAGGGCTTGTCCCCCGAGCGCGGTCAGATCGCCGCCTGGAACCACGACGACGTCGAACACGAGCGACGGTGCGTTCTCGAACGTCTTGTCGGGTGTGATGGGATCACCCTCCGAAGACTGGATCGGAGCGAGACTCGCCGCGACCAGGAACACGTGGGCGCCCGAGGTCTCGAACCTCTCTCGGATGGCTGCGACGTCGGCGGCATCGACACCGTCGGCCACGAGGATCGCCACGGCTCGGGTGGCCACCCCCCCGGGGTTGCTCGCCACCATGCTCAAGGCCGTCGATGTGTCCGGCAGGGTGGCGCGCTCGCGTGGGCGCGCCACTTCGTCCGCATGGCCCTGCGACTGCGAGGGATTCGGCGGGACGATGGGGTTGTCGGGATCCGCGGCGTTCGGCGGCAGCGGGCCGGGGATCGGCGCGGCCAAGCCCAGCTTCGTCGCGACGGTGGCGGTCAGGTCGGCGTCCACGTGCGCGATCAAGCCGAGCATGCGCTCGCGAATCGCCACCGTGTCCACCTTCGACAGCTCGAACACGAAGGCCTCCGCGATGTGTGTCTGCTCGGCGGGCGTCTGGCTCCGATAGAAGAGGCGGGCTTGGCTCACGTGGTCGCCGAAGCTGCTGCTTCGGGCGCGAACCTTGTGCCCCTCGACGCGTTCGATCACATGAACGAACGCGCCCTTGTCGGCGCCTGCATGACACGGGCATCCGCCGCCGAGCGAGTTCGGATCGTAAGCGACCCTTCCGACGGGGATCCCTTGCTGCCCGAGGCCGTCCCGCTGATGGTTGTGCGCCGGTGCGATGGGACGATTCGGCGGCAACTGATGAAAGTTCGGTCCGCCGAGCCGAATCAGCTGCGTGTCGAGGTAGGAGAACAATCGGCCTTGCAAGAGCGGGTCGTTGGTGAAATCGATTCCGTCGACCACGTGCCCTGGATGAAACGCGGCTTGCTCGATCTCCGAGAAGAAGTTGTCGGGGTTGTGGTCGAGCACGAGCCGACCGATTCGCTCCACCGGGACCATCTCCTCGGGGACCAACTTGGTCGAATCCAACAGATCGAAGGGGAACAGGTGCTCGTCGGCTTCGGGGATGAGCTGTACACCGAGATCCCACTCGGGGAAATCACCGTTCTCGATCGATTCCCAGAGATCGCGCTTGTGGAAGTCCGGATCCTTGCCCATCAGCGTGTTGGCCTCGTCCCAGACGAGGGCGTGTGAGCCGAGCTTCGGCTTCCAGTGGAACTTCACGAAGGTCCCCACACCGGCCGCGTCGACGAACCGGAACGTGTGAACGCCGAAGCCCTCCATCATGCGAAGACTTCGCGGAATGCCGCGGTCGCTCATCGCCCAGAAGACGTGGTGCAGCGACTCGGGCATGAGCGAGATGAAGTCCCAGAACGTGTCGTGGGCGCTGCTCCCTTGCGGCATCTCGTGGTGGGGCTCGGGTTTGACCGCGTGCACGAGGTCCGGAAACTTCATCGCGTCCTGGATGAAGAAGACGGGCATGTTGTTGCCTACGAGGTCGTAGTTCCCCTCCTCCGTGTAGAACTTGACCGCGAACCCTCGAACGTCGCGAACGGTGTCGGCCGAGCCGCGTGCGCCCTGTACGTTGGAGAAGCGCACCAGCACGGGTGTTCGCTTACCCTTCTTTCCCAGGAACGCCGCGCGAGTCACGTGCTTCATGGACTTGGTGCACTCGAAGTAGCCGTAGGCTCCCGACCCACGAGCGTGGACGACCCGCTCGGGGATTCGTTCGTGATCGAAGTGCGTCATCTTCTCTCGATAGACGAAGTCTTCGAGGAGAGTCGGCCCTCGCGGCCCCGCGGTGAGCGAGTTGTGATCGTCCGAGATCGCCCCTCCTTGGTTCGTGCTCAGATGGGTCCCGTCGCTCACGACCCGGTGGGCATCGAGCTGTTCTCGCTTGGCGTCGGCAGGGCGAGGCGTCGGTGACGGGGAGCGCGGGGCGGGAGGTTTGGCTTTCGGCATGGCCGCTCCGGACGCAAGGCCCGAGCCACGCACGCGGCGGTGAAGAGTCGAACACGGTTCGCCTCACCGTGCAGTGTTCACCGTCGCGTGTCGCAGGCCCCGTCGCAGCACCCGCGCGCGCCCTGTCTCGCTCGAATTGGTCGCATCTTCGCGGTTTCTGAGGGGACGCATTTCGGTGAAGGGGGCCGCGCTGCCCCAGGCGTGGCGCATCGCGTCGGTGGGGTTGGCGCCGCGGTCTTTGCGTGGCGCGCACGCCGCCCCCTCGTGATCACGCCGATCGGCGCATCGTGTTCGCCAGGTCGACGCATCGTGATCGCCGAGATCGGCGCGTCGTGATCACCAGGAGCGGCGCATCGAAGCGTCGGCCGGTCGAGCTCTTCGTCGCGCGCGCGGGGTTTCGCGTGCGACGCGAGGCAGGCACGCTTGGACCCATGACAGCCCTCGATTTCGTGCTGCCGACCCCTCGAAAGCTCGAGCTCTCCGTCGAGCTCGCGATGCCGCCCGATCGCGCCTGGGAGCTCGTGCGCCACGAGGACCTCGCGCGGTCGTCGTGGGTGAAGGCGCTCTTCGGCGCTGCGCGTGCTCCCATTCGGGGAACGCGACAGCCGCGTCGAGATCGAGGTCCGCGTCGACGCGATGGACGACGCGTCGTGGAAAGCTCTCGCGGGGTCGAGTCTGCTATCCAGTCGCCATGCGCAGCGCCGCCGTCTCGTGGATCGTGCTCGTGGTCGCTTGTGGAGCCGCCGAGGCACCCACCGAAGAGCCCGTCACGTCGACCGAGCGCGGGGCGGGAGCGAATGACGACGTCGTCGTCGCGGAAGAAGACGGGGACGACGACGTCGTCGTGGTCGCGGAAGACGACGACGACGTTGCCGACGACGACGAAGGGGTCATGCGCTGCGGCTCCGACGACGACTGTGTCTTGGGCGGACCGCCGCGCTGTTGCACCAGCAGCGGCCCGGACTGCGTGCAGGCGTGGTCGCGCGTCGCGTGGGAGGCGTTCCGAGCCCAGTGCGCGGTGCGCGATTGCGACCGCGACGTGATGTTGGCCTGCCCCGAACGCGAGGGACCTCCCTCGACCGCCGCGTGCGTCGACGCGCGGTGCGTCCTCCGCTGAGCCTCCGCGAAACGACGCGTTGGCGACGCGCGGATGGAAGTCGCATCGCGGCCCGCGGCGCGCAGCGAATCGAGCGCTCGAGCAGGTACGATTGGCCATGCCGCTGCGACGCGTCCCCTTCCCGCCCGAGCGACGTCTGGTCCTCGACACCCTGCACCTCGGCCGCGACAAGCCGATGATGCACGGCTTGATCGAGCTCGACGTCACGCGCGCGCGACGGCGCTTGCGCGAGCACCACGAGCGCACCGGGGAGAAGCTCTCGCAGACCGCGTTTCTGCTGCACGCGATCGGGCACACGCTCGCGCGACATCCCGCGGTGCACGCGCGGCGCGACGGTCTCGGACGCCTCGTCCATTTCGACACCGTCGATGCGACCGTGATCGTCGAGGTCGACCACGAGGGTCGCCCCTTTCCATACGCGCACGTGATGCGCGGGCTCGAGCGACGCACGTTCCGCGAGCTGAACGACGAGCTGCATCACGTGAAGCGGCACGGGTTGCCGACGAGCTCGGGCGCCACACGCGCCGCGACGCGTGCGTGGCTCTCGATGCCCGCGCCTCTGCGTCGCGCGAGCTACCGCGCGCTCCTCGCGTCGCCGAAGCTCACGCAGAAGCACACCGGCTCGTTGCTGGTGTCGGCGGTCGGCATGTTCGGCGACGGGGCGGCGTTCGGGCTCAGCGCGCCCGGCCTGCACGAGCTCTCCATCGTGCTCGGCGGTGCCACGAAGCGTGCGTCGACCGACCCGGACGATCCGAGTCCGCGCGAGGTGCTCTGCGCGACCGTCAGCGCGAACCACGCGATCGTCGACGGCGCGCCGCTCGCGCGTTTCGTCGGTGAGCTCGCGCGATGCGTGGGCGAGGCGATGGCGCTCGACGCGATCGGGCCGGGAGCGGCGGCGACGTGATCGTTCCACGCGTCGCGGACGGGGTCGTGAATGAGATCGCGCGGTGCGTACGACCATGCGCGTCGAGTGCGCTCGATCGCCCACGTCGACGTCGCCTCCGAGACACGCTCGAGCTCGGATTGTCGGCGCAGGCGGGTCGACGACGTCGTGGTGTGGGGTGTGCTGATCGAAACGACGAGGAGACGCGATGCAGATGAATCGATCGATGTTCGTGCTCGCGCTCGTGGCGGGTGTGTTGGGGCTCCCGAGCGTCGTCGACGCGTGTGCGTGCTGCGATGGCGGCGAGGAGCGGACGGTCGTGGCGTGGTCGGCGAGCGGTCGCAGCGCGCTCGTCGAGATGCGCACGACGGGATGCCAAGCCTCGGCGGCGTACGAGGTCTGGGAGGTCGGACGAGACGCGCCGGTTCGTTGCTTCGATCGCTACGGCGACGCCGAGCGCGCGGTCGCGTGCGATGCGCTGGTGGACGCGTGGGATGTCCACGACGGTGGGCCGGAGGGTGTTCCGCTCGCGACCTCGCGACGGCTGGCGACCCGCTTCCCGCAGGCGGCGCGTCCGCTCGCGGCGACCTTCCTCCACGCGACCCTCACGCCCGTCGTCGATTCCAGCGATCCCACCTCGTCGCGGCGCGTGCGCCTCGACGTCTACGTGAGCACCTCGGGCGCTGCAGCCTCGAGCGTGACGGGGTCTTCGAGCTCTCCGAGCGCGGTGTCTCCGAGCTCAGTGTCTCCGAGCGCAGTGTCTCCGAGCGCAGTGTCTCCGAGCGCGGTGTCTCCGAGCGCAGTGTCTCCAAGCACGGGATCTCCAAGCGCCGCCAGCGAGTTGCGGCTGCTGAGCTCACGCGTGCTCCGTCTCGGCCGACCCGAGGACTACACGGTGCCCGCGGAAGAAGAACGCACCCCGATGCCGATCGCGGTTCGGGTTTGGCCCTCGCCCAACGGTCACGACGTGCTCGTGGAGGTGAGCGGCGAGAACGCCGACCCCGACATGGGATTCTTCCCGGACCACCTGAGCTTCGTGCGCCTCGACGCGGTCGCGACCCTCGGAACGGTGGAGCGGACCGAGCTCGTGTTGGCGTCGCCGACGTACCGGCCGAGCTCTCCGAGCGCCGACGCACGTCGGGACGCGGCGCGCTTCATTCGGAGGGGGCTCGCGCTGCATGCGACGGGAGACTTCGTCGCGTCGGCGGCGCACTTCGTTTCCGCGCTGATGGCCGACCCGTCGAGCGCGGGCGCCCGCTACGATCTCGCCTGCGCGCTCGCACGCCAGGGCCGCCACGCGGCTGCGTTGGCGTTGCTGGCAGAGCTGCGGCTCGCGGACTGTCGTCGATGTCGCGCGCTGCTCCGCCGCGCGCCGTCCGATCCCGATCTCGAGTCGCTGCGCGGGAGGATGTGAGCGAGGCGGCGGCCTCGAACTTGGGTGAACCTCGAGCTTACGCCCGTCTTCGTGCACGACGGCGATGTGCGGCGTGCGTGGGCCAGCGCGCGTCGGCTCGGGCTCGCCGCGCGCCGGCCCACCAGCGACGCGGTCAACCCCGCGCCGGAAGCCATCCGCACCTTCAATAGGGCCGCTCGCCAACCCATTGGACCAGCTGGAGTACCAAGCCGTTCGGGTCCACCAGCTGCACGTGCTTTTCCCCCCAGTCGTCCTGGCGAATCTCGGAGCGGGTCGCGACTCCGTCGGCGGTCAGACGTGCGACCTCCGCCTCGATGTCGCCCACGGTGAACGCCAGGATCACCCCCTGCGCGCGCGTGTGGCGCAGCGGCGCGTCGAGCACCTCGAGGCCTTCGCGTAGGAAGAAGAGCGTCGGCCCCCCATCTGGATGCTCGATCGCCGCGCCGCCGTCGAAGGCGAGCACCTCCCTGAAGCCGAAGTGATTCGTGAAGTACTGGAGGGAGGCTTGCGGGTCTGCCACCACGAGCGTCAACGTCGTCGTCTGAATCTTCATCGGTCTCCTCGTTTCTCGGAAGCGACAGGGATCACGAGCGTGAGAGTGGTGTGATGAACGCCACGATCTCGTTGGTCACCGAGACCGGATCGACCGAATGCCACTCTCCGTCCAGCGCGACGTGGCGAGCGCCCGGTACGAGATTGATGGCCGAATCCACAGAAGAGACGAGGTCGTTGCTGCTGCCGACACTCGAAAGAATCAGGGTCGGATGCCGAACAGATTCCAGCACATGCGGCTGCATCGCGTCGGAGATTCGGCAGTCGTATGCCAACGTGTGTGCAATCTCGACCATGCGAGACCACCGATCCGTATCGCGGATGCTCTCGATGATCTCGGGCGGCACTCCGATGGATTCGTGAAAGAGCGCAACCGCATCCTCGTGCCGACCTCGCTCGACGAGGGCTTCGAGCTGGCCCGTCAGTGGATCGGGATCCTCTCGAAACTCCGCCGGAAGCGGCGGCTCCAGGAGGACCATCCCCGCCAGCGGAACGCCTCGGGCGGAAGCGTGCAGCGCGAGGAGCGCCCCCGAGGAATACGCGTACACGAACGCCGATCCGCCCAGCGCGTCGACGAGGGCCGCGAGATCCTCGACCTCCCTCTCGACCTGGTAGGGACGGTGGTCGCCGCTCTCGCCTCGGCCTCGACGATCGTACTGGCAGACGCGGAACCGAGCCGTCAACCGGGGAACCAAGTCCGCGAATGCACTGAGCTTTCGGAAATGACCGGCCGGCTCGATCAGGACGAGCGGTGGGCCGTCACCCACGAGGTCCCAAGCGATTCGAGTGCCGTCTCTCGACGTCGCGTTCGATGTATTTCGCACGTTCGACCCTCCGGGTACTGACGAGTACCGAACCTTGGCGGCCGGCTCTGGTACTGTCAAGTACCGAACGACGAAAGCTCGAGTTCCATGGTACCGCCCGCCAAGACACGCCCACGCCCACGACCTGAGCAGGTCCGTCAGGCGATCCTCGACGCGACCCTCGAGCTCTACCTCGAGAGGGGATACTCCGGGACGAGCACGGACGAGGTGGCGGCGTTGTCTTCCGTCTCGAAGCAGACCATCTATCGGCACTTCGCCGACAAGGACGATCTCATTCGGGAAGCCATCCGAGGGCTCATCGCCTCGGCCGAAGAACAGGGTGCGCCCTCCTTCGATGCCCTGGCGGAGTCTGAAAACCTGGAGCGCGACCTCCGTGTCTTCGCGAGGCAGCACCTTCACGACGTGATTCAATCCGACATCATGAACGTACGACGGCGGATCATTGCTGAAGTCGATCGCTTCCCGGAGATCGCGAGGGCTTGGTACGAGTCTGCGCCGATGCGGGGCCACCAGAAACTCGCGGCGTGTTTCGAACGCTTGTGCGAGCGGGGTTTGCTTCGCATGTCGGACCCGCTCTTGGCTGCGGAGCAGTTCAACTGGCTAGTGTTGTCGATCCCTCTGAATCGCGCGATGTTCGTCGCGGATTCGGTCTCGGACACCTCGCGGCACGCCGAGTACGCGGACGCGGCGGTCGACGTTTTTCTCGCCGCCTACGGGGCCAGTCGACGCGTCGAAGGGCCCCGCGGCGTAAGGTGAACCGATCATGCTCTTCAAGCAGCGGACGTTGGAGAAGATCGCGCGCGCGGAGGTGACCGTCGCGTTTCGTCGGTGGAGACGCCCGACGGTCCGAAGCGGAGGACGACTCCGCACGCCCGTCGGCGAGTTGGCGATCGACGTGGTCGTCGCGACGACGCTGGAACAGATCACGGAAGGCCAAGCGTTGGCGGCGGGCTTCTCCGGACGCGAGGAGGCCGTGCGCGTGCTCGAGGCCGGGGACGGCGAGCTCTACCGCATCGAGTTCCGGCGTCTGGGGGCAGACTCACGCGAGGCGCTCGCGCACGACGACGATCTCGACGACGAGGCGATGGCGGCGATCCGCGCTGCGCTCGAGCGTCTCGAACGCCGGAGCGAGTCCCACTGGACCCTGGCGTGCTTGCGACTGATTCACGAGCACCCGGGCACTTCTGCGAGTGTGCTCGCGGAGCGGAGCGGCATGGACAAAGCTGTCTTCAAGCGTCGGGTTCGCCAGCTCAAAGAGCTGGGTCTCACGCAGAGCCTCGAGGTCGGCTATCGCCTGAGCCCACGTGGACGCGCCTTCGTTTCGTGCACCGCGGACGCAGGTTGAGCGCGCGCCTCGAATCGATTCGCGGGAGGTCACGAGATGCGCTCTCATCCTCGAGTGGCAGAGCACCTGGAGCGTCTCTTCTTGTCGACCCTGGAGGGCACTCGGACATGGCCGCCGCCGGATCCCGCGACGAGCCGCTTTCGAACGATGGAGCCGACACCGACGGTCGCGCCCTTCGTCCGCACGCTTCGTTTCGGATACGAGCACCTGAGCCAGCCGGTCGACGAGCGCATCTTGCCCGACGGAGCCGCTCATTTGGTCTTCGTGATGCCGACGGAGAGCGGACGAGAGGCGCACGCGGTGTTGCTCGGCGCGAGCGCGAGCGCGACGCGGGTTCAGCTCGAAGGATCGTTGCGCCACGTCGAGGTCGAGCTCCACGCCGGCGCGACGATGGCGCTCTTCGGAATCGCAGCGGCGGACTTGTCGGAACGCGCCGTCTCACTCGAGGACGTCAGCGCCTCGTTGATGCAAGAGATCTTCGAATCGATCGGCGGAGCCGACGGACCGCTCGAGGCCGCAGCGATCGCAGCGCGGCGCGTGCTCGCGCGACGGCTCGACGCCCAAGAGCGCCCGCCGCCGATCGTGGGTGCCGCGATCGCGCGGATTCGCGGGTCGTCGGGTCGATTGCGGGTTCGCGACCTCGCGGACGAGCTCGGGGTCAGCGAGCGGAGGCTGGAGCAGCTCTTTCGACTTCACGTCGGACTGTCGCCGAAGCGTGCGATGCGCTTGGCCCGCTTTCAGCGCTTGCTGATGCGATGTGCCGCGAGCACCGAGCGCCCCGCGTCGTGGGCGCGAGTCGCGTTGGAGGCGGGCTTTGCGGACCAGTCGCACCTCTCGAACGACGTCCACGCCATCTCCGGGCTCACCCCGGTCGCGCTCGCGAACGCCGCCGGTTTCGGGTTTCTTCAAGACTGAGTCGCGGTCGTCCCACACGTTCCTCCCATCAACCGCGCTCGAGCCATGCCGATCGGTGTGGCGTCGGAGAGCACACGAGGAGCACGAGACGATGCGAGAGGACAAGCCGCTCGAAGGAAAGATCGCGTTGGTCACCGGGGCGAGCCGCGGGGGTGGACGCGGCGTGGCGATCGAGCTCGGGGCCGCAGGCGCGACGGTCTACGTGACCGGTCGCACGACACACGCGCACACCGCGCCGGGCTACGACGCGTTCCTCGCCAGCGCGGGGCTCGAACGCATGCCGGGCACGATCGACGACACGGCGGAGGCCGTCACCGACGCCGGTGGCCTCGGAATCGCCGTGCGCTGCGACCATTCCGACGTCGACGACGTGCGCGCCCTCTTCGCGCGCATCGAGCGCGATCACGGGCGCCTCGACGTGTTGGTGAACAACGCGTGGGGCGGACACGAGACGTTCACCCTCGCGTCGATGAACGCTCCGTTCTGGGAGCAACCCCTCGACCACTGGACGTCGATGTTCGACCACGGCGTACGGAACCACGTGATCGCCTGTCAGGCCGCGGCGCCGACGTTCGTGCGGCAGCGTGCCGGCCTCGTCGTCACCACCACCTTCTGGGATCGCGATCGTTACCTCCGCGGCAACTTCTTCTACGACCTCGCGAAGTCCGCGATGAACCGAGTCGCGTTCGCCGTCGCGGAGGAGCTCGGTCCGTTCGGGGTCACGTCGATCGCGCTCTCACCCGGCTGGATGCGGACCGAGCTCGTTCTGGCGGGGCACGCGGCTGACGAACGTTCGTGGGTCGACCGTCCCGCGCTCGCGGGCACCGAGTCGACGCGCTACCTCGGACGCGCCGTCGTCGCGCTCGCGACCGATCCGGACGTCCGTCGAAAGACCGGCACCGTCCAGCTCGTGGGTGAGCTCGCGCGCGAGTACGGCTTCACGGACGTCGACGGACGCGTGATCCCGCCGTTCGAGATCCCGCAATAGCGGGGTGGCCGCGCGAGCTCGAGGTCATGGGGCCGATCGCGTGTGCTCGCTCCCGAGGCCGCGCAGGTGATCGCGCGATCGAGCCTCAGGTCATGCGCTTCACGAAGCGCGAGAGCAGGGTGCGTTCTTCGTCCGCGAAGCGAACGACGACCTTCTCGTGCTCCCCCTCGTGGCGTACACGAACGGCCACGGCTCGGTTGCTCGCGATCGCTCGGTTGCTCGCGCCGCCCGCCGCGTCCGATCCCGCTGCCATGGGCGCCGACCGCGCGTGGGTCGAGTCGAGCTGGGCTTTTCCTCGAGCCCTCGACCGAGCCGTCGCCGCTTCTCGCCCGGGTCGGCGGGGTCAGCCGCCGACTTCATCGATCGCGACGTCGATCAGAGCTTCAGCTTCGCCTTTCCGAGCGCTGCTTTCGCCGCGCGCTTCATCATCGTCGCCGGTCGCTCACGACGCCTGCGGTGAGCCACACCCATCGCTGCACACGAAGCGTCATGCCGTCGTGGGCTTCGTCCCTCTCCCCGACGAGCTCGAACCCGACCTTCGCGACCACGCGGGCGCTCTCCGGACGATCGAGCGGCGTGTGAGCGACGATTCGCCGAACGTCCGCGCGCTCCTCCAGGACGCGCACGAACTGGCGGACGGCCGCGGTCGCGAGCCCTCTTCCCCAACGCGAGCGCACGACGGCGTAACCGATCTCCACCGTGCCGGGTTCGGTGAAGGCTCCACCGATCTCACCCACGACGCATGCACCGTCCGAGGCCTGGATGAGGTACGGGCCGGGCTCACCGCCCTGGATGGCCTGTTCCGCGACGCCTCGTGAGAACTCCGTCGGGTAGTCCTCGGCCACCACGACGTCGGGCGGCGACTCGCCAGCCCGCAGCGCCTCCGCCGTCGCCTTCGTCATTCGCACCAATCGCACGTCCATCCGATCACGCTACCAGGCCGACCTCACGTGACAACGATCCGATCGTGCTCGGTGCACGTCCCCGGCGCGATGAGATGCAGGTGGCGTTCTTCGAGCGCGCAAACTTCAGCGAATCGGCGACGAGCGTGAGGCGAGACCGTCTCCGAACGCGCCGCGAGTGAGCGCGAAGAGAAAGCTGATCGCGGCGACCAGGTCGAGCGGCAAGCGGAGCCAGCTCAGGCTCGTCCACCGGTCGACGCGTGACGACAGCTCGGCCGTCGGAGGCCGATCGAGGGGAACCTCCTGGAACGCGAGCATCTCCGGGATGAAGTACGCGAAGCTCCAGGCGCGCATCACCACGTATGCGGTCAGACCGAGCAGCACGAGCCGTCGGACACCGGCATCGCGCCAACCGAGGACGAGGGCCGCGAGCATTCCGATCGTGACGACGGCGTGCACGGGAATCCAGAAGGTCTGCAACGGTACGCCACGGCCAGGCTGGATGATCGAGAACGAGCGTGGCGGCGCCGCGCTCCAGAGCGGCGTGAGGACGAGTCCTTCGTAGAGGCCCCCGCCCAGCGCGGCGCCGATCGCCATGCACGCGAGGAAGAGCGACGCGAGCAGCGCGCACCGGTGTCGTGCCCGCCTCATCCGCGCATCTCCTCGCCGCCCGCCCAGTCGATCCGGTACGCGTACTGTTCGTGCGTCGCTGCGGCACCCATCCTCAAGAAGACGGGGAGCAGCCGGTCGCGGAGCCATGCGCCCACGCCCGACGCCACGACCTTGGGCGCGCCGTTTCGCCGCGACTGTCGGACGATGCGTTCGACTCGGTCGCGGCGCAGGAGCTCGAAGCACGAGAAGGCCTCCGCCGCTGGCTCGTCGCGCAAGCAGCGTGCGAGGAGCATCGCATCCTCCAGTGCCAGGGAAGCGCCCTGACCTGCGCTCGGAGAGCACGCGTGCGCGGCGTCGCCGATCACGCAAACGCGCCCGCTGTGCCAGCGCGGCATCATCGCGATGTCGTGCAGGAGCCACGGCCCGTGGATCCTCGGTGTGCTGCGCACCACGTCGGCGATCCAGCTCGGATCGTCGGCGTGGGCTGCGAGGATCCGTTGTCGGAGCGCCTCGTCGCCCGTCGCCGTCGAGGCCTCGGCGGGTCCTCCGTTGTGGAACCACCAGACCTCGCCGTCCTCGCGGCGGAACGCGCCGAAGAACGCGCGGCGCCCGAACACCATGACGTTCCGGCGGACGCCCAGCGGCGCGTCGTCCGCCCGGCCGTAGCCGCCGACGTCGGCCTGCGCGAGGAAGACCGGCGCCGGTGCATCGGGCAGCACGAGAGCGCGGGTCGTCGAGCGAATGCCGTCGCAGCCGACGATCAGGTCGGCCACGATCTCGGAGCCGTCGTCGAAGAGCGCGCGAGCTCCATCCTCGCTGGGCTCGATGTGTCGAAGCCGTCGACGAAAGTGGAGGGTGACTCCCGCCCGCTCGGCGACCTCGAGCAGCGTCTGGTGCAGATCCTCGCGACGAACGAGGACCAGCGGAGATCCATAGCGCTCCGCAGCGGCGCCGGTGTCGATACGCCCGACGACCCGACCGCGTGCGTCGAGGAAGTCGAGTCCGAGGCAGATCGATCCTGCGTCGCACACGGCGTCCGCAACACCCAGCGCCTCCAAGACCGACATGCCATTCGGCGCGACGCCGAGGAACGCCCCCTCGTCGGCCGCCGGGCCGTGTCGTGATTCACAAAGGGAGACCGTGAAGCCGACGCGGCACAGAAACGCCCCGAGGGCCGGACCGGCGATACCAGCTCCGATGATGAGAACGTGCATGAGCCCAAGCTGGCGCGGGAGAGCGTTCGCGAGAAGTGATGCTTCGTGACACCATTCATCACTGAGATGAATCTATCGGCGATCGACCTGAACCTCCTCTTCGTGCTGCATGCGATGCTCGAGGACCCGTCCGTCTCCCGCACCGCGCGCCGGCTGAACGTCACGTCGCCCGCGATCAGCAACGCGCTGGCGCGGCTACGCGCTACTTTCGACGACCCGCTGTTCGTTCGCAGCGGCCGAGGAGTCGTGCCGACGCCGCGTGCTCTCGAGCTCCAACCGGCGTTGAGTCGCGCCATCGCGGAGCTCGAGCGAGCGCTCTCCGACGACGTGGAGGACCCGGCTCAGTCGACGCGGCGGCTCACGCTCGCGGTGCCCGACTCGGATCACGTCGCCGCCCTTCCGCGGCTCGTCGTCGCGCTCGCGTGCGCGATGCCGAAGGCGCCGCTGGAGATCATCAGCATCGACACGCTGATGTCGCGCGGAGGCCTCGCGGCGGGCGGAGCCGATCTCGCGGTCGCGCCGAAGCAGTCGGCGGCGGGGCTTCGGTCGAAGCGGGCCTACGAGGTGGAAGGCGTTCTCGTGGTGAGGAAGGGGCACCCGCTCTTGCGAAAGCGAGCTGGTGCACGCGACTACTTCGCGACGCTGCGCCACGTGGACGTGCACGTCGCGCTGGGCAATCGCGGCGCGGGGCACGCGTTGGCGAAGAAGCAGCTCGAGCAGCACCGCATCTTCCGCGACGTCGCCGTGACGGTGCCGACGTTTCTGGCTGCGGCGATGGTGGCCGCCGCGACGGATCTCGTGGCGGGTCTACCTCGGAGGGTGGTGGACGCCCTCGCGGCCACGGTCCCGCTCGTCGTCCTCGAGGAGCTCACGCCGCCCGGGCTCCGGTTTCCGATGCACCTCGTCTGGCACGAGCGCACCCAGCACGACCCCGTGAATCGCCTCTTTCGCGAGGTCGTGTCCGAGGCGTTCGCCTAGTACCTCGCCACAGGAGCCTTGACCGGTTGATGGCGGTCCTCGACCTCGATCTCGGCCCCGCAGCTCCTCGAATAGGCTTCGGCCTGTCCTTCGTCGCCGCGGAACCGACCTCGAAGCCGATCCTCCACCCTGAACCGGTCAAGACTCCTGTGGCGAGGTACTAGCGCGATGATCCAGGATTCGCGCGCGTCGCCGAAGGGACCGCGGGCAGTGCCGTGACGATGCGCTTCGAGCGCCCTCGAGCGCCCTCGTCGACGAGCAGCTCTTTCCGCGAGATCCTTCGATCGATCAGAGCTTCAGCTTCGCCTTCCCGAGCGCTGCTTTCGCCGCGCGCTTGGTCGCGTCGTTCGCGCGAAGTCGTGTGAGCCCGACGTCCGCGGCGAGCCAATGCGCGAAGCTCTCGGCGGCCACCTCGACCGTCGGATCCTCGGACACGTCGAGGGCCAGGACGGGGGGCTCTCCCGCGTCGTTCGCGTGCACGAGGAGCAGCACCTCCAGCCGCTCGTTCACGGTCTCGGGCAAGAGCAAGGGCAGCGCTGGATACGCGGCGACCTTCGCGGGCAACGCGTCGAAGGTCGGCCCGAAGGCGCGACGCGCGAGCTCGAGCACGGAGCTCGGCTCGAGCTCGTCGAGCCCACCGAAACGCAACCACGCGGCGAGACTCGGTGGCACGGGAGCCGTCGGCTCGACGGGCTCGAGCGGCAAGGCGACGAGCGCTCCCGCGCGCACCTCGGCGATCACCCGTTCCACCAGTTCGGTCGCCGAGATCGCGGGCAGCGGTGCGGCGCGCCACACCTCTTCGATCCGCGAGGAGAGGAACGTCTGTCCGTTCGGACCGCGCGACACGTCGACGAGCTCGCGCATCAACGCGCTCAGCTCCTCCGCGCGATGACCCGTCTCGAGGAGCCCGGCCCACGCTTCGAGCACCACCGCGAGCTCGGGATCGTGCGCGGCCGTCTCGAGCGTCGCGAGGTCCGCGCTCTTCCGCGCGCGGCGCACGGCCTGAATGCGTTTGGCGACCGAGCCCTTCGGCAGCGGTGCGAGCGTGCCGGGAGCACTTCGACTCGCGTTGCGCGCGTACTCCGCGATCGCGAGCGGCCACGCCGGATTGGGTCCCGGGAGCGTGGCGCCCAGCTCCGCCAGCGAGGCCGCCGCGGCATGCTGACCTTCCCAGACGAACGACATCGCCATCGCCGTCGCGCGGAAGCCGGCCTCGCGGTTCGACTCGTACATCTGGTGCGCGAGGGAGAGTCGCAGCGAGTCGGCGCTTCCGCGCGGTGCGACGTCGGCGGGTGGAAGCGATGCGCCGACGCTCCGCGCGGTCTCGTGCGAGTTCGGATAGAACGGATCGTACGGCCACAGCTCGCCGAGGACGGCGCGCGCCTCGTCGTGTCGCCCGAGGAGGCCGAGGAGGCCGGCGATCCCGTTGTACGACCACGCGACCAACATCGGATCCCAACACGGCGTCTCGGCGGCGGCACGGGTGGTGGACGCGAGCGCCTCTTCGTACGCGCCGACGTACTCGTACATCTCGGCGATCAAGAAACGAAGATAGGGAGCGGGGGCGTCGCCGATCAGCGCCACGACGCGATCCGCATGACGGGTGTCGCCCGGCTTGGCCTGCCACGCGTCGCGCTGAGCCCGCGACAGCTCCGTGGCGGAGGGCCCTTCGAAGAGCGCGAGCAACGATCGAACGCTCACGAAGTCTGGCCGCGGCCGATGCAGGCGTTCGAGTGCCTCTCGGTGGTCCATTCCCCCCTCCTCCGCGCGGCAGCGTACACGAGCGCGTGGAGGGCTCGGGCCGGCGGAGCGGACCGACGCCATGCTCCGCGGTACGATCGATCGGCCATGCGACGCGTCCCCTTCCCGCCCGAGCGACGTCTGGTCCTCGACACCCTGCACCTCGGCCGCGACAAGCCGATGATGCACGGCTTGATCGAGCTCGACGTCACGCGCGCGCGACGGCGCTTGCGCGAGCACCACGAGCGCACCGGGGAGAAGCTCTCGCAGACCGCGTTTCTGCTGCACGCGATCGGGCACACGCTCGCGCGACATCCCGCGGTGCACGCGCGGCGCGACGGTCTCGGACGCCTCGTCCATTTCGACACCGTCGATGCGACCGTGATCGTCGAGGTCGACCACGAGGGTCGCCCCTTTCCATACGCGCACGTGATGCGCGGGCTCGAGCGACGCACGTTCCGCGAGCTGAACGACGAGCTGCATCACGTGAAGCGGCACGGGTTGCCGACGAGCTCGGGCGCCACACGCGCCGCGACGCGTGCGTGGCTCTCGATGCCCGCGCCTCTGCGTCGCGCGAGCTACCGCGCGCTCCTCGCGTCGCCGAAGCTCACGCAGAAGCACACCGGCTCGTTGCTGGTGTCGGCGGTCGGCATGTTCGGCGACGGGGCGGCGTTCGGGCTCAGCGCGCCCGGCCTGCACGAGCTCTCCATCGTGCTCGGCGGTGCCACGAAGCGTGCGTCGACCGACCCGGACGATCCGAGTCCGCGCGAGGTGCTCTGCGCGACCGTCAGCGCGAACCACGCGATCGTCGACGGCGCGCCGCTCGCGCGTTTCGTCGGTGAGCTCGCGCGGTGTGTGGGTGAGGCGGAGGCGCTCGATGCGATTGGGCCTGGCGCTGCGGTCACGTGACCGTTCCGCGCGTTGCCCGAAGGATCGCCGTCGTCGCGCTCTCGACCGATCCGGACGTCCGTCGAAAGAGCAGCACCGTCCAGCTCGTGGGAGATCTCGCGCGCGAATGACGGAGACCCAACGAAACGCCGGCGATGGGCGCCCGAGCGACGAGCCTCACCGGGATCTCGGCGTGCAGCGGGCTTGGCAACGTCGGGCAGGCTGGTGCACCACCTCACGCGATGCACGCAGACGACATCACGGCGGCACAGGATTCGAGCACGGGACAGCTCGCGTTGGTCGTGTGGCAGGGACATGAAGCACGTGTGGTCCCGATCACGGGGCATCCCTTCGTGTTGGGTCGCGCGGCTCCGGCAGACGTCGTCGTGGACGAACCGACGCTGTCGCGCGAGCACGTCCGCATCAGCCCGACCCGTGCTGGCAGTCTCGAGGTCGTCGATCTTCAGTCCAAGAACGGGATGCGCGTGCGAGGGGAGCGTGTGGCGCGAAGCGAGCTCCACGTCGGCGAGAGCATGGAGGTCGGAGGCGTGACGCTGCTGCTCACGCGCACTCCGCCGCGCCGAGCACACGACCTCGGAGAGCTCCCTCTGCATCGTCTCCTCGCCGCGATCGACGAAGAGCTCGCGCGGCAGGAGCTCACCGAGCCGACGTTCGGGCGGACCGTCACCGTCGCGGTCGTGGCCTCGAACGCGCGCGTGCTGCGGACGCGTTCGGTCGATCGTCGCGCCGTCCTCGACGCGACGTGTTCGTGTTGGTTGCTTCCGGAGCTGGACCCTCGAGCGGCGCGTGCGATGCTGGGCGTCGAGCGGATCGGTCTCGCCTCGTCGACGGAGGCCCGCAGCGGAGGAGCGCTCGTCGAGCTCGCGCGGCGCCGCTGGTCGGACGAGGCTGCGCCCACCGCGTCCGCTCCAAACGACGCGACACCGACGGCCGCACCGAAGGCGGCCTCGTCGAACGTTGCCTCACCCGACGACGTGGTCGCCGTGAGCGCCGCGACCCGAGCGACCTTCGAGCAGGCGCGCAAGCTCGCGAGCTCGGATCGCCCCGTTCTCGTCTGCGGAGAGACCGGCAGCGGCAAGGAGTTGGTGGCGCGGCTCGTCCACGCGAGCAGCCCGCGCAGTCGGGGGCCCTTCGTGCCCCTGAACTGCGGCGCCATCCCGAGCTCGCTGGTGGAGAGCACGCTCTTCGGGCACGAACGCGGCGCGTTCACGGGCGCCACGGAACGACGCCTCGGAGCGTTCGAGCGAGCGAACGGCGGAACCCTGTTCCTCGACGAGGTAGGTGAGCTGGCGCCGGCGGTGCAAGCCGCGTTGCTGCGAGTGCTCGAGACGGGTCGACTGCTGCGCGTTGGCGGCACCCGCGAGGTCGAGGTCGACGTACGACTGGTCTCGGCAACCCATCGCGACCTGCGCGAAGAGAGCGACGAAGGTCGGTTTCGTCTCGATCTCTACCACCGGATCGGCGTCCTCCCGATCCGGGTGCCACCGCTGCGCGAGCGACCCGAAGACGTCGTGGAGCTCGCGCGGACCTTCGTGCGACGCGCCGCGGAACGGAGCGGTCGAACGCCCCCGCGACTCGAGCCGGACGCACTTCAGGCGCTGCTCTCATACGATTGGCCCGGGAACGTCCGTGAGCTCCACAACGTGATCGAACGCGTGGTGCTTCTCGCGGAGGACCGCATCGAGCGCTCCGACGTCGCGCAACACTTGGTGGTCGCCTCGACACCAGACACGCCACGTCGTCCGGCGCGGACGTGGGATCTCCGAGCGCGGCTGAGGGAGCTCGAGGTGGAGCTCGTCGTCGGTGCGCTCGAGGTGACCGCCGGCAACGTCGAAGGCGCGGCCGAGCTGCTCTGCGTCCCGCGTCGAACGTTGGCGCACAAGATGAGCAAGCTCGGGATCCGCCGACGCTGGGACCGCGGCTGAACGGAAGCTTCTGGGTCGGCCGGGTCAGCGGCCGACCCAGAAGCTTCGGCTGAGCTTCTTTCTGCTTCCTCGAGGGTCTGTCGCCAGACCCTCCCCCAGCCCGGGTCGGCTCCGTGCTCGCGCACGGCCCGACACTCTCGTTGAATCGTTCGGCTTCGTGGACTGCGTCCACTTCGCTTCGCACGATTCCACTTCGAACCGCTGCGCGCCGTCTGCTCGGGCGGCTTGCGGAGGTCGGCCAGCAGCTCGTCAGCGCATCGTCGACGCGCACGCGCGACGAAGCGAGAACGCAGGCCAAGGTACGTAAGCCGCGTCGACGGTGGCACATGCGCTCCTCGCCCCCTCGAAATCACCGCGCCGTCGATCGACCTCGGCGGCCCGGACGAGCGCGAGCGGCCGAAACGTTCCTTCGCACGATCGCGCCGCAGCGTTCCTCCACGCGGCGCTCGCGGCAGCGAGCTCCCCACGCTGCTCCGCGACGATCGCCTCCGCCGCCGCCGCGACCTCCGCGCTCGTGCTGTCGACGAATGCCTCGAGCACGCCACGATCCCCCCGCCGTTCGGTGACGAGGAGGTCGAGCATCCGAGTCCGGACGTCGTCGTGGCGCACGCGTTCGAACGCCTCGAGGGCGGGCGTCAGGTCACCTCGCTCGTCGAGCGAGAGCTCGAGCACGATCCATCCGACCGTCGTCGGGTAGCTCCCGGTCGCGTGGCCTGCGAGCTCTCCCGCGAGCCGGGTGCGTGTCGGTCCGAGCTCCACGTGTGGTTCCGCCGCAGCGATCGCGTGCAGAAGGAGCGCACGCGTCAGCGCGTCGGCTTCGCGCGCGAGCTCGCCGGCCGCGCGCAGGTCCCCACGCGCTACCTCGGCCTCCACCCACGCGATCCGTGCATAGCTTCGAGTCGGCGCCTCGGGGCGTACCCGCAGCGCCCGCGACACGAGCTCTGCCGCCTCGTCCGGCCGCCCTCGCGCCATCGCGAGCCGCGCCTGCCAGAGCACGCGCGTCGACGTCGGCAGCGCATCCGAGCTTGCCAAGAGCGAGGACACGCGCTCGAGTCGGCCCGTCACCAGGGCATGCATCAGCACGTGCTCGATCCCGAGCGCGAAGTCCGGCTCTCGGGTCACGAGTCGGTCGTAGAGCGCGACCGCACGCTCGCAGTCTCCCCGATGCCAGTGGGCCTCGAACGCACCGTAGAGCCCCTCGCGCGCGTCGGGGTGTGCCTCGAGGTACGCGTCGAAGTGGGACACCGCACCGTCGACGTCGTGGGTGCCCAAGAGCCGCAGCCCGTCGAGGAGCGAGCGCGAGTCCGTCGACGGCAGCGCGCGATCGAGACGGTCCAAGAGCGCGGTGTTGTCCCGGCCGTTCCACCACTCGACCAGGCTCGCGAGCTCGAGCGTGCGTGGATCGTTCGGGTCGGCTTCGAGGAGCGCCGCCTCGGCTCCGACGAGGTCGTTCCGCGCGAGAGCGGTGCGCGCCACGTCGAGCGCGTTGCGCGTCGAATCGGGGAGTGGCTCTGCGAGCGGCACGTCGAGCGGTGCCTCCACCGGTTCTGCGCTCATCCACACGGCTCCCGCCGAGCGCGCTCCCACGTACACGACGAGCGGCAGCAGAAGCGACAGCATCACCCACACGAGCGCGCGCGATCCGCGCGGCTCGGGAACCGCGACGGCGTGGACCACGTCGATGGCCGACGAGAAGCGAGCGTTCGGCTCGGGGGCGAGGAGCCGCCCCACCACGCGCGCCAACCGCCAGTCGCGCGTCGCACGCGCCACGGCTTCGGCGGGCGGCACGCCCTCGAGCGATGCCACCGTCGACCCGGTGGTGGCGAAGAGGAGCGTCGCACCCAGGCCGAACAGATCGCTCGCGACCGATGCCTCACCCGCGAGCTGCTCGGGAGCGGCGAAGGCCTGGGTGCCCGCACCGTCCGTCACGCGATCCACCGCGGCCGCGATGCCGAAGTCCGCCAAGCGCGGCCGCCCGTCGCGATCGAGCAGCACGTTCGAGGGCTTCACGTCGCGATGCAGCACCCCCGCGCGGTGGGCATGCGCGAGCGCGAGCCCGAGCTCGCGACCGAGCGCGAGCGCTTCCGATCCCGTGAGCGTCGAACGCATCGCACGATCCGCGAGGGTGCCCCCCTCCAGCAGCTCCATCACGAGCAAGCCATGCTCGACGTCGACCTCGTGAACACGAACGATCGCTGGATGGTCGAGTGCCACCACGGTGCGCGCCTCGTGCAGGAGCCGCTCCGGCGCGCCCGGCCTGCGATCGAAGCACTTGATGGCGACCCGACGCCCGAGCGTCCGATCGCGCGCCGCCCAGACCACCGCAGTGCCGCCGCGCCCGAGCTCGTGCAGAAGCTCGAACCGCGCAGGGACTCGAGGCGGCGCGGGCTTCTGCGCGTCGGCGCGCGCGGGTCGCTCGTCGCGTGACGATCCGTCGAGCGTGACGGTGCGATCGTCGGTCACGACACCAGCGTACTCAACGCCGGGCTCACGCGGCGAGCGACCGGCGAGCCACGGCGAGCGACCGACGACCGGCGAGCGACCGCGAGCGACCGGCGAGCGACCGCGAGCGACCGCGAGCGACCGGCGAGCGACCGGCGAGCGACCGCGAGCGACCGACGCAACAGCCCCTCGGCAACGAGTTGCCAGACGGGACAAGGGTTGCGCGCCCTCCGCCGAAAACGCCCACGAATTCGTGAGGCACACGGGTTGCTCAGCTCCGCGCATGCTCCGTGCACGACTCCCCCTCCTCGTCTTCTGCATCGCGTGCTCGTCCGTACCCGTCGACGAACCCCGCCTGGACGGCGCGGTCCGAGACGCCACACGACCCCCCGACGCGACCGATCCGCGCGACGGAGAGACCGACGCGCGGGTCGTCACGCTGCCGATCGAGATTCTCGGCGAACCGGGGACGATCGAGCGGGTGATGCTCGACGTCGCTCGCCCGACCGATGCCGCGTATCTCTGGCTGCAAACCCATCGACTCACGTGGCGCGAAGACGGTGAGCACGCGACCCTCGAGGCGCCTCGGAACGCCGTGCGACCTGGCACGAAAGGGAGCGTTCGACTCAACGGCGGCCCCTGGGTCGGACTCTCCAACGAGACCGTCTCGTGCGAGTCCCACGAGGCTGAGTACGGCTGCCTCAACGGTGGCTACATGACGGTCCGTGTGCGCGTCGACCTCGCTCGGCTCGGAGCGCCGGGCTTGCGCGAGGTCGACAACGAGCTCGAGCTTCGCTTCGACGAGACCGACGGGATCACGAGCGGATGGCGTGTGCTCGCGCTCGACTTCCGTGACGCCGACGGGGCGTCCCTCGTGACCACGACCTTCGTCGAGGACGACCCCGACACGTGGGCGGCGCCTCTGACGAGCGCAGAAGACATCGCGCGCGGGCGTGAGCTCTTCGTCTCCGCTCCCCTCACCGATCTCGGATTCGAGAACGAGCGCCACGCGATTCGAGGAACGTGTGCCAGCTGTCACTTCGAGGACGGCTACGACCTGGCGTACTTCAACTACTCCAACCGTTCGATCCTCGTTCGTTCGCAGTTTCACGGTTTGAGTGAGCTCGAGTCGATGCAGATCGCTTCGTACATTCGCTCGATCGACCTCGAGTTGCCCGCGGGCCATCGGCGCTCGGAGGCGGGTCGGCCGTGGAACCCACCCTACCAACCGGGCCCCGGACTCGACTCGCGGCCGGTGGAGCTCTGGGCTGCGGGTGCCGGCCTCGACGCCGTGCTCGAGCGCGACAGCGAGATGAGGTCGTACTTCTTCCCCGAGGGTCGCATCGACCCGCGAATCGTGGGGGCCGAGGGCCACCTGAACCCCCGCGAGACCCCTCAGGCGCTGCAGTACCCCGATTGGAACGCCTGGCTTCCGACGATCGCCGGCGAGGACCTCGTCGAGGATCCGGCTCAGATCCCCACGAGCGCCCCCTACGAGCGCCTCGCCGAAGCGCGAAGCCTCCTCGCCACGCATCGACGCACCGACTTCGACACCGACCCCCAGGCTCGCGCCAGGGTGTTCTTCGCAATACGTCGCTTCGCCGAGTCCCGCTCCATCGGGTTCCCTGGGTCGTACTACTACACCGATCGTGACGTCCCGACTCCGACTCGCACTCACGAGCTGATGGTGAAACAGACGCGACACAACCTCGCGTACGTCTCGTGGTTCAACCTTCGCCAGTTCGAGCTCTTTCATCGCTTCGGCCTCGAAGATCAGACCCACGTCAGCCCGGCGTCCGGCGCGCCGCAGGTGCCGGTCGGCGACCGCAGTTGGGGTTCGACCTTCCGAACCGTCTTCGAGACGGCTCCTCACTTCGTCGCGGACGGTGCGGGCTTGTCGTTCAACTTCACCCAACCCGGGAACTACCTGTCGACGGCTTGGTACAGCCTGGAGCAGATCATCAACGGTGGTTTCAACGCGGCTTCGTTCGGAATCGACTGGAACTACCACCCGGGCCACATCTGGAACACGCGACAGAGTGCGGTGGGATTCTACCTCGATGGACCGATCCCCGCATACCGCCTGGCGTGGGCGCTCATCTGGTTTTACCAAGCGGTCCCCACGGAGGATTGGCGCACCGAGCCGCCGACGCCCTTCACACCTCGTTCGTTCGGATTCTACCAGCGTCAGTTCATCATCGGCCTGGGTGTCCAGGAAGGAGCGCGCCTGCTCGAAGAACGGGGTGAGATCACCCGCGAAGATCGAGCGATGCTGCAAGAGGCGCTGACACTCGCGTTCCTCGGGGTGGCCGAGCGCTACACGCCGGATCAATGGGTGCGACGCACCGTCGACGACGAGGCCCATCGCACGGCCGACAACTTCGAGACGATCGATTACGTCCCGCGCGTTCGCACCGATCTTCCCGAAGGCTACGCGGAGTGGGGCTACCAGGCCGACGCCTACTACGCACGAATTCACGAATTGAGCGAGAGCGGACTGGTGACCCCTGCCACCATTCACCGTCTCTGCGACTGGGGCGCGGGTGTGTGGCCGCGAGGAGACTGGGATGCGCTGCGCCCGCGATGATCGTCGCCACCACTCGACCCGAGGGTCTCGATTCGTCGGACGAGCCGACGGATCGGTTCGGCGGTCGTTCGCCGGGAGGCGGCTTGGTGCAGCGACGCTCGTCGTAGCCCGCGACCGCCGAGATCGCTTCGAGGGAGGGTGTGTGCTCAGGTTCGGAACCCTCGCCCTCGCGGCGCTGGCCCTCGTCGGTTGCTCCAACTCCTCGCCCACACGTGGGAGCGTCTGCGACGATCTCGCCGCCGCGGCGTGCACTCACGCGATTCGTTGCGAGGCCTGGGGTGGCACTCGAGCGGACTGCGAGCTCGTCCAGCGGCACGAATGCTGTGGCGAAGACGGCACTTGCGATCAGGCGGTCGATCTCGACGCCGACGCGTTCGAGGTCTGTGAGGCGACCCTTCGTGGTGCGACGTGCGGCAGCAACCCTCTCGTCAGCGACGCGTGTCGGAGCGCGATCCGCCCCAGGTCGAGCCCCGACGCCAGCGTCGGTGTGGATGCCGGAGGCGATGGCGTCGATGCATCGACGGCTCCCGACGCTGGTTCCCCGTCACGGCTCTACGCCAGCTGTGCGGCGGGGCGAACCTGTGGCTCGAGCGAGGCTTGCTACACCGTCGCGTACGGCACCATCGACCACGTCTGTTCGTCTGCGTGCAGCGACGACTCGACGTGCCCGAGTGGGCACTGCATACGCATGCGAGCTGCCGCTTCAGGCGGAGACCTCGTGGATAGGACTCCGTTGTGCCTCGAAGCATGCACGACGGCGACCGATTGCACGATCGCGGGCTGGCAGTGCGTGGCGACGCGGACCGGGGCTCAGGTCTGCGTTCCCTGACGCCGAACGCCCGTCCGCGGAGCCGACACGCGGTTGGTGGTCGCGCCTCGGCAGGCGTCGGCGGAGATCGCGCGGGCGCGCGTTCTTCGTGCGCGTCCACGTCCTCGTCGAGCAACTGCGCGCCACGCCCGACGACTCGGCGCGTGTTCTTCGAGCGTGAGACGGTCGTGCTCTTCGTTCGGGCGGCCTCACTCCGAGAGCGCGCGACGCACCCGTTCGAACGTCTCCGCGTCGACCGCGTGCTCCGCGCCGAGCCGTTCGCGCGCGCCGTGCACCACGTGCGCGTAGCGACCACCGAAGCGCTCACACACCGTGCACTCGCGAAGGTGCGCGTCCACCCGCGCGACCTCGTCCGCGACGAGCTCGCCGTCGACGTAGTCGCCCAGCCGCGCGAGCACTTCGCCGCACGTCAGCCCTCCCACCTCACGCTCGTGCGCCACGACGCCTCCTTCCTCGGCGCGCAGCGACGCCATCAGTCGCAGCCGCGCGCGGTGCAGGCGGCTCTTCATCGCCGGCAGCGAGAGCTCGAGCGTCACCGCGCACTCTTCGCCGGACAACCCTTCCACGTCTCGCAACAGCACGATCTCCCGGTCGCGCGGCTCGAGCGACGCGATCGCACGCGCGATCGAGCTCGCGTCCATCTCCCGCGAGAGCGCCGCGTCGGGCGCGCCCCAACCGGCGGCGACGCCGAGCTCGAGCAGCGGCGGGTCCACGATCTCGCGACTCCGACGGTGCGTACGTCGCCCCGCGTTGCGCGCGATCGCGAACAACCACGTGCGCACGCTCGCGCGACCCGGCACGAACGTCGACGCGCTC
The DNA here is from genome assembly GCA_937982655.1 of uncultured Sandaracinus sp. Classification (GTDB taxonomy): domain Bacteria; phylum Myxococcota_A; class Polyangia; order Polyangiales; family Houyiibacteriaceae; genus JACKEH01. Next base: position 26,440 of record CALJLK010000457.1, read on the forward strand.
CGCAACGCGGCGAGGAACGTCTCCTGAACGAGATCGTCGACCTCCGACTCGCTGCGCGCGAACGCCCGCGCGACCGCCCAGACCGCGCGCCCATGCCGCTCGTAGAGAGTCGCGAGCGCGCCTCCGTGCCCTCGAGCGACGTCGAGGATCAAGCGGTCGTCGTCTTCGACTTCACCGGGCACGTGGAGAACCCGAGCAGAGTGTACAGCGGACAGCTCCC
>CALJLK010000458.1 GCA_937982655.1 uncultured Sandaracinus sp.
CCGTGGAAACACTGTGGTCGTCCACCGACCCGAACCCAGGCGCTCGTCCCACGAGCCCGCCGCGAACTCTAGAATGTCGGCGCCCTGCGGTCCGGACGAGGGGGTCGAGCGAAGCGGGTAGCGCCCGGCGTGGACGTTGTACAGGTCGGACAATACGTCCATCCCCGTCACGACGGTGCCGAGCCCACTCACGGCCCGGCCTTCTCCGACAACCAGGAACAAGCTGGTGTTCGGGGACGAGTCGGTCAGAGACATCCTCGTCCAACTCGTGGAAAGTGACTCCACGAACCAACGCTCACCAGCAGAGGTGGTTCGATTGAACGTCCCCTGAAAAGCGGTCGGAGACGCGGCTCGAACCCACATTGAGGCAGTGTAGGGTTCGCCGATTCCTCCCACCCCATCCCAGAAAGGGCAGTACGCGCTGGCGGCCCCGGTGGCGGGGAGCGTGCATCGCAACACACCCAGGGTTCCGTCGGGGGCTGGCTCCGCGACGCGACTCGCGACGGGCATCGACCCTGCGCGCGCCCAACTAGCATCGAGTGCATCACGTGGCGCTTCGACGAGCTGGCTCCACGCGCGCTCGAACGATGCGAGAGGTTCCGTCGAGCCGGACACGTCCTCCCTAGCCAGCAGGTCGGCTGGAACCAGGACCAAGCTGCCCCCACGAACGACGAAGGTCGCGGTCGACCTGGAGAATTCTCCATCGTCGAAGCGCAGCAACGGTCCTTCGGGCGGAATCCGACACCCATTGCTCGGGACGGCGTCGCAGCCTTCCGAGCAGATCCGTCGCTCACTCCACACGCCGGCAGCGCAGATCAGCTCGATCCCTCCGACGCAGTCGAGACTCGCGTCCTCGCACACAGGAGCGTCGGGGGCGGTGGGGGCGTCGCTCGGTGCGTCTGGGATGTCGACATCCCGACCCCCGCCGTCCAATACCTCCGCATCGACCTGCTCACCCAAGCCGCTGCGGTCGACCGCGCACGCCGCGATGAGCACCAGAAGCGAAGCCACGCGCATGCGCCCAGGTTACTCGCCCGCAGCTGCGCGGCCAAGACTCACCGGAAGACCCTGTAAGAACGCCTCGAGCCCCCGTCGGTACTGTCGTTTTCCAGCGCGCGTGAGATGCACTCCATCGCGAAACGACTCGTCGTCGCTCGGCACCCAGATCTCGCTCGACCGCACGCAGTGCGTCCTCGAACGACCCTGGGCCGTCGTCGTGCACGTCGTCTGCCACAACCGTCCCCACGAACCTTCCCATGCCGCAGCGATCGTCGGGGGACGCGGCGCTTCGACGAAGTGGAGGGCGAAGCCCGTTTGCTCGGAGAGGTCACCCAGCGCGTATCGGTAGACCGCGCTCTCCCGCGCAAGCGCCGGTTCGGAACGCGCGGAGAGCAGGGCGTCGATCGCGGCCGCGTTCGCGGCTGTCGCATCCCGCTCCTCCGTCACTGCCAGCTGGGCGACTCGTTCCTCGAGCGGCCTACGCAGTGCTCCGGATCGCCACGCAGACGGAGGCGACAAGATGCGGGACCATCGCGCGACAGCCATTGCGTCGGCGAGCTCCGTCCGCGAGGGAAGTCGCCGACGTAAATCCGCTTCTTCGTGTCGCCGATAGAAGATCGAGGTGAAGTACAGCTCGGATCGCGGCCCTCGAAGGTCCTCTGCCAAGCTGCTCGGGTGCTCGATCAGCACGACGTGTTGGGGGCGGCACCCACGATCGATGACCCGAGTCACCAGAAAGAAGTTCCCCGCCGTCCCAATCGCCGCGTTCGATGTCCCGTCGAACCACCGTGGGTCCGGCGCCAAGACGCCGAAGGTTACCGAATCGGACAACACGAGGACCGGTGGGCACGTATGCGCGTCAGGCAGAGACGCGAAAATGTCGTCGACTTCGTGTCGTCCTTGGTCCTCGGGCGTCCGAGAGAACAGCACCTCGAAGCCGAGCACCCCTATCAACAAGGCGAGAGTCGCCACTCGCGCGGTGGACTCAAAACTGGAAGTAGATGAACTCATCGGTACCGAACCGGCCCATGGTTCCTATCGCCACGTAGAGCACCAACAGGACTGCCACCTGCGTGGGCACGCTCCAACGCAGCGTCGGCAACTCCAACTCTGGCGCGGTGCGCTCATGAACGACGTCCCAAACGAGAACGACGACGGATCCCACCATCGCGAGGACGAGCGCAGCAACACTGACGCTGCTTAGCGCACCCAGGCCCGCGAGCGGAGCATCGAGCGTCGGACGACTCCACGCACCGATCTGCGAGATGGATTCCGCACGGAACAGCAACCACCCGTACGCGATGAGCGACAGGAACACGACGCGCCCGAGCCATGTGCGTGCCCAACGTCCAAGCTCACGATCCGATAGAACACTAGGAGCGCACCGTGGAACACACCCCAGAGCACGAAGTTCCACGCTGCACCGTGCCAAAGGCCTCCCAAGACCATGGTCCACATCAAGTTTCGGTGGGTCGCAGGCGCTGAGCCGCGATTTCCCCCCAGAGGGATGTAGAGGTAATCACGGAGCCACGTGGAGAGCGTGATGTGCCATCGCCTCCAGAACTCCGAGGGATCGCGTGCGAAGTACGGTCGCTCGAAGTTGATCGGGAACTCGTACCCGAGCATCTTCGCGAGACCTCTCGCGATGTCGGAGTATCCAGAAAAGTCGCAGTAGATCTGCATCGAGAACGCGAGCACGGCGACGACTCGCAGCACCACCCCAACGGACTCGGCCGCGAAGAGCGCGTCCACTGCGGGGGCGGCGTTGTCGGCTACGACGCACTTCTTGAAGAGTCCCCAAATCACCAACTGCAGACCCACGGATTGCTGCAACCAGCCCAGCATGGGTGCTCGTTTGGTTTGCTCCAGAAACTCCGATGCACGAACGATCGGTCCCGCCACCAGCTGAGGGAAGAAGCCGACGTAGAGCGCAAAGTCGAGCAGGCTGCGCTCGACGGGAATTCGGCGACGGAAGACATCGATGGAGTAGGAGAGCGTCTGAAACGTATAAAAGGAGATACCGACGGGAAGCACCACCTCCATCGTCGGCCCCCAGCTCCCACCCACACCGAAACCGCTCAACAGTTCTTTCGCCGAATCGACGAAGAAGCCGAAGTACTTGAAGAACGCGAGCGTTCCGAGGTTCGCGACGAGCGACACGATGAGAATGCCTCGGCGCGCTCGATCCGATTCGGTTCGAGCGAAACCAAGTCCGCATAGCCAGTCGATGACCGTCGAACCGCCGAGAAGAACGAGAAAGCGTGCGTCCCAGTAGCCGTAGAAGAACGCGCTCGCGGCGAGAATCAGGAGCTTCCTCGCCGTCGGCCAGCGTCGTGTCGCCGCAGCGGCAGCCCACACCACGGCGAAGAACCAGAGAAAGTGGATCGAATTGAAGAGCATCCTCGATGCTCAGAACACGCGTTCCGGCACGAAGAGGATGTCGCCTCCGCGGAGCTCCACGTCGCGCTCGCGGCCCTCACTGATGCGTCGCATGGGGAGGGGAAACCGCTCGACCTCTTCGCCGTTTCGGCGGGTGAGGACAGTGTCGTTCTGGCTGGCGAGGGCCGTGAATCCTCCGGCCATCGAAATCGCCTGCGCCGCCGTCATGCCAGGCACGACCGGGAACGTGCCTGGGCGGGCTACGGCCCCCATCACGCTGACGCGGAGCGAGTTGCTCTCCGCCACGAAGACCGTGACCTGAGGGTCGACGAGGATTTCCGCACGCTGGAGCCCATCGCGAATCGCCGCCGCCACGTCCCGCGAGCTCAGCGACGCCACCTCGATCCGGCCCAGGAACGGAAAGTCGATCGTGCCGTCGTTCTCGACGCGGTACTGCGCGCTCAACGACTCGTCGCCGTAGACGCGAACCTCGAACACGTCACCCGGACCGAGCCCCGCAGGCGGGGCGGTCGAGGAGTAGACTTCGGGAGAGACCGGACGAGGCTGCGGACAGGCGGCGATGAGCCCGAGGCTCAGTAGAAGACGCGCACGCCAAGCCATGCTTCGAACTTGTTGAAGCCCGCCGGCTCGAGCACGGGACCCATGCCAGCATCGGTCTGGTACTCGAAATCGGTGAAGTCGCCCGTGTACCCAAGCGTGGCATTGAGCGCCAGCCAGTCGGTGAAGCGATACTCACCGAAGAGCTGTGCGACGACCATGATGTCCTTGCGCCCACCGAGCGACATTCCCGCTGGGTCGACCACGTCACCGAAGTCGAGGCGGCCTGCCCAGAAGCTCGCGGCCAGCAGGAACGAGCGTCCCAGCAACCACTGGAAGTCCATGTAACCGCGGTCTTGGACGCGGTAGAGGCCGACGACCGAGCCCTGCATGTCGCGGTCGTACCCGAAGCCGAGCGTGACGGTCGGGGTCAGGCGAAGCTTGAGTCCGACGAGCGCCAACACCGAGTCGAAGTCGCTGAAGCGTGCGTCTTTCACGAACGCAGCCATGTAGCCAACCGCCGCAGTGATGGAGAGCTTCGGAGTGACGACACCGTTCAAACCGACTCGCGTGCGAAGCTGCCAGTTGTCCACGAGGGTGAGCGCACCGCCGCTGTTGGGAAACGTCGTGTAATCGGCGTTCGCATCCCAGAAGAGCGACGTGTTCGGCAGAAAGCGGTAGTGGGTCTCTGCGTTGATCTGGTGAATGAAACGATTCGCGTACTCGAAGTCGTTCGACTCGAAGAACGCGAGGCGCATCGCGTAACCCATGCTCGTCTTCACGACTCCACCGCGCGTGCGGCCGTGAAGTGTGAGACCAGCAACGTTGCCGAGCATCCCGTGATTGATTCGCCGAGAGTCGACCCGATTCGCGAACGGTCGAACGGTGCGGGAGAGACGATCGAAGATCGTCGCACCGAACCGTCCTTCAGGGTTGATGTCGAGTTCGACGTGGCCGTTCACGGCGACGTTGTGTGGAACCTCGTCGGAGAGGAAGAAGTAGACCTCACTGGAAACGCCAGCTTCGAGATCGAACATCCGACGAGACGAGTCGTCGGCGCGACCCTCCCCCTCCTCGAGACGCTCGCCTGACAGTGTCGTCAGATACACGTGCGGCGAGACTCGGAAAATGACGGAGTCTTCGCGCGGCTGAAACGAACCTGCGTCTCGGTAGAAGACGTTGCTGTCGTAGCCAGCCTCGAGGCCGACGCCAGGGTGAAGCTCGAAGTTGCCGAGGCGGAAGCCGGGGCCCTGGGCTCGAGAGCGATCTTCGAGCCAACCCGGTCCTTGCGCCGACGCAGTCAAGGGAGCCAGCAAGCAAGCCCCAGCCACGGCCGCGAGGGCGACGAAAGTAGTACGCGTCATCATATGCGACGTGCGATTCGAGGAAATCAGATGGCCCCGGAGGCGGGCGGCGGGATGAACGGGATGACGATCTCCACCGGATCGGGGAGCACCGTCGGGTCATCGTCCGGATTGTTCGGATCAATCTCGGTGATGACGCGCGTGCTTCCCGTCTCGAAGATGTCCTGCCCGATGCACTGTGCCGCCTCGCGGTCGAGGACCACGAACTTCTGGCCGAGCACGGCGATGACGGTGAACTCGTGGTTGCGTCGGCTCGCGTCTTGCGCGGCGATCGCGTCCTGGAGGTTGGTGAGGCGAAGCTCCACGGTGCGGAGGTTGGCATTCACCTGGGTGAGCTTGTCGTTGACGCAGGTGACTCGAATGATGTCGCGCTCTTGGCGCGCCTCGTCGAGCATCACGGAGACGCGGCGGCTCAGATCCGTGCCGCGCTGCTGGACCTGCTGCGCCTCTTGGAGCTGCTGCTCGGGCGTGAGGTTGGCGCGACGCTGGACGTCGAGCTCACCTTCCGCAGGCGACGTTTGCTCGGTCGGAGCGGGCTCGTCGGTCTGTGCGACCGCGAAACCAAGGCCTCCCGTCGCGAGCGCAAATGCGACCGCGAGGGCCTTGAACGAGCGTGTGCTGGCGCGAAGCCTCGACATGCGGATCCCCTCCGAGTGCGGCGAGTATACCGGCCCCCCCTACCGTGTCAACGACGGAGATTGGCCGAAATCCTCGCAAAATCAGGATACTGCGGTCCGTTGCGGCTGCCGGTTCGAGCATTCACGAGGCGAGGTCCCAGGGCGGGCCCTCGATCGTCGACTCGCGGTCGCAGCGCTAGACCTTCGTGCGTCGCCTTCGCGATTCTCAGGTCACGGCGCTCCCGCGACGCGGCGGACCCTTCGGGTGTCGCCCGAGGTCAGCGGCGATCCGTCTCATGGTCGGACGACCGCCCTCCTCCACGCACCCGCTCGCACTCCTTGGCTGCCCACCCGAAACCTACGCCGTCCGCCGGGAGCGAATCAGGTCTCCGATGGCTCCAACGAAGAAACGCCCCGGTCTCCCAGGGCGTTTCTTTCGTGATTCGCTCGCTCTCCTGCGTCAGTTCTGTGGCGCGAACACGAACGGGTAGCTGAAGCGGACGCTGCCGCCTTCGGGACCCGGGTTGAAGCGGAAGCGGCTCACGGTGTCGACGACGCAGGCCGCGACGGCCGGGCTTCCGGTGGTGTTCTCGCTGGCGCGGCTGCCGGTGACGTTGCCGCGTTCTTCGATGGTGAACTCGACCGTGACCTTGCCGGCGAGGGTCGGGTTGCGGCGGAGCTCGGTCTCGTAGCAGCGTCGGATTGCGGTGAGGCGGGCGCGGATCTGGCGGACGACGAGGTTGGCGTCGAAGTCACCCGAGCCGCCGATGTCGCCGCCGCCTTCGAGGTTGATGCGACCGCTGACGCGGCGCTCTTCGGGGCCGGCGCCTTCGCCGATGCTCATGCCACCGCCGCCGGTGCCCATGTTGAGCTGGCCGAGGTCGCCGCCTTCGCCGGAGCCGGTGCCGCCGCCGCTTCCCGCGCGGAGGGTGCCGCTGCCGGAGCTGGTCGCGACGCCGACGCCGCTGGACGCGGCGAGGATGTCTTCGGCGCTGCCGGTCGCTGCGCCACCTGCGAGGACGTCCGCGAGCGCGCCGCCGCTGCTGCTGAGGGCGCCGAGGATGAGGGCTTCGGCCGCGGCCGCCGCTTCTTCCGCGATGCGGGCGCGCGCTTCGGCGCTGGTCGACGGATCACCCGCGCCGCTGTTGGCGCCGCTCGACGCGCTGGAGTTGCTGTTCGAGGGGCGCTGCGTGCTCGCCGTCTCGGTCGCGTCTTCTTCCGGCTCGTCGGTGGGCTCGTCGGTCTCGACGGGCTCTTCGGGCTCGGGAGGCGGCGCGGGCTCTTGGAAGATCATGCGCGCGATGCTCTCGGGGAGCGCCGCGATGCCTTGCTGGATCGGCCAATCCGCGTTCTCGAGGTAGATGACGAAGCCGAAGAACGTCATGTAGCTGAACACGACGAACGCGGTGAAGAGCCAGTCGATGCCGGCCACGAATCCGCCGCGCGCGGCCGCCGGGAGCTGGGGGCGCGGGGTGACGGGCGGGGGCACCACGAACTGGAAGAGGAGCGTGGTGTTGCCGACGACGATCTTCCCGCGGGAGTTGTCGTTGAGCTTGACCTGCCAGTGGGAGCCCGCGTTGCGCGCGCCGCCCGAGCTACGGAGCTGATCGAGCTGCTGGACGCCGCCGGGCAGACCGACGCGGCCGCTCATGTCGTCGGTGAAGTTGAGGATGTAGTCCTCGCCGACGAGCTGGAAGAGGTCGAAGCGCGCGGGGAGGTTCGGCGAGGAGAGGATGAAGTGATTGCTCTCCTTCGTGCCGATGGAGATCGTCTCGCGCTTCCGGAGGATGCGCTCTTCGATGATCTTCCCGTCCTGGATGAGGCCGATGCGGAGGACCTTCGGGCCTCCGGGGGGCTTCACGGCCACGGCGTTCATCGCCATGGTCATCGCGCCGGGGCGCTTGCCCCCACCCTGCTGCCCTTGTTGCGGTCCCTGCGGTTGCTGAGCCATCGGTTTCCTCGATCGGCATGACGTCGGATCGGACGGACGTCTTGGGAATGACGCCCTAGACCACGACGCGAGCCGAAAGTTCTCTCGCGGGTCGGCGGGACGGTACCACCGCGTAGCCGCGGTCGTCCACCGTCACTGCTGGGACTGCAGGACGGTCTTCACGCCGTTGGTCACGCGGTCGACGACCTTGGAGGCGAGCTCGACCTCTTGGGTGTAGCGATAGACGCCGGCTTGGATCGCGAGGAGCTGCTCGGGGGGGAGATCGCCTCGGCGGGCGCCGGCGATCACGGCGTCAATCTCGCGGCGGCCGGCGTCGAGGCGGCGGGCGGCGTCGCCGAGGATCTCGGCGAAGCGGGACTCGGAGCGGGGAGCGGGCGGCGTCGCGGGGGTGGAGGTTTCGGAGGAAGCGCCCTCGGTGAGGAGGAGCACGCGCGGGACGATGGGGTTCGGCATGGGGCCCCTCTCGACCGGCGCTTCGCGCGGTTGCGTGTCGATCGAAGAAGGCGACGATCTGTGACTGGGTGGGCGCTCGTGACTCTTTTTCGAGTCACCATACCCCTCCGCGGACACGCAGCGGCTCTTTCACTCGTGATTTCGCGCTTGGAGCACGTGACCGGGCTCCCGGGGCGCTCTTGACCCCCCCGTCCCCGGGCGGTACGAAGCGGCGCGCTCGGCCGGCTCTCCGGTCGGGCGATCGAAGTCTCTCGGCGGTCGTGCGGATGGCGGTCGTCGGGGGCGGTGGGCGTCCGGTCCAAGCTCGTTCCGAAGCACTTCTTTCCAGAGCGAGGTCCGGAGCACGTCCGCCACGGAGCACGCGGGTTCATCCCGCAACAACCGCGAAGTCACCCGTCTGAGAGGGAGGGCCTCATGGCCACGAAGATCGGAATCAACGGTTTTGGTCGCATCGGTCGCTGCGTCGCGCGTGCGATTCTCGCCGACCCCAAGAGCGAGCTGGAGATCGTCGGCATCAACGATCTCACCGACGACGAGACCCTCGCGCACCTGCTGGAGTTCGACTCCGTCCACCGCCGCTTCTCGCAGTCGGTGAAGGCCGTACAGGGCGGGCTGAAGATCGGCGATCGCACGATCGCGACGAGCGCGGAGCGCGATCCGAAGAAGCTCCCGTGGAAGGAGCTCGGGGCGGAGATCGTGCTGGAGTGCACGGGCATCTTCCGCGGCAAGTCGACCGCGATCGCGCACGTCGAGGCGGGCGCCAAGCGCGTGATCATCAGCGCGCCGGGCAAGGACGACGTCGACGGCACGTTCTGCGTCGGCATCAACACCGATCAGTACGATCCGGCCAAGCACGTGGTCGTGTCGAACGCGAGCTGCACCACGAACTGCCTCGCGCCGGTCGCGAAGGTGGTGCACGAGAAGCTCGGCATCGTGAAGGGCAACATGCTCACGGTGCACTCGTACACGAACGACCAGCGCATCCTCGATCTGCCGCACGACGATCTGCGTCGCGCGCGCGCGGCGGCGCTCTCGATGATCCCGACCTCGACGGGCGCAGCGAAGGCGATCGGCCTCGTGCTCCCGGAGCTCAAGGGCAAGCTCGACGGCACGTCGATCCGCGTCCCGACGCCGACGGTCTCGATCGTGTGCTTGAGCGCGGTGGTGTCGCGCAACACGAGCAAGGACGAGATCAACGGCTTCCTCCGCGAGGCCGCGAACGGTCCGCTGAAGGGCATCCTCGCGGTCGAGGATCGTGAGCTCGTGAGCACCGACTTCATCGGCGATCCGCACAGCTCGATCGTCGACGCCGCGCAGACGCAGGTGATCGGCGGCGACCTCATCGAGGTGCAGTCCTGGTACGACAACGAGTGGGGCTTCTCCCAGCGCATGGTCGACCTCGCGACGCTCATGGGGCGCAAGGGCTGAAGTCATGGCGATCCGATCGCTGAAGGAGCTCGCGCTCGGCGGGCGTCGCGTCTTCTGCCGCGTCGACTTCAACGTGCCGCTCGACGGCACGACGGTCACCGACGACACGCGCATCCGCGAGTCGTTGCCGACGATCGAGCACATCCTCGCGGAGGGCGGTCGTCTGGTGCTCGCGTCGCACCTCGGTCGTCCGAAGGGCAAGCGCGTGCCGGAGATGAGCCTGGAGCCGGCGGCGCAGCGCTTGGCCGAGCTCCTCGGCATCGGAGAGGTCGTGCTCACCGACGACTGCATCGGCGACGGTGCGCGGAAGGTGGTCGGTGATCTGCGCGACGGTCAGGTCGCGCTGCTGGAGAACCTCCGGTACCACGACGAAGAAGAGAAGAACGACGAGGCGTTCGCGCGTGAGCTGGCGAAGCTCTGCGACGTGTACGTCAACGACGCGTTCGGCTCGTCGCACCGCGCGCACGCGTCGGTGGCGGGGCTGCCGAAGCTGATCGGCGAGAAAGGCGCGGGCTTCTTGCTCGACAAGGAGCTCGCGGCGCTCGACAAGCTGCGCACCGAGCCGGCGAAGCCCTACGTGGCGGTGCTGGGCGGCGCGAAGGTGAGCGACAAGATCGGTGTGATCGAGGCGCTGCTGACGAAGGTCGACGTGCTCGTGATCGGCGGCGCGATGGCCAACACGTTCCTCGCCGCGCAGGGGCACTCGATGGGCAAGAGCCTCGTCGAGGAGGACAAGCTGCCGCTCGCGCGCGCGGTGCTGCAGAAGGCGGACGCTCGCGGCGTGCAGCTCCTGCTGCCGACGGATCTGCGCGTGGGCACGGGCTTGAAGGACACCGTGGCGGTGGACTCGGGGCTCGACGTGGACGCGACGTCGATGGCGCTCGACGTGGGCGCGGAGACCGCGAGCCGCTACGCGGAGGTGGTGCGCAAGGCGGGCGCGGTGTTCTGGAACGGTCCGATGGGGCTCTTCGAGAACCCGGCGTTCGCGGCGGGAACGCTGGCGGTCGCCGAGGCGATGGCGGCGTGCCCGGGCTTCACCGTGGTGGGTGGCGGCGACAGCGTCGCGGCGATCCAGCAGGCGGGGCTCGCGAGCAAATACGACCACGTGTCGACCGGTGGTGGCGCGAGCCTCGAGTACCTCGAGGGCAAGAAGCTGCCGGGCGTCGAGGCGCTGCGATGAGCCGGACGCCGCTCGTCGCGGGCAACTGGAAGCTGCACAAGACCGTCGCCGAGTCGCTCGCGCTGGTGAAGGCGCTGCGCGATGCGGTCGACGGTGCTGTCGGGTCCGCGGGGTCAGCCGCGGACGGTCTGAGCGGCGTCGAGGTGGCGATCGCGCCGGTGGCGACGTCGCTGCATCCGGTGGCGGGCGCGCTCGCGGGATCGAAGATCGCGCTCGCGGCGCAGAACACACACTTCGAGAGCAAGGGTGCGTTCACGGGCGAGCTCTCGCCGGCGCTCTTGGCGGACGTGGGCTGCACGTACGTGATCGTCGGGCACTCGGAGCGGCGGCAGTACTTCGGCGAGACCGACGAGGGCGTGCGCAAGAAGACGCGCGCGCTCCAGGCGGCGGGGCTCGTGCCGATCGTGTGCATCGGCGAGACGCTGCAGCAGCGCGAAGAGGGGGCGACCCTCGGCGTGGTGTTGGGGCAGCTCGACGCCGCGCTGGCCGGGAACGATCCGAGCCGCGTGGTGATCGCGTACGAGCCGGTGTGGGCGATCGGGACCGGGAAGACCGCGTCGCCGGCGGACGCGCAGGAGGTGCACGCGGCGCTGCGGGCTCGGCTCGTGAGCAGCTTCGGGGCGAGCGTCGCGGAGCGCGTGCGCTTGCTCTACGGCGGCTCGGTGAAGCCGGACAACGCGGCGGAGCTCTCGGCGCAGGCGGACATCGACGGATCGCTCGTGGGCGGCGCGTCGCTCGACGCAGCGTCGTTCGCGGCGATCGTGCGGGCTACGGTCGCTTGAGCGAGAGGTCGACGCGGCGTGGGCTGGGAAGCTCGCGCCGCGTCGAACGTTCTGGGCGGCGAGCGTTCGGGTGGTGCGGCCGGTAGCGCGTGCGGGTTGAAAACCGTCGCGAGACCTGCCACCACACGCTGCTCGGAGAGGCGCCCTCCCCGTTTCTTTGGGATTCTCTCGGATTCTTCAGGTTCTTCGGGCTCCTCGAGAGCCTTTCGACTCGCGGCGTCGCACTCGACGATCGCATCAAGCCCGCGCCGAGGCGCGGTGGAGCCAGTCGGCCGTGTTCACCTTCCTCAGCATCCTCTACGTCATCATCTGTCTCTTCCTCATCCTCGTCGTGCTGCTGCAGACCGGTAAGGGCGGCGGCATGGGCGCCCTCGGTGGCGGCATGGGCGGCGCGGGACAGCAGGTCTTCGGCGGCGCGGGCGCGGGCAACATCCTGACGAAGGCCACGAGCGTCTCGGCGTTCTTGTTCATGCTGCTCTCGGCAGTGCTCTCGTACATGTCGTCGCCGGGTGAGCAGGCGCTCGAGGACGTCGCGGCGTCGATCTCGGGCGGCGCGGCGAGCGGCGACGAGGACGCGGAAGGCGAGAACGCGGCGGCGGGCGAGAACGCGGAAGAGCCCGCGGCGGACGAAGCGACGCCGACGGCGGATGAGCCCACGGCCGACGAAGCGACGCCGACGGCGGAAGAGCCCGCGGCGGACGAAGCGACGCCGACGGCGGATGAGCCCGCGGCGGATGAACCGGCTCCGGCGGCGGAAGCCCCGGCGGCGGCGGAGCCCGCGGCCGACGAAGCGACGGAGTGAGCTCGAACGATCGTTCGGCATGAGAGGCCGGCCTTCGGGTCGGCCTTCTTCATTTCGTTCGTGCAGAGCCGGTCTCCATCTCGGTGTCGGTCTCCGTCTCGGTCTCCGTCTCGGTCTCCGTCTCGGTTTCCGTCTCGGACGATCGGGATCGCAAGCTCTTCGATCGGCCCTCGCGCGAACGAGGCGCATCGCCATCGCATCGAGCACGTGACGTTCGTGGCGTGTCGACGCGCCGTCACGATCGCGGCACGAGGGGCTCACGCGAGCCAGCGACCTCTCGCGCATGACCGAGGCCAGCTTCGAGGCGTTCGTCCCCCGCGTGCCCTTCACCTCGATGCGTGTGGACCCTCCGCACGCCGAGGAGTCGTCACACGAGCCCGCAGAGCGGCGTGAGCGCAGCAGCGAGACTCGTTCCGAGACTCGCGCCGAGCCGCGTCGCGAGCCGCCGCGCGCCTGCTATACCGCGGCCGAAATGCAGCACCTGGTCGACAAGGCCGCGACGCTCCTCGAGGCGCTCCCGTACATCCGACGTTTTCACGGCGAGGTCTTCGTCTTGAAGTACGGCGGGCACGCGATGATCGATCCTGCGCTGCGGGACAGCTTCGCGCGCGACGTGGTGCTCATGAAGTACGTCGGACTGCATCCGGTGGTGGTGCACGGCGGTGGACCGCAGATCGACGCGACGCTCGCGTCGATGGGCGTGGTGTCCGAGCGCATCGACGGATTGCGCGTGACCGACGACCGCACGATGGAGGTCGTCGAGATGGTGCTCGGTGGGCGCACGAACCAAGAGATCGTGTCGCTCATCGGGAACCACGGCGGACGCGCGGTCGGGCTCACGGGGCGCGACGACAACTTCGTGCGCGCGACGCGCGTGACGGAGATGAAGACCAAGTCGGGGAAGTCGGTCGACCCGGGGCGCGTGGGTCAGGTGACGACGGTGCGTCCGGACGTGGTGCGACGGCTGATCGAGACGGGCTTCATCCCGGTGATCGCGCCGATCGCGGTCGACGAGGACGGGCGATCGCTGAACGTCAACGCGGACACCGTGGCGGGCAAGGTCGCGGAGGCGCTCGACGCGCGGAAGCTCGTGTTGATGACGGACATCGAGGGCGTGCGCGGCAAGGACGGCGTCGTGATGAGCTCGCTCTCGGCCGCCGAGGCGACGGCGCTGCGCGAGGACGGCGTGATCGACGGCGGGATGATCCCGAAGGTCGCGTGTGCGCTGGAGGCGCTCGCGGGCGGCGTGAAGAAGGCGCACATCATCGACGGGCGCACGAAGCACGCGGTGTTGTTGGAGCTGTTCACGGACTTGGGGATCGGGACCGAGATCACGCGCTGACGTGCTCGCGGGGGAGCGAATCGTCGGAGGCGGAGACCAAGCCCGAGAGCCGCATCGACAAAACCATTTCGCGCGCTCGCGCGTACGCTGTTTCGATGACGCGTGTGCTCGTGCTCCTGATGCTCGTCGCCTCGTGTGCGAGGCAGACGCCCGCGGCGACCACGCCGCACGTCGAGGCGCCCGAGGTCGTTTGGCGTGCTTGGAGCGAGGAAACGTTCGCGGAGGCGGTGCGCGAGGGGAAACATCTGCTCGTCAGCGTGCAGGCTACGTGGTGCCACTGGTGTCACGTGATGAACGAGCGGACGTTCGGTGACCCGGCCGTGCGCGCGGAGCTCGCGGAGGGTTTCGTCGCGATCCGCGTGGACGGAGATGCGCGGCCGGATCTCGCGGAGCGATTCCGTGACTACGCGTGGCCCGCGACCGCGCTCTTCACGCCCGATGCGCGGCTCGTGGTGGCGCTGCGTGGGTATCGCGCGCCCGACGTGTTCCTCGGCGTGCTGCGTGACGTGCGCGCGGGTCGCGAGCCGATGGCGACCCGTGCGGCCGCACCGCCGCTCGAACAAGAGGCGCTACTCGGCGCCGCGCGCGCGCAGCTCGCGGACTTCGCGGACGTGGCGGTCGGTGGGTTCGGGACGCCGCAGAAGTATCCGTACGCGGCGCCGGTGGTGTTCGCGATCGAGCACGGCCTCGATCCCATCGACGCGGACGTTCTCTCGCGCACGCTCGAAGGGCACGCGCGTCTGCTCGATCCGGTGGACGGCGGTGCGTACCAATACTCGCTGCGCGGCGATTGGGATCATCCGCACTTCGAGCGCATCACCATCGTGCAGGCGGACGTGTTGCTCGCGTTCGCGGTGCACGCGCACGTGACGCGCGACGCTCGCTTCCTCGACGATGCGGCGCGCGTGGAGTCGTTCTTGCGCGACGTGTTTCGGAACGAAGACGGCACGTTCGCGTCGAGCCAAGACGCGGACCTCGACGCCGAGACGCCGGGCACCACGTACTTCGCGCTCGATGCGAACGCGCGCGCCGCGCTCGGGGTGCCGCGGATCGATCGTGCGCCCTACGCGGATCGCAACGGCCGCGTGATCGAAGCGCTCGCGCGTCTGCACGTCGCGCGACTCGCGTGCGGGGTGGACGCGGGCGATGCGCTCCGGCTCGCGCTCGACGCCGCCGAGCGAATCGAGTCGACGCACCGCGAGCCTTCGGGTGCGTTCCGGCACGGACCGGCGGACACCATGGCGGGCGACGACGGGCTCGTACACCTCGCGGACGTCGCGTGGATGCTGCGCGCGGAGCTCGCGCTGCTGGAGGTCACGGGCGAGCCGACGTGGCGGGAGCGTGCTGTTCGCACGGCGCGTTTCTTGGTCGCGGAACTGCGGCACGAGAACGGCGGCTTCGCGGCGCACACGATCGATCCACGCGCGGTCGGCGATCTCGCGCGCCGTCGACGACCGCTGGTCGAGAACGCGGTCGCAGCGCGCGCGCTGCTTCGGCTCTCGCGTCTGATCGATCACGATCTGCCCGAGGATGCGAGCGCGTGGCGGGACGCGGCCGATGCGGCGCTCACGTTCGACGAGGCGTCGCTGCGCGCACGCGGTCGGCAGATCGGCGAGCTCGCGCTCGCGCTCGAAGAGCGTCGCGGAAGCTACGGGGTGATCAGCGTGGTCGGGCCGGCAGGAGACGAACGTACGGAAGCGCTGCATCGCGCAGCGCTGGCGCTCGCGGGGCCGCGGCTCGTCGAGCTCGGGCGTCCCGACGCGAGCCGTTACCCCTACCCCGGCGCGCCGGCGGCGTACCTGTGCAACGCGGACGCGTGCTCGGTGCCGGTGGACGACCCGACGAAGCTCGCGGAGAGCTTCGCGCGGTTCTTGGCGGAGTAGTGTCTCCGTCTCTGTCGCTGTCTCTCGTCGCCGTTCACGTCGCCGTCCACGTCAACGACCACGTCGCGGTCCACGACCACGTCTCGGTCCACGACCACGACCAACGACTTCGTACGATCGTGACGACGTGGGGCGCGTCGTCGCGCTCGTCGACGTCGTGAGTGTGGTCGGTGCTACCGCGACGAGGGCCTACTCCGCCGCGGCCACCGCGTCGGTGGGCGCGGTCGCGTCGGGGTCGTAGCCGAGGTTCGGAGCAAGCCAGCGCTCGGCCTCCTTCAGGCTCATGCCCTTGCGGCGCGCGTAGTCGACGACTTGATCGCGACCGAGCTGGCCGACCGCGAAGTAGCGGCTCTCGGGGTGGCCGAAGTAGAGGCCGCTGACGCTCGCGGTCGGGTACATCGCGCAGTGCTCGGTGAGCTCGATGCCGACCGCGTCCGCGTCGAGGAGCGCGAAGAGCGTGCGCTTCTCGGTGTGGTCCGGGCAGGCGGGATAGCCGAACGCGGGGCGGATGCCGCGGTAACGCTCGCGCACGAGGTCTTCGTGGCTGAGCGCTTCGTCTTCACCGTAGCCCCAGACCTTTCGCGCGTGCGCGTGCAGGTACTCCGCGAAGGCCTCCGCCAGACGATCCGCGAGCGCCTTCACGAGGATCGCGCGGTAGTCGTCGTGCGCGGCTTCGAACTTCTTCGCGAGCTCTTCGGCGCCGATGCCGGAGGTGACCGCGAAGGCGCCGACGTAGTCCGCGTGGCCCTTCGGCGCGACGAAGTCGGCGAGCGAGTAGTAGGGCTGCTCGCCCGGCTTCACCGCCTGCTGACGCAGCATCGGGAACCGCGCGAGCTCCTTGGTGCGCGCTTCGTCTTCGAAGAGCACCACGTCGTCGCCTTCGCGGTTGGCCGGCCAGAAACCGAAGACACCACGTGGCGTGAGGAGCTGCTCCTTCTCGATGCGATCGAGCAGCGTGGTCGCCTCCGCGAAGAGCTCGCGCGCCGCGGGGCCGACCTCGGGGTGCTCGAGGATCTGCGGGAAGCGACCCTTCAGCTCCCACGCGGAGAAGAACATCGTCCAGTCGATCCACTCGCGCAGCTCGCCGATCGACGGCGTGACGACCTGCCGGCCGAGCTCGGAGGGAACCGCGATCTCGGCGCGATCCCACTCCGTCGGGGCGGAGTTCTCGCGCGCGGTCTCGATCGGGAGCATCGGGCGGTCCTGCTTCATCGCGAAGAGGCGCCGCATCTTCTCTTGTTCTTCGACGTTCTTCGCGACGTAGGCGTCGTGCTGCTTCTCGTCGAAGAGGCCCGAGAGCACGTTCACCACACGCGAGGCGTCGAGCACGTGCACGACCGGGCCGTGGTAGGCGGGCGCGATCTTCACCGCGGTGTGCTGACGCGAGGTGGTCGCACCGCCGATGAGGAGCGGGAGATTGAAGCCCTGACGCTCCATCTCCTTTGCGACGAAGACCATCTCGTCGAGCGAGGGCGTGATGAGGCCGGACAGACCGATCGCCTGCACGTTCTCTTCGCGCGCGCGGCGGAGGATCACGTCGGCCGCGACCATCACGCCGAGATCGATCACGCGGTAGCCGTTGCAGCCGAGCACGACGCCCACGATGTTCTTGCCGATGTCGTGCACGTCGCCCTTCACGGTCGCCATCAGCACCGTGCCTTGGCCGGTCTGAGTCGCGGCGGTGGTGCCCGCGGCGAGCGCGGCTTGTTTCTCTGCCTCCATGAAAGGCTCGAGGTACGCGACCGCCTTCTTCATCACGCGGGCCGACTTCACGACCTGCGGGAGGAACATCTTGCCCGCGCCGAAGAGGTCGCCGACGACCTGCATGCCCGCCATCAACGGACCTTCGATCACGTCGAGCGGGCGGCCGTACTTCACGCGCGCCTCTTCGGTGTCGGCGTCCACGAAGTCGACGATGCCCTTCACGAGCGCGTGCTCGAGGCGCTTCTCGACGCTCTCGTCGCGCCACGCGAGCTCTTCTTCCTTCTTCTTGCCCGCGCCGCGCACGGTCTCCGCGAAGGTCACGAGGCGCTCGGTCGCGTCGGGGCGACGCTGGAAGAGCACGTCCTCCACGCGCTCGAGGAGATCCTTGGGGACCTCTTCGTAGACCTCGATCTGGCCCGCGTTGACGATGCCCATGTCGAGGCCGGCCTCGATGGCTCGGTAGAGGAAGGCCGCGTGCATCGCCTCGCGCACGACGTCGTTGCCGCGGAACGAGAAGCTCAGGTTCGAGATGCCGCCGGAGATCTTCACGCCCGGACAGGTCGCCTTGATCTGCCGCGTCGCCTCGATGAAGGCGACGCCGTAGCCGTCGTGCTCCGCGATGCCGGTCGCGACCGCGAAGACGTTCGGATCGAAGATGATGTCGGTGCCGTCCCAGCCCTCTTCTTCGACGAGGATGCGGTACGCGCGCTGACAGATCGCGACCTTGCGCTCGACGGTGTCGGCCTGGCCCTCTTCGTCGAAGGCCATCACGACCGCCGCGGCGCCGTAGCGACGCACGATGCGCGCCTTCTTGCGGAAGTCCTCCTCGCCCTCCTTGAGCGAGATCGAGTTCACGATGGCCTTGCCCTGGACGTGCTTGAGGCCCTCTTCGAGCACGCTCCACTTGGAGCTGTCGATCATGATCGGCACGCGCGCGATCTCGGGCTCGGACGCGAGCAGATCGAGGAACTGCGCCATGCACTTCTCGGAGTCGAGCAGGCCCTCGTCCATGTTGACGTCGACGATGTTCGCGCCGCCGCGGACCTGATCGAGCGCGACCTCGACGGCCTCGCCGAGCTTGCCTTCCTTCACGAGGCGCATGAAGCGCTTGGAGCCCGTGACGTTGGTGCGCTCGCCGACCATCTGGAAGCCGGAGTCGGGCGTGAGCACGAGCGGCTCGAGGCCGGAGTAGCGAGAGAAGGCGCTGCGCGGCTTGAGCTTGCGCGGCGTGATGCCCTTCACCGCCTCCGCGACCGCGCGCACGTGATCGGGGGTGGTGCCGCAGCAGCCGCCGACGAGGTTCACGAGGCCCGCCTCCGCGAACTCCTTCACGAGCGCGGCCATGGTCGCCGCGTCTTGGTCGTACTCGCCGAACGCGTTCGGGAGGCCGGCGTTCGGATAGGCGCTGACGTAGGTGCTCGCGACGTCGGAGAGCGCTTGGAGGAAGGGGCGCATCTCCGCCGCACCGAGCGCGCAGTTGATGCCGACCGTGAGCGGCTTGGCGTGCTCGATCGAGTACCAGAACGCTTCGACGGTCTGACCCGAGAGGGTGCGGCCGCTGCGATCGGTGATGGTGACGCTGATGAGGATCGGCAGGCGCACGCCGCGCGCTTCGAAGACCTCTTCGATGGCCACGATGGCGGCCTTCGAGTTCAGGGTGTCGAAGATGGTCTCGACGAGGAGGCAGTCGACCCCGCCGTCGAGGAGGCCGCGGACCTGTTCCGCGTAGGCGTCCTTCGCCTCGTCGAAGGTGAGCGCGCGGAAGCCGGGGTCTTCGACCTTCGGCGAGAGCGAGAGCGTCTTGTTGAGCGGACCGATGGCGCCCGCGACGAAGCGCGGATGGTCCGGCGTGGCGACCGCGTCGACGGCTTCGCGCGCGACCTTGGCGGCCGCGACGTTGAGCTCGTACGCGAGGTGCTCGAGGTGGTAGTCGGCCTGCGAGATCGAGGTCGCGTTGAAGGTGTCGGTCTCGACGAGATCGGCGCCCGCGCGGAGGTACTGCTCGTGGATGGAGCGGATGACCTCGGGCTTCGTGATCACGAGGAGGTCGTTGTTGCCCTTGAGGTCGTGCGGGTGATCGGCGAAGCGCGCGCCGCGGTAGTCGGCCTCTTCGAGCTTGAAGCGCTGGACCATGGTGCCCATCGCGCCGTCGAGGACGAGGATGCGTTCGCGCAGGAGAGCTTCGATCGGATGAGTCATCGTCTACCTCGAGCCGAACGCCGCGGAGGCCGTTCGGAAGCGCCGTCACGACCACGCGGTCGTTCGTCGGAAGCGGGCGAGCGAACCGGTCGCTCGTCGGAAGCACGTGAGCGACCGAGTCGCTCGTCGGAAGAAGCGGAGCGACCGAGTCGCTCGTCAGAGTCGTCGTCGGAGCACGCGGCTCCTTCGTTCACCGCGCACGCGGTGAGCACCTCGTAGTGCGGTGCTTTTCGTTCGCGGCTCGTGACCTCGCAGGTGCGGACCGCGAGCCCGGCCGCGCGGAGCATGGATCGCAGCGCGGCGGGGGCAAAACCCGCGTGTCGGTGGCCGTAAGGCGCGGTCAGGTCCGCGTGCGGATGGCTCGCGAGGGTGACGACGGAGAGCGACCCGCCGGGACGGAGCACGCGCGCGGCCTCCGCGATGGCGACGCTCGGATCCTCGGCGTGCACGAGCACGTGGAAGAGGAGCACGTGATCGAAGCGCGCCGCCTCGAAGGGGAGCGCCTCCATCTCACCGAGCTCGAAGCGCGCGTTCGAGAGCGACTTCGTGCGACGGCGCGCGGCGCTCAGCACTTTCTCGCTGCGATCGAGGCCGACGTAGGACGTGCAGCGCGGCGCGAGCAGACGCGCGCTCCAACCGTCGCCGCAGCCGACGTCGAGCACGTCGCCGAGCGAGAGCAGGCTCGCCACGCCGTGCACGAGCGACTCCCAGGTGCGACCGGGCGACCAATGCCGCTCCATCTCGCCCGCGACGGTCTCGGGCCACGAGGCCTTCTCGCGTGCGCGAAGGCGCGCGTCGCGGCGCTCGGCATCGGCGCGCAGGGTGGCGTCGGCGAGGCTCGCGCGGAGCATCTGCCAGAGCGCGCTCGCAGCGCTCGGCATCGCGGCGTTCGCCCGGTAGAGGGTGGAGGCGCCGACGCGGCGGTCGTGCAGCACGTTGGCCTCGCGCAGCTTGCCGAGGTGGGTCGAGACGCGCGACTGCGGGAGGTCCGTGATGGCGACGAGGTCGGCGACCGAGAGCTCGTGCTCTTCGAGGAGCGCGAGCAAGCGCAGCCGCGTGGCGTCCCCGAAGAGGTGGAGCCAGGCGGTGGAGGCTTCGAGCGAGACCTCCTCGGAGGGCTCGGCGCTGCGGGCTCGGTCGATCACGGTCGCTCGGGTCGGCGTCGGAGTCTTTCATCCGAACATCAGGATGGCCGGATGATACACCTTCGAGCGACGCACGCCACCCTTCCCTCGCGCATCGCCTGCTCCCAGCTCCCCGAGATGGAGCGCGCACTCCCGAAGCCTTCACTCGAGCACGCGGCGTTCGTGGGATCGTTCGGCAGCGAGCTCGCCTTCCCCGAGCACGGCCTGGCGGTGGGCGTCGGCGTGCCGGTCGTGGTCACCGCACTCGCCCTCACGCGCTGCGCACGTCGACGGGAGACCCCGTGGCGGACGTTGGCGCCGCTGACGTGGGCGTGGCTCGCGGGGTTCGTTGCGCTCTTCGCCGCGCCGCGTCCGACGAGCGTGGGCACGTTCCTGCTCGCGCCGACCTTCGCGGTGCTGGTGTGCGCGGCGCTGATCGCCGCGTTGCACTTGCCGCTTCAGGAGGCATGCGCGCGCACCAGCGGGCCCACGCGCTTTTGATTGACGGCGTCGCTCAGGCGGTCGCGTCGACGGGGGTCGCGATCGCGACGAAGAGCGCGGACTCTTCTTCGTCGAAGGCGCTTTGGTCGAAGCCGCCTTGGAGCGCGACGAGCGCGAGTCCGGCTTGCGCGAAGAGCTCCGGGAGCTGCGCAGTGAGCAAGTAGCGCTGTGGGATCGCGGCGACCACGCTGCGTCCGCCGTCCGCGGGCACGTGCGTGTAGACCGCGTCGATGCGCTGCGTCTCACGATCCCAACGCGATTGCTCGTGGACCTCCCAGGTGGTGCCGAGGGCCTTCACGGACTTCACGAAGCCCGGCGCGTCCCACGCTCCGTCGTTCGGATCGCTCTCTTCGTCGCCGTCGCCGTGGAAGGCGTCGGCCGCGTACGCGTCGAGGACCAGGAGACCACCGTCGTTCAGGTGCGCGCGCGCGCGCCGCAGAGCCGCGACCTGCTCCGCTTCGGTGAGCACGCAGTAGAGGCCGTTGTAGGGGATGAAGACGCGATCGAAGCTGCGGCCGAGGTCGAAGTCGGTCATGTCGCCCGCCACGATCGTCGCGCGGGGGGCGCGCTCGCGGGCGAGCTCGAGGAGACCGCCGTCCTCGAGCGAGCGCTCGCGGGTGAGCCCGTCGAGCACGCGGCCGTAGCCGCAGCCGAGCTCGAGGACGGAGCGCGCGCCGGTGCACGCGCGGCGGTAGTAGGCGACGTCGCCCGAGTTGCCGGAGTGGACGGCGGCGTAGAGCGCCGGGGGATACGCGCGCGGGCGCGGGGCGGGAGGCGGCTGGCTCTCGAGCTTCACGCCCGGTCTCTAGCACCACCCATCGCGCGAGCCCAAGTCGTCCCGTCCGCGCCGGGCCTCCGCGTCGTCGGCCTTCGACTCGTCGGTCTCGTCTCGGTCTCGGTCCCCTCCTCGCCGTCCTCCCCTGGGCATGTCACACCCCCGCCCTAGGCTTCGGCGCCCGCCCCCGCGGGCTACCCGCACCCAGCCGGGCCGGCGCCCGCGGGGCGATGCATCCACGCCAGGAGCGAGCAGTCATGGCCGACGGCAGTCCGCACGAGAAGACCCCCGGCACCGAACCGGTCCCCTACGACAAGTCGGCGGCTGACCCCGCCGACTCCGCCAAAAAGTCGGCGGCTGACCCCGCCGACTCGGCCAAGAAGGTGGGCCGCGAGCGTTTCGATCCCATCCGCGAGATTCGCGTGCGCGGCGCACGCGAGCACAACCTGAAGGCAGTAGACGTCGACATCCCGCGCGATCGGCTCGTCGTGATCACCGGGCTCTCCGGCTCGGGCAAGTCCTCGCTCGCCTTCGACACGATCTTCGCCGAGGGTCAGCGCAAGTACATGGAGTCGCTCTCCGCGTACGCGCGGCAGTTCCTCGACCAGCAGAAGAAGCCCGACGTCGAGAGCATCGAAGGTCTGCCGCCGACCATCGCGATCGAGCAGCGCACGAGCGGTCACACGCCGCGTTCGACCGTCGCCACCTCGACCGAGATCTACGACTACCTGCGCCTGCTCTTCGCGCGCGCGGGCAAACCCGTGTGTTGGGCGCCCACCAAGACCCGCAAGAAGGACGACGTCGTCACGGATCGTTGCGAGCAGCCGATCACCGCGTCGCATCCCTCGCAGATCACGGACGCCGTCTCGCGGCTGCCCGAGGGCACGAAGCTGCTCGTGCTCGCGCCGCTCGTGAAGCAGAAGAAGGGCTTCCACCGCGAGGTGCTCGAAGAGCTGCAGAAGGACGGCTTCGTGCGGGCGCGCGTGAACGGCACGATCGTGGATCTCGCGGAGGTGCTCGCGAAGGAAGGCGAGAATCCGCTCGGGCTCGGGCGCTACGAGAAGCACGACGTCGACGCGGTGGTGGATCGTCTCGTGGTGCGCGAGCGCAGCCGCGATCGGCTCGCGGACAGCGTGGAGACCGCGCTCAAACGCTCGAAGGGCACCGTGGTGGTGAGCGTCGAGCGCGAGCAGGACGGTTCCTCTCGGGGCTCGGGGTCAGCCGAGCCCAGCGCCACGGTCTGGCACGACACTACGTACTCCGAGAACTACGCGTGCCCCGTGCACCCCGGGCACGCGCTCGACGAGCTCGAGCCGCGCCTCTTCTCGTTCAACTCGCCCCAAGGCGCCTGCCCGCATTGCCACGGCCTCGGTGTGCTGCTCGAGATCGATCCCGAGCTCGTGCTCCCGGATCCCGAGGCGCAGATCGGCAAGGACGGCATCGCGCCATGGAAGAAGGCCGGCCCCGCGGGCATGTTCAGCGGGCGGCTCATCCGTCGCTTCCTGCGCTGGTTCGAGCTCAAGCCCAGCGTGACCGTCGGGTCGCTCTCGGACGAGCTCAAACAAATCCTCTTGTTCGGCACCACGAGCGCCCAAGAGAAGTCGTACGGCGTCGCGTGGGAGGGCGTGATTCCCCAATTGAAGAGCTGGTTCGAGAAGACCGACTCGAAGTGGGTGAAGGAATTCCTCCAGGAGTTCATGACGGAGCGCGAGTGCCCGGAGTGCCTCGGGCAACGCCTGAACCTGAAGGCGCTCAGCGTCTACCTCGATACCTCGACGCCGCTCCCGAAGGCGATCGTGGAGGAGCGTCGCCGGCTCGGGCTCTCCGCGGACCCCCATCGCCTCAACGTCAGCGACTTCTGCCGGCTCGACATCGAGAGCGCGCTCGCGATCACCGATGCGCTCCAGCTCTCGTCCGAGGGCGAAGCGATCGCGAAGCCCATCCTGCGCGAGGTGAAGGCGCGGCTCGGGTTCTTGAAGAGCGTCGGCCTCGGCTACCTGAACCTCGCGCGACGCATGGCCACCCTCAGCGGCGGCGAGGCGCAGCGCATCCGCCTCGCGACGCAGGTCGGCTCGGGCATCGTCGGCACCGCCTACGTGCTCGACGAGCCCACCATCGGCCTGCACCCGCGCGACAACGCGCGGCTCATCCGCACCCTGCGGCACCTGGCGGACATCGGGAACACGGTGCTCGTGGTGGAGCACGACGAGGAGATGATCCGCGCCGCCGATCACATCCTCGACGTGGGCCCGGGACCGGGCGTCCACGGCGGGCGCGTCATCGCGCAGGGCGCGATCGAGGACATCGCGAAGGTGCCGGAGTCGCTCACCGCGAAGTACCTCACGGGCGAGCGCTTCGTACCGACCCCGAAGCCGAGCGAGCGGCGGAAGCTCGACAAGAAGAGCGCGATCGTCGTGAAGGGCGCGCGGCAGCACAACCTGAAGAACGTCGACGTGACCTTCCCGCTCGGCGGTTTGATCGCGGTGACCGGCGTGAGCGGTTCCGGAAAGAGCACGCTGGTCAACGACATCTTGTTGCGGGCGGTCAAGCGCGAGCTCCACGGCAGCAAGGCGAAGCCGGGCGCGCACGAGCGCGTGAACGGGCTCAAGAAGATCGACCGCATCATCGAGGTCGACCAGACGCCGATCGGTCGCACCCCGCGCAGCAACCCCGCGACCTACACCAAGACCTTCGACGAGATCCGCAGCATCTTCGCGCAGATGCCGGAGGCGCGCTCCCGCGGCTACGAGCCGGGGCGCTTCTCCTTCAACGTGAAGGGCGGACGCTGCGAGGCCTGCCAGGGCCAGGGCACCAAGAAGATCGAGATGCACTTCCTCCCCGACGTCTTCGTCGAGTGCGAGGTCTGCAAGGGCACCCGCTACAGTCGCGAAACCTTGCAGGTGCTCTACCGCGGGAAGAACATCGCGGAGGTGCTCGCGATGACCTGCGAGGACGCGAGCACCTTCTTCGAGGCGCACCCGAAGATCGTGCGATTCACGCAGTGTCTCGTGGACGTCGGGCTCGGCTACCTCACGCTCGGCCAGCCGAGCACGACCCTCTCGGGCGGCGAAGCTCAGCGCGTGAAGCTCGCGGCGGAGCTCGGCAAGGGGCAGACGCTGCGCGGGCAGGAGGAGCACACGCTCTACATCCTCGACGAGCCGACGACCGGTCTGCACTTCGAGGACGTGCGCAAGCTCGTGATGGTGCTCCAGCGCCTCGTCGATCAGGGGAACACCGTGCTCGTGATCGAGCACAACCTCGACGTGATCAAGAGCGCGGACTGGCTGGTCGACATGGGCCCCGAGGGCGGCGAAGGCGGCGGCCACGTGGTGGCGGAGGGCCCGCCGGAAGCGGTCGCGAAGGTGAAGGGCAGCTTCACGGCGGAGTTCCTGCGACCGATTCTCGGCGTGAAGTAGGTCGCGCGCGATTCGCGACACCGGCGACGACGAAGCCTCGGAGGAAGCGTCCGGCGTCCTCGTGAGGCTTCGTACGGAGCTCAGACCAGCCAGCGGCGCACGGCGGACAAGAGCGCGTCGTCGCCGCCCGCGAGGCAGACGACGCCGCTCGGCACCGGGCCCGCCACCGCGCCTTCCACGAAGACGTCGAGGCGGGTCGGAGTCGGAGTCGCGGCGAGCGCCTCCACGAACGACGTGCGGTCGGTGTTCGCAGGCAGGTCGAGCACGACCACCAGATCGGGCGCCGCGCGACGGATGCGCCCGAGCGCCTCCGTGCTGGTCGCCGCCGCGCCCACACGGCATCCGAGCTCGAGCAAGGCGCGCCGCAGACGCTCGCGTCGCACGGGGTTTCCGCCCACGAAGAGCACTCGGCGACCGCGACCTTCTTCGAGCGCGCGCTCGATGAGCAGCCCGGGGCGCGAGGGCGCACGTGTGCGTACGGGCAGCCGCACCGTGAACGTCGAGCCCTCGCCGGGCTTGCTGCGCACGTGGATGCCGCCGCCCATCATCTCGACGAAACGTTTCGAGATCGCGAGGCCGAGGCCGGTGCCGCCGTACTTCCGCGTGGTCGACGCGTCGGCCTGCATGAAGGGGCGGAAGAGCTTGGTCACCGTCTCTTCGTCCATGCCGACGCCGGTGTCGGCGATCGCGAAGACCAGCTCGTCCCGTTCGTCGATGCGCCGCCGCGCGACCGCGATCTGCACCTCGCCGTCGCTGGTGAACTTGCAGGCGTTCGCGATCAGGTTGAAGAGCACCTGCCGGAGCTTGGTCGCGTCCGCCCAAGTGCGACCGAGCCCCTTGCCGACCACCCGGAAGCGGTTGCGGTTGCGGCCGGCGAGCGCGACCGCGGTGTCGCCCAGCTCCGCCACGAGGGCGTCGACGTCGACCTCCTCCCACGAGAGGTCCATCTTGCCGGCTTCGATCTTCGACAGATCGAGGATGTCGTCGATCAAACCGAGAAGGTGTTTTCCCGCGCGCTGAATCTTCTCGAGATCTTCGGTCGTGCTCTCCGCGCCGCTCTCCTCCGCATCCTCCATCAGCATCTCGGCGTAGCCGATGATCACGTTGAGCGGCGTGCGCAGCTCGTGGCTCATGTTCGCGAGGAAGCGGCTCTTCGCGCGGCTCGCGCCCTC
>CALJLK010000459.1 GCA_937982655.1 uncultured Sandaracinus sp.
CCGCCGGTTCGAACCACCGAGCGCCGTCCCAGACTCGAGGCGTGCGCTCCCGCGAACGCGGGTGTGAACCGCGTCCCGACCGCGACTTCGCGTGTCGCCACGAGCCCCCCGACTCGTGCGTCGACCACCCCCATCGACGGCGTCAGTCGTCCAATACAAGCGTCGTGCCGACGGTTTCCCGCGGAGGAGACGCCGAAGTCGTACGAGGCCTGCGGCGTCGGCGCGAAGAAATTCTCGCGCATCGCGAGATCTTTCGCGCCGACGCGTCGTAGACGCCGCGGTCCGAGCGGGTCACGCGTACGGACGGTCGCGCATCGTCCACGCGAGCTTCGTCGCGACCGCCATGATCGACTCCTGCGGGTTCACGCCGAGGCTGGTCGGCAGGACGCTGCCGTCCACCACGTAGAGCTCCTCCGCGTCCCACACGCGCCCGTCCGGATCGCAGACGCTCGCGCGGGGATCGCTGCCGATGCGCGCGCTGCCGAGCGGGTGCTGCGAGGAGCACTCGTAACGGCGCGCGGGGAGGCGCTCGAAGTCGAACGCGCGAAACGCGTCCGGGGTGAGCCCACGCTCGAGCCCCAGCACCGGCGGGAAGATCTCCTTCGCGCCCGCGTCGAGGAACGTCTCCCCGAGCAGCCGCACGATGTCGGGCATGCGCGCGCGATCGCGGCGGCTCATCCGATACGTGACGAAGGGCTCGCCGCCCGGACCGCGCATCACGGTGCCACCGCCTTCGTCGTGGATCATCCCGCCGAACATCGCGACGTGCTTCATTCTGCGGGCGTTGTTCACGTGGTCGGGCCCGATGCCCGGCATCGTCGCGCCGATCACGCTCACGGGGATGAACACGCTCACGAGCGTGAGCCCGCGCTCCTCGAACGCGTCGCTGAACGCGCTCTGCATCGCGCCTTTCCAACCTTCGACCTCCTCGTCGAAGCGCGCCATCATCCGGAAGCCCGGGTGCAGCGTGAGCTTCTTGCCGAGCACGTCGTGCTTGATCCCGCTGCGGCGCAGGATCGTCGGCGTGACCCACGCGCTGCCCGCGATCACCACGCGACGCGCGTCGACCACGAGCTTGCCGCCCGGTCGACCGTTCGGCCCGTTGAGCACGCGCCCCTCGACTCCGATCGCGCGCCGCCCCTTCAAACGCACCTTCTCCACCCGACAATGCGAGAAGATCGTGGCGCCCTTCGCGGCCGCGCGCGGCAGATACGAGAGGTCCACGCTCATCTTCGCCTGCTCGGGGCACCCGAAATTGCAGCGCCCGCAGCCGTGGCAGCCCTTGGTGTTCCGACGCAGCGAGTCGAGCGCGACGCCCTTCTTTCGCAAGCCAGCGTCGAAGAGGTGCGTGGAGCGCGACCAGCGATCGGGCGTGACGGTCTCGACGTGCAGGTGCTTCTCGACCTCGTCGAAGTACGGCGCCATGGCGCGCGGCGCGTAGCCGTGCAGGCCGTGCTCGCGCACCCAGGTGTCGAGCACGTGATCGGGCGTGCGGAAGCAGACGCCGCCGGTGACCATCGAGGAGCCGCCCACGACGCGACCCATCGTGACGTTGATGGTCGGCGAGTCGCCGATGCCCGCCGCGACCGAGAAACCTCCGTCGCGCCAGACGTGGCGAAGCGACTCGCTCGGTCGCATCGCGCCGTGCTCGGCCGCGTCGACGCGCGCGCCCTCTTCGAGCACCAGCACGCGCGCGCCCGAGAGCGCGAGCTCCGTCGCGACGGTGGCGCCCGCCGCGCCCGAGCCGACGACGACGACGTCGCACGACAAACGCAGATCCCCCGCGTGATCGCGGCCGCTCTCGTAGGGCATCAGCTCTTCCCCCGAGGGGCTGTCGCCAGCCCCTCCCCCATCGGGCGTGACGCCCGAAGGGGCCCCCTCCCGCGAGCCTCCGCTCCCTCCGGTCGCTGCGCGCCGTCCAGCAGGCGGCTTGCCTGAACATTCATCGTTGCGCTCCCCGCTCAATCACCGAGCTCCACGCGTGGCCCGCGTCGAGGCAGCGTCCGTCGAAGCCGATCTCTTTCGCTGCCTCCGGATGCTCGTACCAGACGAGGCAGAGCATCGCCTTGGCCCCGAGCACCGCGAGCCCGAGCGGCGTGCGCTCGAAACGTTCGATCGCGTGGATGCGCTCGCGCCAGTCGAGCAGCGGCAGCGGCACCGGTTTGCCGATGGTCAGAGGCGCCGTGGTCGCGAGCGCGAGCATGCTCGCTTGGAAGACCGCCTGCGCGCGGAAGCCCGAGCGCGCGAGGAAATCCTCCACCTCTTCGAGCAGCCAGTCGAGCCGCGCGGCGTCGGGCGGTCCGTCGTCGCTCGCGAAGAGCGCTTCGGCGAACGCGCGCGCGGTGAAGCGCAGCGGCTTGGGCATGCGCCACGCGACGTGCGGGGCGTCGGCGGGCGGGCGGCGAGGCGGTGCGGCGTACATCGCGCGCGAGGATCGCCGCCACGACCCCGCAGGGGAAGCACGTTCGCACGTGGCTACGTCGGCGAGGTGCGCCAGATCGTCCGCACCCTCGTCCGCACCCTCGTCCGCACGACGTCGCGCTCACGCTTCGCGGAACGATCGCTCGCTGGAGCGTGCCCTCGCTCGAGGCTCGCTCGATCGTTCGCGCGCGCAGCGACCGGACGAAGAGCGTCAGGGATCCCAGTCGAAGCCGACGCGTGTGCCGAGCCAGACCGTGTGATCCGTCGGCTCGCCGTGCGCGCCGGGCGTCAGGCCGTAGCCGATCCAGATCACGCCGTAGGGCATGAACGCCGAGACACGCGGCGTCGTGATCCCGTAGCCGATGCCGATGCGCGCGCCGTGGCGCGTCGGGCTGTCGTAGCGCTGCGTCCACGCGAGCTCGACGTCGACGATGCGGCTCATGTCGCGCACGCGGAGCAGCACCGGCACCGCGGTCGCGAGGATGCCCTCGAAGCTCCGACGCCCGTCGTCCGTCTCGGGCAGGCGACCTTCGGCGCCGAGCTCGAAGCCGACCCCGAGCGTGACGCGAGGGCCGAGCCCCGCTGCGAGCAGGAGGCGTCCTCCGCCTCCGCCGCCGAGCCCGACCTCTCCGTCGCTCACCACGAGCGCACCGCCGCCCCGCGTCTCCGCGAGGATCACCACGCGCCGCTCGTTGCCTTCGACGCCTGCGAAGTCTTCGTCCGGCTCGAGCCAGTACGGACACTCCGCCACGGTGCCCTCACCCGCGTCGAGCATCGCGCGCACCCGCTCGAGCCGCCGCACACGCTTCACGCGCCGCGTGAGGCCCTCCTGTCGATACAGCTCCTCCGAAGGCCCACCCTCGGCGGCGATCTGCTCCGCGATGAACATCCGCACGTCCTCGCGATCCTCGCGGTCGGTCGCGCAGAAGCTCGACATCACCGACTCGATCGAAGCTTCGACCTCCAGGCGGTCGACGACCCACTCGTTGTTCTCGCGCAGCTCGACGGCCTGGTGGAGGTCCGAATAGAGCCCACGCGCGACGCGCTGCTCCGGGAGCGGCGTGCACGCCGAGAACGCGAGGAGCGCGACCGCCACGCATCTCGCGCCTCCCCTCGTCGAAGCCGTCCTCGTCGAAACGGTCGTGGCTCGGGGCATCGTCGTTCTCCCGTGGGGAAGCATCGCTCGGTCATGGGGCGAGACACACGTTCCGTCGAGCGTCGGCTCGTGCATCGGTGGTCCGTCGTTCGGACGACGGGAGCATCACGCGTCATTCCGCGTCAGTCCTCGAACCACCAGCGCTCCATCGCGGCGCCGAAGCTCACCCCCGGCCCGTGATCCCAGCCACGCAGCTTCGGATCGGCGAGCACACGCTCGGCCGCGAAGACCAACGGCTGCGTCACGACGGCAGCGTCACGACGGCAGCGTCACGGCAGCAGCGTCACGACAGCAGCGTCACGACAGCAGCGTCACGACGGCAGCGTCACGGCAGCAGCGTTCGAAGCCGCTCGACCAGGAGCGCACCTTCGAGCGGCTTCGTGAGCACCTCGTGGAAGCCCGCCGCCTGCGCGCGTCGCCTGGTCTCCGGATCCCGATGACCCGTCAGCGCGATCACCGGCACGTGCGGCAGGAGCGTCCGCGCGCGCTCGATCACGCCGAAGCCGTCGAGCACCGGCATCTCGAGATCCACGACCAGCGCGTGCACCGTGCGATCGGCGAGCTGCGCGACCGCCTGCGCGCCGTCGTCGACGGAGAAGACGCGCCAGCCGGCGTCCTCCAAGAACGCCGCGACGAGCGCGCGGAGATCTCCGTCGTCGTCCGCGACGAGCACGTTTCGACGGAGCCGTCGCCGCACCACGCGCAAGAGCGCGTCGCCTTCGATCGGCTTGTAGACACAGTCCGCGAACCCCGCTGCGAGACATCGCTCGCGTGTCCCCGCCACCGCGTCTGCGGTGACCGCGACCACCGGCAGGCGCACCTCGCCGTCGCGCCGCGCGCGTTCGTCGAGCGCGGCGCGGAGCGAGAAGCCGTCGAGGCCCGGCATCCGGAGATCCACGAGCGCGAGGTCGAAGAGCTTCCGCTCCGCGAGCTCCAGTGCGGCTTCCCCGTCTTCGACCACGTCGACCTCGAGCCCTGCGGCCGCGACGAGCGATCCGAGCAGCTCGCGGTTCTCCGCGGAGTCGTCGACCACGAGCACCCGCCCTCGCAGCACGGCGCGCGCGATCTGTCCGCGCACCTCGCCGCGCGAGAGCGAGGCCGACGCAGGCGCGATGGGCAGCGCGAGGGTCAGCACGCAACGGTCGAAGCGATCGTCGCACACGAGGCGCCCGCCGATCGCGGACGCGATGCGACCGAGCAGGTCGATCCCCGCGCGCGTGCGCTCCCCGGCGGAGTCGCCCGAACCTTCGACGGACACCTCGAGCCGCAGCGGGAAACGCGCGTCCGCCGACGCCGCGAGCCGCGCCTCCGGCGACTCGTCGCGCCGCGCGCGCAAGGTCACGCGCCCGCGCGCCGCACGTCGCGCGCCCCGCGTCATCAACCCGCCGAGGATCTGCCGCAGCCGCCGCACGTCGCCGAGCACACGCTCCGGCAAGAGCGGATCGTGATCGAGCACGAGCGACACCCCGCGCGGCTCCGCGACGTCACGCGCGACCTCCATCACGTGGCGGAAGAGATCGGCGAGCGCGAAGGGCACCGGCTCGACCTCGAGGCCCTCGTCGATTTGCGTGGAGTCGAAGAGATCGTCGAGCAGCAGCAAGAGCGCGTGGGCGTTGCGTTCGATGCGGAGCGCCGACGCGTGCACGCGCTCGGGCTCGAGCGGCCCTCCGCGACGCAGGCGCTCCGCGGTGCCGAGGATCGCGTTGAGCGGTGTGCGCAGATCGTGGCTCAGCGCGGCGAGGAAACGTGTCTTGCTCGCGCGCGCCTCTTCGGTGGACTCGCTCGGCTCCCAGCGCGAGACCCGCCACGTGCCGAGCGGAACGACCTTCCTGCGCCCGACCAGCCGATCGAGCGCGAGCGAGGTGCTCGGTCGCCCGAGCAGCGCGGGCTCGTCCACCCCGAGCGCCGCTGCCAGCGCGCCGCTCACCGCGAGCACGCGCCCACCCGCGTCCTCCACGAGGACCGGCGCCGTCGTCGCGACGAGCACCGAGAGCAGGCGCGCGGGCTCCACCTCCACGCGACGGAGCATATCCCGACGCGGCGCGTGGGTGCTCGTGTCTCCGACGCGCTCTACCCAAGCGGGCCGCCCTGTGGCACAGAGGGCGCGGCATATGGCCGACTACATCTTCTCCATGAAGGGCCTCACGAAGGTCCACCCGCCCGACAAGAAGATCGTCTCCGATCTCTACCTCTCGTTCCTGCCGAACGCGAAGATCGGAATCATCGGCGCCAACGGCTCCGGTAAGTCGACGATCCTGCGCATCATGGCCGGGGTCGACACCAACTACACCGGCGAGTGCTGGACCAAGCCTGGGCTCAAGGTCGGGTATCTCTCGCAGGAGCCCGACCTCGGCGGCGCCAAGACGGTGCTCGAGGCGGTGGAGCTCGCGGTCAAGCCGATCCGCGACGTGGTGCGCGAGTTCGAGGAGCTGAGCATGAAGCTCGGCGAGCCGATGAGCGACGACGAGATGACGAAGCTGCTCGAGAAGCAGGGTCGTCTGCAGGATCAGATCGACGCGGTCGACGGCTGGAACCTCGACCACGCGCTCGAGATCGCGATGGACGCGCTGCGGCTGCCGCCCGGCGACGCGAGCACGTCGACGCTCTCGGGTGGTGAGAAGCGCCGCGTCGCGCTCTGCCGACTGCTGCTCGAGAAGCCGGACCTGCTGCTGCTCGACGAGCCGACGAACCACTTGGACGCCGAGAGCACGGCGTGGCTCCAGGGTCACCTCCAGAGCTACCCCGGCTGCGTCATCCTCATCACCCACGACCGCTACTTCCTCGACAACGTGATCGAGTGGATCCTCGAGCTCGACCGCGGCGAGGCCTATCCCTTCAAGGGCAACTACTCCGAGTGGCTCGAGAGCAAGCAGAAGCGGCTCGAGCTCGAAGAGAAGCAGGAGTCCGCGCGTCAGCGGAAGATCAAGGAAGAGCTCGAGTGGGTGCGCGCGTCGCCCAAGGCCCGTCAGGCCAAGAGCAAGGCGCGCATCGAGGCCTTCGATCGCCTCGTGCAGGATCGTGGACGCGCCGCGCGCGATCCGAACGAGGTGCGCATCCCGCCCGGCCCGCGCCTCGGCGGCAAGGTCATCGAGGTCGAGGGCATCGCGAAGTCCTTCGGCGACAACCTGCTCTACGAGAACCTCTCGTTCCGCGTTCCGCCGGGCGCCATCGTCGGCATCGTCGGCCCGAACGGCGCCGGCAAGACGACCCTCTTCAAGATGATTACCGGCCAGCTCGAGCCCGACGCGGGCAAGATCGTGGTCGGCGAGACGGTGAAGCTCAGCTACGTCGACCAGCACCGCGATCACCTCGGCGACGACAAGACGGTCTTCCAGGAGATCAGCGGCGGGGCGGACGAGATCGACGTCGGCGATCGCACGGTGTCGTCGCGCGCGTACTGCGGGTGGTTCAACTTCAAGGGCTCCGACCAGCAGAAGATCGTCGGCAACCTCTCGGGTGGTGAGCGCAACCGCGTGCACCTCGCCAAGCTCATGAAGAGCGGCGGCAACGTGCTGCTCCTCGACGAGCCGACGAACGACCTCGACGTCGAGACGCTGCGCTCGCTCGAGTCGGCGCTGCTCGAGTTCCCGGGCTGCGTGCTGATCATCAGCCACGATCGCTGGTACCTCGACCGCATCTGCACGCACATCCTCGCGTTCGAAGGCGACAGCCAGGTGATGTTCTTCGAGGGCAGCTACAGCGACTACGCGGCGGATCGGAAGAAGCGCCTCGGCGAGGACGCGGACGTGCCCAAGCGCATCAAGTACCGGAAGCTCACGAAGGGCTGACGCGCGAGCGATCGCCCCACGCACGAAGGCCGGCCCCTCGGGACCGGCCTTCGTCGTCGGTGCGCCACGATCCGTCGTGGTCGTGGTCGTGGGCGTGAACGTGGTCGTGACGTGAACGTGGTCGGCGACGACGCTCACGTCTGCGATCAGGTCGGTCAGCTCAGATCGTCGCCGTCGAGCCCCGGGCAACGCCGCTCGATGTCACGGCAGATCTCCGGCTCGTACCGATCCTCCAGCTCGTCGAGCGCGTCGTCGTCACCCGCGTAGCTGCAGTCGAGCTCCGAGAGCGCGCGCCGGGTCGCGTCGACGCGCGCGTTCGCACACGCCTCGACCTCGCCCACCGTGACGTCGCAGCTCGCCTCGACCTCCGGCGCGGTCTCGTCCGCGCACTCTTCCTCTGGCGTCTCGTCCTCCGGCTCCGGCTCGCTCGGCTCCGCGTCGAGGCACGCCTGCACTGCCGCCTCGCAGCTCGTCGCGTCCTCCGTGAACGCGACCGCGAAGACCGTGCAGAGCTCACGTCGGCTGCCGAGGTTCGAGGCTTCGTCACGCTCCCAGCGCTCGAACGCGATGCAGGCCTGCACCGCTTGCTCGTCCGTCAGCTCCACGATCGGCGTCGAGTCCGGAAGCCCCGTGTCGATCGCCCCCGCTCCGTCGCCGCAGCCGATCGCGAGCACGCCGAGCGTGGTCCCCAACAGAGAGCGCCATCCAAGCTTCGTCTTCATGAAGTTCTCCTCGCCGCGACGGTGGCGTCGCGGACCGCGGGCCCCTGAGCAAGGCGCTTGCCAGCGTGTCCGCAGCGGACGCACACGCCGACGAAGTCTCACGAAACCTCGAAAAACGCAACGTCCACGGCGGAGCGCCGATGCGATCGGCCCGAGCACCACCGGGTCGGGAGTGAACGAGGTCGCGCGCAGCGTGAACCGCGGGCGACAGTCGTCCTTCGAAGCCGAATCGAAGTCGCCGAATCGAAGTCGCCGCCCAAATGACGAAACGCCAGAAATGAAAAACCCGCGCCGAAGCGCGGGTTGGTGGGTCATTCAGGACTCGAACCTGAAGCCAACGGATTAAGAATCCGCTGCTCTACCAATTGAGCTAATGACCCGAAGAGAGACGATTGATGCCCATCGAACGGCTGAAACGTTCGACGATTGAATCGTAAGAAGCGGCGCACCCGGCAGGATTCGAACCTGCGACCTGCGGATTCGAAGTCCGACGCTCTATCCAGCTGAGCTACGGGTGCTCGTCGTACTTGGTGGAAAGAGCTTCGTTTCGAGACGAGCCCGAATCGGCGCGCTTTCTACCTCACATCATTCGTCTGTCAAGAACAAACCCGGCCGAAACCGGGTTTGAGGTGGGGTGACTGACGGGGCTTGAACCCGCGACCCCCGGAGCCACAATCCAGTGCTCTACCACTGAGCTACAGCCACCACCGTCCGAGAAACGGACGCGGATGATAGCTCCGGCCTCGGACCTGGCAAGGGATAAATTCAGCGGGCGCAGGACGAGGGTCCGCCTTCTCTCGACCCCACGCCGACCCGTGGAGTCGAATCCCCCCTCACGTCCCCCATTCCAGGCGTTCTCGCGTGCTGGTATCTTTGCAGCCCCATGCGGAGCTCGACCTTCGGCAAGGCCCTCTGGGTCCCTCTCCTTTCGGTACTCGTGGTCTTCGTCGCGCGCGACGGAACGGCCCACGCGTACATCAGCCAGGTCGACGGCACCGTCGTCCCCGAGTCGGGGCGCATGCAGGCGTGCCTCGATCGCGCGGGAACCGGCGAGACGATGGCGGGCGCGCTGAACGCCGTCGAGGACGCTCAAGTGCTGCCCGAGGCCTACCGCCCGGTGCCCAATGCTTCGGGCAGCTACGACGTCACGTTCGTCGACATCGGCGAGGGCGCGGGCTTCCGAAACTCGTTCGGGTGGTTCTGGCTCGGCGACGACGTCACCAACCCCGCGAACCTCCGCACCATCTTCGGCTGCCGCACCTACGCGACGTGCGACTGCCCCTGCTCGACCACCCGCACCATCACGGTCGACTTCGACACCCAGCCCGGCTTCGCGGCGGGCCGGCCGATCGGCTTCTGGCTCCGCACGCCCGAGCGCCTCGACAACTCGCGCGAGAACGGGACCTTCGACGGGAGCTCGTGCGAGTTCAATCGCGGCTGTGACCCCACCGGCGTGAACGTCAACGACAGCTGCGGCGGCCGCCGCGACACCAACAACCGCATCTACTTCACGAACGCTGCGCTCAACGACGACGGTGACTTCAAACACTTCCTCGTCTACGAGTCCGCGACTCGGGTCAACACCTTCTACTTCGGCTTCGAGGATCTCTTCCGCGGCGGCGACAACGACTTCGAGGACATGCTCGTGCGCGCGACTGGCCTCGTGCCGCTCTGCGATCCCCGCCCCGAGACCTGCAACAACCTCGACGACGACTGCGACGGCGTGATCGACGACGGGCTGACCCAGGCATGCAGCACGGCATGCGGCGCAGGTGTGCGCACCTGCGTGGCGGGCACCTACGGCGCCTGCTCGGCGCGAATGCCGTCCGGCGAACTCTGCGACAACGCCGACAACGACTGCGACGGCACGATCGACGAAGGCATCTCGCGCGCGTGCACCAACGAGTGCGGCGCTGGCACCGAGGTCTGCATCGCGGGCACTTTCGCCGGCTGCAACGCGCGGCGACCGACGGTGGAGCTCTGCAACGGCACCGACGACGACTGCGACGGAACGACGGACGAGGGTCTCACCCGCGCGTGCTCGTCGAGCTGCGGCAGCGGCATCGAGACCTGCTCGGCAGGCGCCTACCGCGGATGCACGGCGCCCACCCCGAGCGTGGAGACTTGCGACAACCTCGACAACGATTGCGACGGACGCACCGACGAAGGCCCGATCACCATGGCGTGCTCGACCGCGTGCGGCGGCGGCATCGCCACGTGCATCTCGGGCGTGTTCGTCGGCTGCACCGCCGCGACGCCGCGTCTCGAGACCTGCGACGGAACCGACGAAGACTGCGACGGCCGGATCGACGAAGAGCTCACGCGCACCTGCAGCAGCGCGTGTGGGCTCGGCACGGAGACGTGCACCGCGGGCGCGTGGGCGGGCTGCGACGCGCCCACGCCGGGCGTCGAGACCTGCAACAACCTCGACGACGACTGCAACGGCATCATCGACGACGGAAACCCCGGCGGCGGCGCGGAGTGTGTGCCCGACGGAATGGGCGGCTACGTGCTCGATCCGCCGGACGGCGCGGCGTGCATCCCCGGTCGCGTCACGTGCGTCGCCGGCGATCTGCAATGCCTCGGCGCGACGAGCCCCTCGCGCGAGGTCTGCAACTGCGAGGACGACGACTGCGACGGCGCGATCGACGAAGAGGCCGACGGCAGCCTCTGTGGCACCGGCGCGTGCATCGAGTGTCGCTGCCTGACGCCCTGCGGGGACGGCGAGTTCCCGTGTCCGCCCGGTCGCGTGTGCGACGAGTCGCTCGCGCCGCCCGACGGAGGCGTGCCCGGCTACTGCGTGGGCGGCATGTGCGAGGGCGTCGTCTGCGACGAGAACTCGATCTGCGAGCCCACCACGGGCGAGTGCCGCGACCTCTGCACGGACGTGAGCTGCCGACCGGGTGACGCGTGCGTGCGCGGACGCTGCGTGGAGGACAACTGCTACGGGCGCGGGTGCCCGATGGGCGAGCGTTGCCGCGACGCGGCGTGCGAGCCCGATCCGTGCGCGGGCGTCGGCTGCCCCGAGGGGCAGTACTGCGACGAAGGCACCTGCGTCGCACCGTGCGACCTCTCGTGTCCGAGCGGACGGCGCTGCGAGGACGGCGCGTGTGTGGAGGCGCCGTGCGGTGGCACGTGCTCGGGCGACCGACGCTGCGTCGACGGAGCGTGCGTGGCCCCGACGTGCGAGCCCGCGTGTGGGCGCGCACGGGTCTGCGTCGGCGACACCTGCGTCGACGATCCGTGTGCGGGACGTCGTTGTCCGGGAGGATCGATCTGTCGCGCGGACGACGGCGCGTGTGTGCCCGCGTCGCCCACGACGCCGCCGGAGCGCGTGCTCGGTCTCGCGGCGGGCGGCGGTGGCTGCACCTGCGACGCGGCCGGCGCGCCGACGTCGGGATCCAACGCCGCAGGCGCCGGAATCGCGCTGGTGCTCCTCGGCTTGCTCGGCTGGCGCCGACGGGTGTCGAGGGTTCGCACGGCCGTGTCGCGCACGTCGCTTCGTCGCGCTGCGGCCATGACGGCGACGAGCGCGCTCGCGCTCACGAGCGCGGGCTGCGACGTCGAGCCCTTCTGCTTCGAGAACTGCGGCGAGATCGTCACCGACTCGGGCCCGCGCGACGCGGGCGTGGACGCGCGGCCCGCGGACGGCTGCATCCCGTTCGGCGACGAGGTCTGCAACGAGCGCGACGACGACTGCGATGGCCGCGTCGACGAAACGTTCGATCTCGCGACCGATCCACGCAACTGCGGCGCCTGCGAGGCGGAGTGCGTTCTGCCCGGCGCCTTCCCGGGGTGCGCGGCGGGCGAGTGCACGATCGACGAGTGTGAGATCGGCTTCCACGATCTCGACGGGAACCCGACGAACGGATGCGAGTACGAGTGCCCACCGTCGGGGCCCGAGCTCTGCGACACCCGCGACAACGATTGCGACGGCGCGGTGGACGAGGGCTTCGATCTCACGACCGACCGCGCGAACTGCGGCACCTGCGGCAACGCGTGTGTGTTCGCGAACGGCGACGGCGTGTGCGAGGCGAGCACGTGCCGCCTCGACGGCTGCAACGAGGGGTACGTCGATCTCGATCGCGATCCGAGCAACGGCTGCGAGTACCGCTGCGCAGGCAGCAGCGGGGCGGCCGAGATCTGCAACGGCGCGGACGACGACTGTGACGGCAACCTCGACGAGGGCTTCGATCTCGCGAGCTCGCCCGCGAACTGCGGCGCGTGCGGGCGCGCGTGCAGCTTCGCGAACGCGACGCCGAGCTGCACGATGGGCACCTGCGGCATCGCGAGCTGTCGCGCGGGCTTCGTGGACCTCGACGGCAACCCCGCGACGGGCTGCGAGTACGTCTGCACGCCGAGCGGCGGCGTCGACGACTGCGACGGCATCGACGACGACTGCGACGGACGGATCGACGAAGCGGACGTGCGCGTCGGCACCTCGTGTGGCTCCTCGACCGGCATCTGCCGCCCCGGCATCAACTCGTGTCAGCGCGGCGCGATCGTGTGCGTGGGCGGGGTGGGCGCGCTGCCGAGCGAGACCTGCGACGGCACCGACGAGGACTGCGACGGACGCACCGACGAAGGACCCGGCGTCCCGGGCGTGGGCGACCGCTGCGGCGGCACCAACGTCGGTCGCTGCGAGTACGGCACCTTCGCGTGCTCGGGCGCGACGCTGACCTGCGGCGGCGCGTTCGTCGGACCGATCGCGGAGACGTGCAACGGCATCGACGACAACTGCAACGGCGCGATCGACGACGGCCTCACGACGCCGGCCCCCGGCAGCATCCCGAGCTGCGCGAACCAGACCGGTGTCTGCGCGGGGCGCGTGCCGACCTGCCGCGGCGCGGGTGGCTTCGCGTGCGATTTCCCGAGCACCTACCAAACGACGGAGTTCCGCTGCGACACCCTCGACAACGACTGCGACGGCACGCCCGACGAAGGTTGTCTGACCGCGCGCGGCACGGATCGTCGGCTCGACACCCACGTCACGCAGAGCTCGCTGAACTCGCTCGCGCCGGTGATCGCGACCGGCTCGGGCAACCTCGTCTACGCGGCGTGGATGGAGACGAGCCGCTCGGGCGATCCGATCCGCAGCTTCCCGCACGTGTACTTCGCGCGCAGCAGCGACGGCGGCGTGAACTGGGGCGCGCCCATCCTGCTCGACTCGTCCGGCGGGCCCGCGTTCTCGCCGCAGCTCGCGCCGAGCGCGACCCAAGACGTCGCGGCGGTGTGGGCCGACTTCCGCGGGGGCACCAACTACCGCGAGATCTACCGCAACCGTTCCACCGACGGCGGCGCGAGCTTCAGCGGCAACACGAAGGTCAACGCCACCGGCGAGACGGCGACCGCCGACAGCTTCGGCGTCGACCTCGCGGTGAGCGGCAACAACGTCTACGTCGTCTTCGAGGCGTTCGAGACCACGCGCCGCCGACAGGTGTACTTCTCGCGCAGCACCAACAACGGCAACACGTGGTCCGAGCCGGTTCAGATGAGCCCGGAGAGCCCGTTGGACGGCTACGTCGCGGCGACGCCGCGGATCGCCGCGAGCGGGACGCGCGTGCACGTGGTCTGGCGCGACAACCGCAACGGCGGCGCCGACCTCTACGTGCGCACCTCGCGCAACAGCGGCTCGAGCTTCGACACCGCGGTGCGGGTCGACACGGGTGACCTCGTGGGAAGCAACGCGAGCGTCGATCCGGACATCGCGGCCGACGGCGACAACGCCTACGTGGTCTGGGTGGACAACCGCGACGCGGGCTCGCTCGACATCTGGATGAATCGCTCGATCGACGCCGGCATGACCTGGCTCGCGACCCCGACGAAGCTCGACCAGGATCCCTTCCCGCACGACTCGATCGCACCGCGCGTGGTCGCCCTCTCCTCGAGCCGCACGATCGTCGCTTGGGTCGACTACCGCGACGGCTTCCCGGACATCCTCACGTCGCGCAGCACCAACGCCGGCATGACCTTCTCGGCACCGGTTCGGCTCGACACCGGCACCGCGGCGGGCACGAGCGCCAGCTTGACGGTGTCCCTCGCGGCCAGCGGCGATCTCGTCGCGGCGGCGTGGTCGGACGATCGCAGCGGCTTCACGGACGTCTACGCGAACTTCAGCTTGGACGCGGGCGCGACGTGGCAACCGCAGGACTACCGCATGGACACGAACACGATCGGCACCACCGACTCGCAGACGCCTTCGGTCGCGGTGGGCAGCGGGCGGGTGCACGTCGTGTGGACCGACCACCGCCGCGGCTCCGGCTGCCCGGTGACCGGCACGCAATGTCCGAACGCGGACATCTACTACCGCCGCATGGAGTGATGGTCGGCGGCCTCGGTACGCCGCGCGGGATCACGAGCACCGCGGATCGTGGTGCCGCCTGCGACACATGGATCGTCTGCTCGGATCGCGTCCGACGGACGTTCGGTCCGCGCCGCGCGCCCGACTTGTGACACACGTGAGGTCCCGCGCCGCGCGCCCGACCCGTGACACACGTGAGGTCCCGCGCCGCGCACCACGGGCACGCGTGTAGGATGACCCCGTGACCGTCGAGAGCCACACGCTCGCTTCGTTTCCCGGGCTCGCCACCCTCCCCGCCGACGCGCTCGCGTCGATCGCGGCGCTCACGTTCGAAGAACGACACCGCGCCGACGCGCTGCTCTTCAACGAAGGCGACGCGCCGGGCGATCTCTACTGGATCGTGCGCGGCCACGTGCAGCTCACGCAGCGCTTCGAGGGACGCGGGACCACCGCCGTGCTCACGCTCTCGGACGGCGAGCTGCTCGGCTGGAGCGCGCTGCTGCGGCGCCCTCGCGTCGCCAGCGCGCGCGCGCTCACCGAGACGGTGCTCCTGCGCCTGGACGCTTCCGCCTTGCTGGAGCTCTGCGAGCAGGACCCGCGGGTCGGGTACCGTGTGATGGCGATCGCGTTCGAGGAGGTCGCCGATCGACTCCACGCGACGCGCCTCCAGCTCCTCGACGTCTTCGGGTCCCGATGAGCGCGCGTTTCCTTCCTCGCGAGTCGCTCCCCGCGCTCGTCGCGGCGCTGCGCGACGGACGTCGTCTTCTCGGCCCACGCGTGCGCGACGGCGCGATCACCTTCGGCGAGCTCGAGCATGTGGAAGATCTCCCGATCGGCGTCGGCGACGAGCAGAGCCCCGGGCGCTACCGACTGCGCGCGCGCGCCGACGAACGCGCGTTCGGCTACGCGGTCGGTCCGACCTCGCTCAAGGAGACGCTCTTTCCGCCGCGCGAGACGCTCTTTCGCGCGGAGCGACGCGCGGACGGCAAGGTCGGCTTCGTGGCGGTGGTGCCGAAGCCCGAAGCGACCGCGGTGCTCGGCGCGCGCGCGTGCGAGCTCGCGGCGATCGGCGTGCAGGATCGTGTGTTCGTGCAGGGCGCGGCGTCGGAGCCTCGCTACCGCGCGCGTCGTGACGCCCTGCAGCTCGTCGTCGCCGTGCAGTGCACTTCGCCCGCCGCGACCTGCTTCTGCGGCGACGCCGGCACCGGTCCGCGGGTGTACGGCGACGCCGCGGATCTGATCGCGACCGAGATCGACGCGGGGCTCGTGCTCGAAGCACGCACCGAGGAGGGCGCGCAGTTGCTCGACCGGCTGCCGACCCGCGCGGTCGCCGACGACGAGCGCGTCGAAGCCGAGCGCGATCTCGACGCTGCGACCACGAAGACGCACACCGGCCGGCTCGCCATCGAAGGTCTGCCCGAGCGGCTCTTCGCGGCCCTCGATCACGCACGCTGGGACGAGGTCGCGGCGCGCTGCCTCGCGTGCGGCAACTGCACGAGCGTGTGCCCCACCTGCTTCTGCAGCCACGCGGAAGAGGCCGGCGCGACGGCCGGCGCGCTCGAAGGACGCAGCGAGCGCGAGCGCGTGTGGGAGAGCTGCTTCTCGTCCGAGCACGGCGCGATGCACGGCGCGAACCCGCGCGCGACGACGAAGGATCGTTACCGCCAGTGGCTCACGCACAAGCTCGGGAGCTGGGTCGCGCAGCTCGGCACGAGCGGCTGCGTGGGCTGCGGACGCTGCACGACGTGGTGTCCGGCGGGCATCGATCTCGTGGAGGAAGCGCGCGCGCTCGGCGACGGACAGGTGTCGGCGGTCGCGCTTCCGGACGCGCCTCCGCCTTGCGAAACGCCGCGCGACGAGGACCTCGTGCCGCGCGCGGCGGAGGTGCTCGCGATCACCGCCGAGACCTCGGACGTCGTCACGCTGCACGTGCGTGATCACGGCGTCGCCGCCGAGCCCGGGCAGTTCCTCCAGCTCTCGTTGCCGACGATCGGAGAAGCGCCGATCTCGGTCTCGGGCGTCTCGCGGGCGGAAGGCTTCGTCGACGTCGAGCTCACGATTCGCGGCGTGGGCGCGACCACTCGCGCGCTCACCGCGCTCGAGGCCGGCATGGAGCTCGGCGTGCGCGGCCCCTACGGTCGCGGGTGGCCGCTCGCGGCGCTCGAAGGCGCGCCGGTCGTGATCGTGGCGGGCGGCGTCGGTCTGGCGCCGCTCCGAGGTGCGATCCGCGCGCTCGTCGAAGCGCCCGATCGTTTCCCCGACGTGCGGCTCTTCGTCGGCGCACGCACCCCCGAGGATCTGCTCTACCCGCGCGAGATGATCACGTGGCTCGAACGATCGCACGTGAAGCTCACGGTCACCGTCGATCACGCGAGCCCCGGGTGGCGCGGCCACGTCGGCGTCGTCACGCGTCTGCTTCGACGCAGCGCGATCCCCGAGGGCGCGCGCGCGCTCGTCTGCGGCCCCGAGATCATGATGCGCTTCACGAGCGACGCGCTCGTCGCGGCGGGCGTCACGCACGATCGGCAGTGGCTCACGATGGAGCGCCACATGAAGTGTGCGGTCGGCTTCTGCGGGCGCTGTCAGATGGGCCCGCACCTCGTCTGCCGCGACGGTCCGGTGTTCCGCCGCGACGAGCTCGCGCTGCTCGGTCGGGAGGGCTTCTGATGCACACGTCGCCTCCGACCTCGGCTGCGAAATCGAAGCGCCCGCGCCTCGGCGTCGTGAAGCTCGCGTCCTGCGACGGCTGTCAGCTCCAGCTCCTCTCGTGCGAGGACGAGCTGCTCCCGCTCGCGGGCGCGGTCGAGATCGTCACCTTCGCGGAGGCGACCTCACGCCGCGACGACGGCGGTCCGCTCGACGTGGTGCTCGTCGAAGGCTCGGTGTCGACGAACGAGCAGCTCGCGCACTTGCGCTCGGTGCGCGCGCGCGCGAAGACCCTCGTGACGATCGGCGCTTGCGCGACCGCGGGCGGCATCCAGGCGCTCCGCAACGGCCGCGACGTGAAGGAGATGCTGCGCGTCGTCTACGCGCGGCCCGAGTACGTCGACACCCTGGCGGACGCCACGCCGGTCGCGGCGCACGTGCGCGTCGATCACGAGCTGCGCGGCTGTCCGATCGCGAAGGGTCAGCTCCTCGAGCTGCTCACCGCGCTCTTGCTCGGGCGTCGCCCCGAGCTCCGCGACGAGAGCGTGTGCGTCGAGTGCAAACGCGCGGGCAACGTCTGCGTGATGGTCGCCTCCGACACGCCTTGCCTCGGCCCCATCACGCACGGCGGGTGCGGCGCGCTCTGTCCGAGCTTCGCGCGCGGCTGCTACGGCTGCTTCGGCCCGAAGGAGCAAGCGAACACCGCGTCGGTGGCGTCGCTGCTCCGCGCGCGGGGCGAGAGCGGCGCCGAGATCGCGCGCCGCTTTCGCAGCTTCACCGGCGAGGCGGAGGCGTTCGCGAGAGAAGCGAAGCGCGCGCTCGAGCACGATCGGGAGCGAGTCGAGCCCACACCCGAGGAAGAGCCGTGAGCGAAGA
The DNA here is from genome assembly GCA_937982655.1 of uncultured Sandaracinus sp. GTDB lineage: Bacteria > Myxococcota_A > Polyangia > Polyangiales > Houyiibacteriaceae > JACKEH01. The sequence goes on from CALJLK010000459.1 coordinate 17,911, forward strand.
AGAACGCCAAGAGCGCACCTACCACGTGGACGTGCTCACGCGCGTCGAGGGCGAAGGGCGCTTCGTGCTGCAGCTCGAAGGTGGCCGCGTGGTGCGCTCCGAGCTCGCGATCTTCGAAGCACCACGCTTCTTCGAGGCGTTCCTCCGCGGCCGCGATCGCCACGAGGTGGTCGACGTGGTCGCGCGCATCTGCGGCATCTGCCCCGTCGCGTACCAGATGAGCGCCGCGCTCGCGCTCGAAGCGGCCTTGCGAGTCTCGGTGCCCGATCCGATCCGTCGTCTGCGGCGTTTGCTCTACTGCGGCGAGTGGATCGAGAGCCACGCGCTGCACGTGTTCTTGTTGCACGCGCCCGACTTCCTCGGCTTCCCGAGCGCGATCGAGATGGCGGCCGAGCACCGCGAGCTCGTCGAGCGCGGGCTGCGCATGAAGAAGATCGGCAACGCGATCTTGGAGACGCTCGGCGGGCGCGCGACGCATCCGGTGAGCCCGCGGATCGGTGGCTTCTCGAAGGTGCCGTCGCGCGAGCGGTTGCGCGCGCTGCGTGAGGATCTCGCGGCTGGCCTGCGCGACGCGGAGCTCACCGTCGCGTGGGCCGCGAGCTTGCCGATGCCGCCGCTCGACGTGGACTACGTCTACGTCGCGCTCGACGCGCCCGAGTACCCGCTCGAGCGCGGCGACACGATCCTCGTCGGACGCGACGGAGCGACGACGCGTGTGCCGATCGAACGCTTCGACGAGCACTTCGTGGAGCGCCAAGTCCCCCACTCCAACGCGCTCCAAGCCACGCTGCACGACGGCACCACGTACCTCACGGGACCAGCCGCGCGCCTGCATCACCACGCGGAGCGGCTTCACCCGCGCGCCCGCACCGCGATGGAGTCGATCGCGCTTCCCCGTTCCGTACGCAATCCACACCAGTTCCTCGTGGTGCGCGCGATCGAGCTCGTCCACGCGTTCGCGGAGGCGCTCGATCTCGTCGAGGCCTACGTCGAGCCCCGCGAAGCGTTCGTGCGCGACGCGATCCCCACCGAACAGTCGGCGGGCTGCCCCCGACGGATCCACCGAGTCGGCGGGGTCAGCCGCCGACGAATCCGTCGAGCGCACGCATCGGCTTCGGCGCCACCGAGGCACCGCGCGGCCTGCTCTGGCACCGCTACGAGCTCGACGAAGACGGCCTCGTCCGAGACGCGCGCATCGTCCCTCCGACGTCGCAGAACCAAGCGCGCATCGAAGCAGACCTCGTCGCGATGGCGCCCGCGCTCCTCGCGCTCCCCCACGACGAAGCGACCGCGCTCTGCGAGCGCCTCATCCGCAGCTACGACCCCTGCATCAGTTGCGCGACCCACTTCTTGGACCTCCGCATCGAGGGCGCATGACCCGAGCGCGCGACGTCGAAGCGAGCCGAGAGGGCGCTCGTGCTACGAACGAGCTCGGCTCCCTCGCGACGACCGCGCAACGCCCGCGCGTGGTCGCGCTCGGCAACCGCTTCGCCTCCGACGACGCCGCCGCGCTGCGGATCGGCGAGCGGCTGCGCGACGAAGGCTTCGAGGTCGTGCTCGCGGGACGACCCGGCGCGGGCCTGCTCGATCTCCTCGATCGCCCATGTGTGTTGCTCGACGTCGTCCGTCACGGCGTCGCGTGCGGCGCGCTCGTCGAGCTCCCGCTCGCGGATCTCGCGCAGGCCGCGCTGGCTTCGCCGAGCGTCTCCTCGCACGACCTCGGACCCGGCTCCGCGCTGCGCCTCGGCGTCGCGCTCGGACGACCCACGCCGCGCGGTGTCTTCCTCGGCCTCGGCGGACGCGCGTTCGGCCCCGGCGAGACGCTCAGCCCCGAGGTGGAATCGGCGCTCGACGCGCTCGCGCACGCGACGCGCGCGGCGCTCGCACGGCTCGGCGACTCCACGATCGAAACCACCGACACGTCCACCTGAACTGCGCGGTCGCGCTGACGACGATCCCCCGCGCCCCTCGAGGAACGACGCCATGCACGAGCACGGATTGATGACGAAGCTCCTCCGCCAAGCGGAGCGCGAAGCGACGACCCGCGGCGCCACCTTGCGCGGCGTCGAGGCACGCCTCGGCGCGCTCTACGGCGCCGACGAAGCCCACTTCCGTCACGAGTTCGAGCACGTCTGCAAAGAGCTCGGCCTCGGCGCGCTCTCCCTCACCGTCACCGTCGAGCCCACTCGTCCGACGGGCGTAGAGCTGGTGCGCGTGCTCCTCGCGGAGTGAGCGAGGCCGTGGCCCCGTCGACGAGGACGCCGCAGGAACGTCGCCGCGCGTCGGTGCGGGGCGTGGTGCAAGGCGTGGGCTTTCGCCCGTTCGTCGCGAAGATCGCGCGCGCCCACGCGCTCGTGGGCTTCGTGCGCAACGCGGCCGAGGGTGTGGAGATCGAGGTCGAAGGATCGCCCGCTGCCCTCGACGCGTTCGCGTGCGCGCTGACTTCTCCGCCTCCGCCCGCACGAATCGAGACGATCACGTGGGAGACGCTCCCGTCGATCGACGACGACCACGACCACGTTCACGACCACGTTCACGACCACGTTCACGACCACGACCACGACCACGATCACGTTCACGACCACGTCCACGCCGACGTCTTCACCATCGCACCGAGTCTCCTCGACGGCGCGCCGCTCCCGACCACCCCGCCCGACCTGGCGCCCTGCGACGCGTGTCTCGCGGAGCTCCACGACCCGAACGCACGCCGCCACGCCTACGCGTTCACGAGCTGCACGCGCTGCGGTCCCCGCGCCTCCACGATCCTCGCGCTCCCCTTCGACCGCGAGCGCACGACCTTCGCGGGTTTCCCGCTCTGCCCACGCTGCGCCCCCGAGCAGCACGACCCCCTCGATCGCCGCCACCACGCGCAGACCCTCGCCTGCCCCGATTGCGGCCCACGTCTCCTTCTCCGCGATCGCTACAGCGCACGTCTCCCCGACGTCGATCCGCTCGACGCGGCGATCGCCGAGCTCCGAGCGGGCGCGATCGTCGCGCTCCGCGGCGTCGGCGGCTGGCAGCTCCTCGTCGACGCCCGCGACACCCGCGCGGTGTCTCGCCTGCGCGATCGAAAACGTCGCCCGCGTCAGCCCTTTGCGGTGTTGGTGCGAGACCTCGACGCCGCGCGCGCGCTCGCACACATGAACGACGACGAAGCCCACGAGCTCACCTCCGCCGCCGCGCCGATCGTCCTGGTGCGTCCTCGCACGAGCGCGGTCGCTCCAAACGTCGCGCCCGCGACGCCGCGCCTCGGGCTCATGCTCCCGAGCTCCCCGCTCCATCATCTCCTCGCGTCGCGCGTCGGCGCCCCGCTCGTCTGCACCAGCGCGAACCTCCACGGCGATCCCACGCCGATCGGCGACGAAGCCTTCGACGACCTTCGCGGCGTCGCGGACCTCTTCCTCGATCACGATCGCCCCATCGCCCGCCGCCTCGACGACTCCGTCCGCGCGGTCCTCGCGGGCGCGCCGCGCACCCTCCGCCTCGGACGCGGCCTCGCGCCGCTCACGCTTCCCTTCGACGCGCCGACCTCGATCCTCGCCACCGGCGCGCACTTCCAGAGTGCCCCCGCGGTTTGTGATCGCGAGCGCGTCTACCTCGCCGCGCACGTCGGCGATCTCGACTCGCCCCGCGCCCGCGCCGCGCACCGCGCGAGCGAAGACGATCTGCTCGCGCTCCATCGCCTCGAGCCCCGCGTGGTCGCGACGGATGCCCACCCCGATCTCGCATGCACACGCGCCGCCGAAACGCGCGCGCTCCCGATCGAACGCGTCTGGCATCACCACGCGCACGTCGCGTCGGTGCTCGCCGAGCATCGCGTCGAACGCGCGCTCGGCTTCGTCCTCGACGGCTTCGGGCTCACCCCACACGGCGCGGGGGGCGGTGAGGTGCTCGAGGTCTCGCCCAGCGGCGCGCGCTTCGTCGGCCGCCTCGCGCCCTTCCCGCTCGTCGGCGTGGATCGTTCGGCGCGCGAGGGCGATCGTGCCCTTGCCGGTGTGCTCGCGGCCGCGGGCATCGACGTCCGCGCGCACGTCCCTCGCTTCGCGGGCGTGGTCGACCGTGGTGTGCCCTCCACCAGCGCGGGCCGCCTCTTCGACGCAATTGCCGCGCTCCTCGGTGTCTGCGCGCATTCGACCTACGAAGGCGAAGCCGCGTGCGCGCTCGAAGCCATCGCGCTGCCGAATCAACCCCCGTATCCGTTCGCGCTCGAGCCGAAGACGGTTGCCGATCCGCAGGGTCAGCCGCGGACGATCGTTACCAGTCCGCGGGGTCAGCCGCGGACGATCGTTACCAGTCCGCGGGGTCAGCCGCGGACGATCGTT
>CALJLK010000460.1 GCA_937982655.1 uncultured Sandaracinus sp.
TTCGGCCACCACCTGCTGGCCTATGTGGAGATGCTGGGGCGGGACCGGGGGCGGCTCGCGGACGCACGCGCGGAGGAACGCGCGAGCGAGTAGACGAGGAGAAGGGGCGCGAGCGACCGGCGGAGGTCGTCGCTATGCTTCCCCGCCGCGCGGATCCCGACAGGGCGCGCGAACGTACGAATCGAGCGCGGTGATCGACCGCGCGAAGCATCGAGGAGTCCATGGCGGAATTCGACGACGAGCTCGGGGTCATCACGGAGACCAAGCCGGAGAAGAAGACGAAGCGGCCCAAGCTCTTCAAGGTCCTGATGCACAACGACGACTACACGACGCGGGACTTCGTCGTGTGGGTGCTGCAGACGGTCTTCAACAAGAGCGAAGGCGACGCGATCCGCGTGATGCTGCACGTGCACCACAACGGCGTGGGCGTGGCGGGGCTCTACACGCGCGAGGTCGCGGAGACGAAGGTCACCAAGACCGAGCACCTCGCGCAGGAGCACGAGTTTCCGCTGCGCGTGACGATGGAGCCGGAGGACGGCGACGAGGACTGAACCGTCGCCGGTGCCCGTCCGGCGCGTCACGCCAGACCTCGCTGCCGCGACTCACCCTTTACCGAACGACACCGCGGTCATACACACAGGAACCTCATGGCCGGACCCATCATCGCCAAGGCGCTCCAAGCCACCCTCCGTCGCGCGTTCGACGGCGCGACCGAACAACGCCACGAGTACGTGACGCTCGAGCACTTGCTCCTCGCGCTGCTCGACGACCCCGCCGCGAAGAAGGCGATCACCGCGCTCGGCGGCAACCTCAAGCGCCTGCGCGCCAAGCTCGAGGACTTCATCGACGAGCACGCGGAGGTCGTGCCCGACGACGTGCCCTACGAGGTGCAGCAGACGATGGCGGTCGAGCGCGTGCTTCAAGCCGCCGCGGTGCACGCGATCAGCAGCGAGATGAAGGAGATCGACGGCGGGAACGTGCTCGTGCAGCTCTTCCGCGTGCCCGACTCCCATGCGGTGTTCTTCCTCGGCGAAGAGGGGATCACGCAGTTCGACTTGAAGCGCTGGGTCTCGCACGGCGTCGCACCCGACGGCTCGAGCGACGCGGACGCCCTCTCCTTCCCCGGCGGCGCGGGCGCGAGCGAAGGCGACGAAGACGACGAGGACGGCGAGCCACGCAGCAAGGATCCCCTGCAGGCCTTCACCACGGATCTCAACGCGGAGGCCGAAGCGGGCCGCATCGATCCGTTGGTCGGTCGCGACCGCGAGGTCGAGCGCACGATCCAAGTGCTCTGCCGGCGCCGGAAGAACAACCCCGTGTACGTGGGCGAGCCGGGCGTGGGCAAGACCGCGATCGCGGAGGGCCTCGCGCTGCGCATCGTGGAGGGCACGGTCCCCGAGGTGCTGAAGGAGGCGCGCGTGTACGCGCTCGATCTCGGCGCGCTGCTCGCGGGCACCAAGTTCCGCGGGCAGTTCGAGGAGCGCCTCAAGGGCGTGATGAAGCGCCTCGAAGAGCTGCCGCACGCGATCCTCTTCGTCGACGAGATGCACACCATCGTCGGCGCGGGCGCGACCACCGGCTCGTCGATGGACGCGAGCAACATCCTCAAGCCCGCGCTCGCGTCGGGGAAGATCCGCATGATCGGATCGACGACCTTCACCGAGTTCAAGCACGTGGAGCGCGATCGCGCGTTCGCGCGGCGCCTTCAGAAGATCGAGGTGCTGGAGCCGAGCGTCGACGAGACGATCGAGATCCTGCGCGGGCTGCTCCCGAAGTACGAGGAGCACCACGGCGTGAAGTACGACGACGACGCGGTGATCGCGGCCGCGCGCCTCGCGGCCAAACACATCGTCGACCGCTTCTTGCCCGACAAGGCGATCGACGTGATCGACGAGTGCGGCGCGGCGGACCGCATGAAGTCGGAGGCGGATCGCACGCACCGCGTGACCGCGGAGGACGTGGAGAAGGTCGTCAGCAAGATCGCGCGTGTCCCGGTGGACAGCGTGTCCGCGCAGGAGCGCGATCAGCTCAAGGATCTGGAGCCGAAGCTCAAGGCGCAGATCTTCGGGCAAGACGAGGCGATCGAGGCGATCACGGACGCGATCACGTTGCAGCGCGCGGGGCTGCGCGCGGATCGCAAGCCGGTCGGCAGCTTCCTCTTCGCGGGACCCACGGGCGTCGGCAAGACCGAGCTCGCGCGGCAGCTCGCGGAGAAGATGGGCGTCGAGCTGCACCGCTTCGACATGAGCGAGTACGGCGAGCGCCACAGCGTCTCGCGGCTCATCGGCGCGCCGCCCGGTTACGTCGGCTTCGATCAGGGCGGCCTGCTCACGGACGCGATCCGCAAGCATCCGCACTCGGTCGTGGTGCTCGACGAGATCGAGAAGGCGCACCCCGAGCTGTTCAACATCCTCTTGCAGGTGATGGACAACGCGAAGCTGACCGACAACAACGGGCGCGAGGCCGACTTCCGCAATGTGGTGCTCATCCTGACCACGAACGCGGGCGCCCAAGAAGCGCAGGAGAAGGTCGTGGGCTTCGGCGCGGGCGGCGACGCGGCGCTCAAGGAGATCCAGAAGGGCAAGAGCAAGGCCGCCATCGAGCGGATGTTCACGCCCGAGTTCCGCAACCGCCTCGACGCGGTGGTGTACTTCACGGGCCTCACGCGCGACGTGATCCGCAAGGTCGTCGACAAGGAAGTGGGTGTCCTTCAGGAGGTGCTCGGCGCCAAGGACGTGCGCATCGAGCTCTCGGACGCCGCGCGCGAGTGGCTCGCGGATCACGGCTACGACCCGCGCATGGGCGCGCGCCCGATGGCGCGGCTGGTGGAGAAGGAGCTCAAGCGGCCCATCGCGAAGGCGATGGTGTTCGGAGAGCTCCGCGACGCGGGCGGCGTGGTGCACGTCGCGGTGAAGGACGACGCGCTCGACCTTCGCTTCGAGGCGGCCAAGCCGGCCTGAACGCGCGCGGCGGATCGGTCGAACGCTTCCACCCCTCGAGGTCCGTCGGATCCCCGGCGGACCTCGTCGCGTTTCGTCGACCCGATGCCCACGCGCCCTTCGATGTTCGGTCGCCTGAAGGCGACGCTCGCCGCGGGGCCGCTCGGCCTGGCGGCTCCGAAGAACCTCGGTCCGTCCGAACGATGGCGCCGCCTCGATTCCGCGCGTGCGTCGACGCGCTCAGCCCGTGTGGGCGTCGAGCGCGCGGTGGAGCTGCTCCACGACCTCCGCGGGATCGGAGCCCATCTCGAGCGGGCGGTTCGCGAGGCTCGACTCGAAGGGCAAGCGCCCCTCGTGGTAGGCGGCCTTGAACTCCGTGAACTTCAGGCCGTGCGCCGTCGAGACCACGACCACACGCTCGTCCTCGCGGATGGTGCCGCGGGCGGCGAGCTTCTCGAGGCACGCGAGCGCGACGCCGGTGTGGGGGCAGTTGAACATGCCGGTCCGATCCGCACGCGCGACCGCCTCCGCGAGCTCCCGCTCCGACGCCTGCTCGACGAGACCTCGGCACGCGACGAGCGCGCGCACCGCCTTGGGCAGCGACACCGGGTTTCCGATGCGGATCGCGCTCGCGAGGGTCTCGCCCGCCACGATGGGCTCGAAGTCGCTCTCGCGCAGATCTCGTCCCTCCGCGACCGCGCGCTGATGCGCGAGATAAAGCGGATTCGCCTTCTCGGCTTGGCAGCACACCAGCCGCGGCAGCTTCGCGATCAATCCGACTTCCTTCATCTCGAGGAAGCCCTTGGCGATCGCGGACACGTTGCCGAGGTTGCCACCCGGGACGAGCACCCAGTCGGGCACCTCCCAGTCGAACTGCTGCACGATCTCGAAGCTGATCGTCTTCTGCCCCTCGACGCGCAGGCTGTTCATCGAGTTGGCGAGGTAGATCGTCGGATCCTTCGTCAGCTCCTGCACCACGCGCATGCAGCCGTCGAAGTCCGTGTCGAGCGCGCACACGAGCGCGCCGTTCGCCATCGGCTGCAGGAGCTGCGCGGCGGTGATCTTGCCCTTCGGGAGGAGCACCACGACCGGGATCCCCGCCGCCGCGCCGTAGGCGGCGAGCGCCGCGCTGGTGTCGCCGGTCGACGCGCACGCGACCGCGCGGATGGGTTTCCCCTCCGCGATCATCTGCTTCACGGACGAGACGAGCACCGTCATGCCGAGATCCTTGAAGGACCCCGTGTGGCTGGTGCCGCACTGCTTCACCCAGAGCTCCGGCAGCTTCAGGTGTTTCTTGCCGTAGCGCTCCGCCCAGAAGAGGTTCGTGTTCCCTTCGTAGAGCGAGACCACGTTCTCGGGCGCGACGTGCGGCTGCACCCACTCGTGCTTGGACCACACGCCGCTGCCGTAGGGCCAGCTCGTCCGGCCGTAGCGCTCGTCGAAGAGCTTCATCCACGCGGCGGGCGTGCGTCCCTTGAGCGCCTCGAGATCGTGGACGACCTCCAGCAGCGCGCCGGACTTGGGGTCGCGGTAGAGGACCTCGTTGAGCGGGTAGCGCTCCGGATCTCCGGTGACGCTCTGGAACCAAGCGCGGGGCCGAACCATGGCGGGCGGAGGGTAGCAGGTTGCTCCGCCCCGTCCGGCGGACTCGCCCGACGCCTCGCGCTGCGCCTCCGCAGGAGCACGCGTCATCCCGTGAGGGTCACGTAGCCGGCGACGCCGAGCGCGGCGCCGAGCAGCAGCCAGAGCGCCGCGCGCGAGGACGCGGCGAGCGACGACGTTCCGAGCGGCGTTCCCCTCGAGGACGTCAGCTCGATCGCGTGCACGCGTCCACGCTCGGCGTCGACGAGGAGCACTCCGTCGACCGCGTACGCATGCCGATACTCGAGGAGCTGGCGCCGCGTGGCGGGCGAAGTCGCGCGGCTCGCCTCCGGTCCACGCTTGGCGTCCGCGACGAAGCGGCGTCCACGACGCTCGACCAGGAAGTCCGCGCGCACGTGCGCCTCCGCGGGCGAGCCGTCGACGTGGATCGCGTAGACCGCGTGGACCTGCCGCTCGACCACGCGGTAGCCCGCCGCGCGCAGCAGCTCCTCCGCACGTCGCTCG
>CALJLK010000461.1 GCA_937982655.1 uncultured Sandaracinus sp.
ATGCAGACCAAGTCGGACCGCCGGGCGCTGGCCGCCGGCATCCGCGGGACGCGCAACCTGATGACGCGGGAGGAGGCGGCTGCGATCACCTGTCCGGTGCTCGTCGCGGTGGGCACCCGGCTCGGCGGTCTCTTCCGTTCGACGGACGCGGGGCGGACGTTCCAGGCCGCGAACGCGTGGCGGAGCGGGAACGAGCCGAGCGTCGGTTGTCGCGTGGCGGGCGACGCGGCGGGGCGTCTTTGGCTCTGGGCGGGTGGTGCGCTCTACCGCAGCGACGACTTCGGCGCGCGCTTCGTGGGTCCGGTGCTTCCCGCGCCCGTGATCGACGCGAACCTCGACGACTCGGGGGCCTTCGTGGTCGCGTGCGGCTCGCTCGGGGGCGGCATCGACGTGCTCCGCGCGAGCGAGGACGGCCGCGGCTTCCGCGCGATCGTTCCGGCCGCGACGGGGCTCGTGCGCGCGGCGGGTGCGATCGCGGTGGCGGTGGCCGGCGATCGCGTCGCGCTCGCGCAAGAAGGCGACGCGAACGGTCCGCTCGTGCACCGCGAGGGACGCTGGAGCCGCGTTCCGGAGCTGGCGGGCTGCCACGCGCTCGCGTGGGTCGGCGAGGTGCTCTACGGCGCGACGAACGTGGCCTCCGGGGACCGAGGGCTCGTGCTCGCGTGCGCGTTCCACGGCAGCGCTGCGGCAGACGGTTCGTCGGACGAGCGCGACGTGTCGGTCGTCTTCGATCTCGACGCGCTGCCGCGGGTGCGTTCAGGATCGTCGTCGATGCAACGAAGCGCCGAGTCCGGACGACGCGAGTGGCTCGGGGAGGGCGTGCCGGAAGAGCACCGCATCTTCGCGATCCGTCCGCGGCGCGACACGTTGCTGGTGGCCTGCGGCGCGGGCCTCGTCGAGCTCGCGCTCGGGGAGCGCGCCGAGCCGTCATGAGCACCCGCTTCGAGCCACGCATCGAACGACTGCTCCACGCGTTGCGGGTCGGGCTCGGCAGCGAAGGGGTGGGCGACGTTCGAGGTGAGCTCGGGCTCTCGCCGGACGCGAGCGATCGCGACGTGGCGCGTTCCCTCGTGCAGATCGTCTCCGCGGTGAGCGTGACCGAAGCGGGGCGGCGGACGGAGCTGGACTCCGAGCCGAGCGCCCAGGCGAGCACGTCGAGCTCGCCGTCGACGGAGGCCGCGAGCGCAGACACGTCGCTGCTCGGGCGCGTGGAGTCGTTCGGTCGGGACGCGATCACGGTCGCGCAGCTCGACGACGTGCGCACGCTGCTCGGGCTCCTCCGCGGCGGGAGCATGCGGCAGCGACGCGCGGTGTTGCGGCACCTGCGCGAGCAGTGGGATCAGCTCGCGAACAAAGACCAACGCGCGGTCACGGAGGCGCTCGCGGCGCTCCGCGACGTGGAGCTCGAGGCGGAGCTGGCGCAGACCCGCGCGCGAGTCGGGGGCGCCACCGGGCGCCATGCGAAGGCGGAGCGTGAGCGGTGGCTGCGGCTCGTGAGCGAGCTCGAGCCACGCATCGCGGCGTTCTGGGACGGACGCACGCCGGTCGAGCCCATCACCGACATGCCGGGCGACGATCGCGCGCACCTTCTGCTGCACGCGCGGGACCTGCCGGCGATCGTCACGACGCACCTGCAAGCGGTCATCGAAGGCAACGACGGCGTGTCGAGCCGCGACGTGCGGCGCGAGCTGATCGAGTCGTTGCGCTACGCGAGCGATCCGCGGCTCGTGCCCTCGTTGATCGAGCTGCTCGACAGCGGGAGCGCGGAGATCGTGGTGGACGCGGCGCGTGCGCTCCGTCGCGTGGACGATCCGCGCGTGCCTCCCGCGCTCGTCGCGGCTTACGAACGCACGGTCGTCGACGTCGCGAAGGCAGTGTTCGCGGGTGCGCTCGGTGCGCACGGGGATCGGCGCGGTGCGGACTACGCGCGTGGCTTGCTCGACCGCGAGGATCCCGAGGTGCGGATCGCCGCGCTCGAGGCGCTCGAGGTGCTCGGCGGAAAGGAAGACACCGAGAAGGTCCTCGCGCTCCTCGGCGTGGGCGGCGCGGTGACGGTGCAGGCGGTGATCACGCTCTCACGCCTCGGCGATCGACGTGCGCTGCGTCCGCTCATCGAGCTCGACGCCGCCACGCACATCGGCGCGATCCGCGGCGCCATCGAGGACGCGCGCGCGGCGATCGTCGCGCGCATGGAGCTGCGCGGGGAAGACTACGAGGACGAGGAGACCCGCTCGATCCGTCTGGCGAACGAGCCTCCGGCGCGGACGTCCGTCGGCGCACGTCTGCGCGCGATGCGGATGTACGTGTGGGGGACGATCCTCGTCGCGTTCGGCGCGCTCACCGCGGGCATCGTGCGCCTCGAGCGCGCGGGTACGCTTCGTCCCGAGTGGGCGCGGCCGTGGATCGCGGTCGCGATGACGCACGCGCGAAAGGCGCGACACGCACAGGCGCTCGTGGCCTTCCGGCGCGCGCTCGAGACCGATCGCGGGCTCGTCGAGAGCAACCCGCTCGTGGTGCGGACGCTCGCGCAGACGTTCCTGCGCCGCGCGGAGCAGGTCGAGCGCGAGGGGCGTCACGACGTCGCGCGTGGATTGCTCGGCGAGGCGCTCGATCTCGATCTGCGACGCGCCCCGCCGGCGGTGCGCTTCGAGCTCCAACGTCGGCGTCGCACGTTGCAGAGGACGGCATGAACCAGCTCCGAACGTCGGCGCGCGAGCTGGTCGCGAAGCTCGGGGGCGCTGGCAGCGGTTTGGCAGGCGACATCCGTCGCGCGACCCTCGAGGTGACGGTCGACGGACGCGTGGAGCTCGTCACCGTCACGGTGCAGCCCGATGGTGCGCTCCTCGTCGCCGCGACCGACGGCACTTCCGACGGGGCACACGTCCGCGCCGCGCTTCGCCTCTTGGCGGGTCTCGCGCCCGACAACGACGAGCCGCGCGAGCCGCGCGAGTCGCTCCTGCCGCCCGCGGCGGTCGAGACGACGCGGCATCCGCTCGGCGACGCGCTGGACGAGCTCCTGCTCGCGATCGCGCGGCACGGGGTCGACTCGGCGACGCACGCCGCTTCGGTGAACGAAGCGATCGAGCGGCTGATCGAGGTCGCGGGCAAGGCGCCGCCGTTCGGCTTGGCGCGCTTCGTCGGGCGCCTCCGTCTCGCACTCCAGCGGCGCGACGCGGCGCTCATCGCGCGCATGCTCGACGGCGCCGCGCGCGTGGCGGGGATGATGCGTGAGAGCTCGGCGGATCCGGAGTCCCGGCGCGTGCGCGCGGTCTGGCTCGGGCGCCCGAACGATCCGGACACGCCGCGCGACGTGGTCTACGATCGGAGCTTCGTCGAGGTGGGGCGCGAGTGGATCGCGGGGCTCTCCCGCGCGAGCCTGCAGCGGCGCTACCTCGTCTGCACCACCACCGGCGAGGTCTTCCGCGAGGAGCGGTTGCGAAGCGAGAGCGGCTCGGTGGGCTCGTGCCCACGGCTCGTGACGGCAGGGCTCGCCGAGATCGAGCTCGGGGGTGCGCCGCGCTTGCTTCGACTCCTCCAGTACGCGGTGACGCCCCGCATCGGGGCGGACGTGTGGGCCCGCGTGGGCGAGCTCGCGGTGCCTTCGGTCGACGAGCTTCGACCGCGCTTTCGTGCGGCCATCAAGGCGTCGCCCGCGCTCGCGGAGCCTTTCGTGGTGGTCGCGGCGCGAGAGATGGACACCGCTTCGCGCGTCGTCGACGACGGTGCGGGTGGCAAGCTGCCGCTGCGCGGGGGGCCGGCGGGCATCGACGCGCGTGTGGTCGCGGCCGTCGAGAGCGGCACGCTGCGCTGGGTCGCGGGTCGCGTCGACGACGTCGAGGGCGTGCTCGTGATGGAGCCGTTCGCGGTGGCGGTCGAGGTCGAGGGCAAGCTCGTGTTCGAACGCCTTCGCTGACGCCCGAGCGGGCGGCCGCTCCAAAAACGTCGATTGATTCCTCGAGTGAAGGGGGCTGTTCGGCCTCCGAAACGAGAAAGGGTATCGAGATTGTTTCGTCGAGTCGGTGTCGCCGAGTCGGTGTCGCCGCCGGTGAGGTCAGCGGGCGCGTAGCCACGCGAGCAGGTCGTCGCGTTCGGTCGCGAGGAGATCCGTCCCGAAGAGGTGCCCTGGCTCTGCACGGTCGGAGGAGAGCAGGGACTCGAGCGAGTCGATCGCGCCGTGGTGCAGGTAGGGCGCGGCGTCGGCGACGCGAAGCAGCGGCGCCGGACGGTAGGCGCCGGTGCCACGCGCGCCACCTTCGGCCAGCTCTGGGTTCGTGCCGACCTCCGCGCTCGGCACGAGCGGACCGCTGCCGTTGTCGAGCGAGTGACACCGCACGCACTCGCGACGAAACACCGCCTCGCCGCGCGCGACCGCGGTGGCGTCCTCGATCGGTCGCGCGGGAGGCGGTTCGATCGCGTAGAGGAAGACCGCGAGCGCGAACATCAGCGCGCGCGGTGGACGCGTTCGTCCGCGATTGGCCTGCACGTACTGCGTCTCTTGTCGGATCGCGAGGCCCATCGGATCGCGATGCGTCAGCGTGCCGGCCTGGGTGAGGAAGCGTTGCTCGCGCAGGCCCCAGAGATCCGGGATTGCGATCGGGGTGTCGGCGACGTCCTCGATCACGTCGGCGCGGCCGGGACCCCAGCTCTCGAAGCGCGCACGCGTGTCGGGGTCGAGCGTTCGACCGAGCCGCTCGGCGGAGACGATCTGCGCGCGGCCGTAGTCGAGCGAGCGGCGCGCGCGGCCCGTCTCGAGCGGGGCTGTCTCGAACGGTGCGCTCTCGCGACGCGCGACGTGGCAGAGCGCGCACGTGATCGCGACCGACGCGCGGCCCTCGACGTCGGCGATCCACACGAAGCCCGGCCACTCTCCGGCATCGCGTTCGAGCCCGACCTCGGTCGCGAGCGCCGGGTCGACCAGCACGGGCTCCCAAAGCGACTCGTCGCGGAGCGGCAGCTCGAAGAAGACTCGTTCGCCGAGCGCGGCCCATTCGTCGAAGGTGCTCGGTGTGGCGCCATCCCAGAAGGGAGTGCTCGGTCGCGCGGGGCGCTCCCCACGAGCCAGCGCTTCGACGTGCGAGTCGGTGAGCGGTTCGACGCGTGGGTTCCACTCCGGCAGCGCCTCCCAGCCGCCTTCGCCCGTCGCGTACGCGCCGAGCCGCGCCTGCGCGTAGAGGTTCTCGCGGTTCGTGAGCGACGCCTCCATCGCCTCGCGGCGCGCGTCGACGTCGCTCACGTAGGTCTCGCCGTGCGCGGCGATCCAGGCGTCGGACCAGGGCTCGTGCTCCTCCCACGGCGGCGGCGCTTCGGCGCTGCACGCGGCGAGGGAGGCGAGGAGCGCGAGACGAAGACTGCGCGGCGAGGCGAAGAGCGCGAGACCGAGACGGCGCAGCGAGGCGAAGAGCGCGAGACCGAGACGGCGCAGCGAGGCGAAGAGCGCGAGACCGGGACCGCGCAGCGAGGCGAAGAGCGCGAGACGAAGACCGTGCGGCGAGGCGAAGAGCGCGAGACCGAGACGGCGCAGCGACGGCATCGGCTCAACGTCTCACGCTTCGTGATTCGACACGACGACCCGTCGCGCGCTCAGGTCACGATCTCGGGCTCGCGCATCGCGGGCGAGAAGTCGAGTGTGCGCTCCTCTCCGTCGACGAGCACACGCATGCGGATGCGGTAGGGCACACCGAAGGTCGACCACGCGTTGCCGTCGCCGATCGCCGCCCAGTCGGGCGCGGTCGTCTCGTAGCGAACGGAGAGCGACTCGTTCGGCGCGATGGTCTCGTCCCAGCCCACGTAGCCCTCGTCCGTGTAGAGCGTGGCGGTCATCGGATCGAGGGTGTCGAGCACGCGGCGATCCATGTCGAGCAGCTCGATGGAGAGCACCTCGAACGGCACCTCGAAATCACCCGCACCAGCGTCGAGCGCGATCTGGATCGAGGTCGAGCGACATCCGCCGCAGTAGCTGCCGGCCTCGCAGTCGCCGAAGATGGGCGCGTCCGCCGAAGGCTCACCGGCCGGTGGACGTCGCGCGCCGCTCTCGCCGCACGCGTCGCCGAGCGTGACGGATGCGATCGCCGCCTCCACGTCGAGCGACGAGCCGCCTTCGTGCGATGCCGTACAGCCGAGCGCGAGCGCGAGAACCAGAGCCGAGCGTGCGAGCGTCATCCGAGCCTCCATCCCATCCGAGGTCCCTGCGTTCGGAGCGTCCTGCTCCCGAAGCGAGATGTGTCAGGGGCGTTCGCATGTGCCGTGCCAGGCTGATGCGGCGAAAAAATCGAATGAAATCGGCGTTGGTGTGTGTGCCAGACCGTGCGTGTTGTGCCGGGGCTCGCCGCTCGCGGGCCAGCGCGCCAACCCCGACGTCGAACGGGTTCGACGGGCGGGTGTCTCGAGGCGCGCGCTCCTCGCTCTCGCGAAGCGCCGCTTTCGTGACCCCACGAGGTCGCCCGAGATAGCGTCGCTCGGTGCAGGTCGCGCTCGACCCGAACCGTTCCGCTGCCAAGCGATGCCCGACGTGCGACGCACACTTCCGCGCGAGCCGTCGGACCTGCGCGCACGACGGGACCGCGTTGGTCGACGCCGAGCCGCCGGTCGCGCGTCCGGTGGATCCGCTGATCGGCGTGGAGCTCGAGCGCACGTACGTGCTCGGCGACGAGCTCGGCCGCGGCGGCATGGGCGCGCTCTACGTCGCGCGTCATCGTCGGCTTCGTCGCGACGTCGCCGTCAAGGTGCTGCATGCCGCGTTCGCCACCCACGAACTCGCGCTCGCGCGATTCTTTCGCGAGGCGGAGGCGCTCGCGCGCGTGCGCTCGCCGCACGTGGTCCAGGTGCTCGACGCGCTGCGGGTGCCCGACGGACGGCCCGCGCTCGTGGTCGAGCTGCTGGAAGGCGAGGATCTCCAGGCGCGGCTCGCGCGTGTGTCGCGCCTCTCGGTCGACGAGGCGCTCGCGCTCGCGATCGAGCTCTGCCGCGGGCTCACGGCTGCGCATGCTGCGGGTGTGGTGCACCGCGATCTCAAACCCTCGAACGTCTTCCTCGACGCGCGGGCAGGGGTCGCGAAGCTCATCGACTTCGGCGTCGCGCACCTCGACGGGGACGCCGCGCTCACGCGGACCGGCACGGTGGTGGGGACGCCCGCGTACATGGCGCCCGAGCAGGTGCGCGGCTCGGCGGGGGTCGACGGACGCGCGGACGTCTACGGCGTGGGCGCGGTGCTCTACCGCTGCCTGACGGGGCGAGCGCCCTACGAAGGGAGCACGCCGACCGCGGTGCTCTCTGCGGTGCTCGAGCGAGCCCCCGAGCCGCCGCGCGCGATCGCGCCCGAGCTCCCCGCGGAGGTCGAGAGCCTCGTGATGCGCGCGATGTCGCGTGATCCGGAGACGCGCTTCTCCAGCGCGGACGAGCTCGCCGAGGCGTGCCGTGCGGTCCTGCGTCGTCGGTCTGCGCCGTACCCGTGGTCGGAAGCGACGAGCGCGCGTGCTCTCGGTGCGGGCCTGCTCGCGACGACGTGTCTGATGGCCGCGAGCGTGGCGTTCGCACCTGCGTGGATCGCGCTCTTCGTGCCGCTCGCGGCAGGGGTGATCGCGCGCCGATGGCAGCGGGATCCCGAGCGGCTCGCGGAGCGCGGGTGGGCGCTCTCGCGTGCGCTCCTCGTGGGGCTCGTCGTGCTCGGCGCGTCGGGGCTGCTGCTCGCGGCGGCGGATGCGCTCGAGATGGACGCGCCGAGCTCGCGGATGGCGCTCGCGCTCGCGCTCGTGTGCGCGCTCGCGACGTTCGCCCTCGCGCCGTGGCGTGCGCGGGCGACGCGTCGCGAGCCGGCGAGCTGATCGCCAATGCGCGTCTCTCGAGCCGGAGACTGTGCCGACGGAGACGGTGCCCGTGACGGAGACGGTGCCCGTGACGGAGACGGTGTCCGTCACGGGTGGCAGGGTCAGCGGACGACCACGAAGAGCGGCTGTTCGGGTGAGCCCGAGAAGACCTCACCCGAGGGGACCTCGCGGTAGCCCTCGAGGCGCATGACGGCCGGCAGCGGCGCACGTCGGACCGTGCCTCGCACCTCGATTCGACCGCCGACGCCGACGGCATCGACGCGCGGAGTGTCGAGCCCCACGAGCGCGTGCTCCGTCGCTTCGACGCATGCGAGCCGACCCGCGTCGTCACGCATCACGAACGAGCGCACCGTCGCAACCCGCGCGTGCGTGGTTTTCCGCGCGCCTGTCACGTCCGCGAGCAGGATCGCGGGGGTGTCGTCGGTGTCGTCGAGCACCGCGATCACCTCGCCGACGAAGCTCGCGCTGCCCGGGCGTGTGCCCGCGCGCTCGAACTCGCGTCGCGTGCGGCGAGCGAGCAACGCGCCGCGAATCGAGCCCCATCTCAGCACGAACCCGGCAGCCAGCAGGAGGAGCACGACGTAGATCGCGAGAGGTACGCCGCGCAGAAGCATGAGCGGGGTGACGAACACAGAGAGGATGCCGCTCAACGCGAGCGAGGTCCCGTCGTCTCGGTCGCGGTAGTTCGGCGGGTAGCTGCGGGTGGGAAACACGCTGACGCCGAGGCGTACGGCTTGGTCCAAGGTCGGGATCCACATGGCGTTCTCCTTCGTGGGGTGAGGGCCCGCGCGATCAGTTCACGCCGAAGGTGTGGAGCCCGTCGATGCGGCCTTGATGCCGCTCTTCGGTCTCGTGGTGGATGATCAGACCCGCGGCGATCCCGAGTCCGAAGATGCCGAAGTGCAGCCCGGCCTCGCCGAGGTGGGTGCCGTGGGAGATGGACTCGATCGCGTGGGCGAGCTCACCCGCTTCGACCAGCGCTTCGCCGGCCTTGATCGCGGTCGACGCCATGTCGTCCGCCTGCACGCCTTCGGTGGTCGAGCCCGCCGCGGCGCGCGCGCCGAGGGTGCCCGGCTCCATCGTCCAGCGCTCGCGTTGGCCAGCGGCGCGCGCGGTCTCCGGGAAGTCGCCCGGCACGATCGTCTGGCCGCTCAGCGCGTCGCGCAGGCTCGTGACGTGCGCGACGGTCTGCTCGACGCGCTCTCGCACTCGGGCCGCGTCGCCGTCGTCGCCGCGGATGCCGAGGGCCTCCGCGAGCTGCGCCTTCGGCGTGCCCGGCTCGGCGTTGCGGTACACGTCGAGGTTCGCGAGCACCTGCCGCTCGAGGTTGCGGAGCTCGCCGACGCGCGCGTCGAGGCGCTGGTTGCCGACGCGGCGCACGCCGAGGCGCAAGACGGAGTCGACCTGGTTCTCGATCACGGAGTCGGTGCCGAAGGGCGCGTCGTGGCGCGCGAGGGCGGCGTCGAGCTGATCGGGGCGCGCGTTCGCGAAGGCGCGCACGCTCTCGGGGTTTCGGCGCATGTGCTCGCGGGCGGCTTCGACGCCACCGTCGCGCATCGCCTGGGCGACGCCGCGCGCGGCGCGATCGAGGGCGGTCGCGCGCTGCTGTGCGGGCGTCGAAGCGACGCTGCGGGCGCGCGCGACTTCGGCGGCGGCGCCGTCGGCGACCGCGCTCGGATCGGGAGCGCCGGAAGCGGACGAGGTCGACGCGGTGGAAGCCGTGGAAGGGGTCGCGGCGGGGGCCACGGTACGGGCGCGGACGGGATCGGGCACGGGGTCTCCTGATGAGCAAGCTCGGCGGTGCGCCTCGACGTGAGGGACCTGCCGGGAACGCGCGCTCATCGCGCCACGTGCGCGCGAGTTGTGTGGTCGCCGAAAAAAAGTCGGCGCCGGGGAGCGACCGCAGCCCACCACTCTCGTTCG
>CALJLK010000462.1 GCA_937982655.1 uncultured Sandaracinus sp.
TCGGAGACCGCGTCGGAGTCGGAGACCGTGACGGAGTCGGAGACCGCGTCGGAGTCGGAGACCGTGACGGAGTCAGAGACCGTGACGGAGTCAGAGACCGTGACGGAGTCGGAGACCGCGTCGGAGTCGGAGACCGTGACGGAGTCGGAGACCGCGTCGGAGTCGGAGACCGTGACGGAGTCAGAGACCGTGACGGAGTCAGAGACCGTGACGGAGTCGGAGACCGCGTCGGAGTCGGAGACCGTGACGGAGTCGGAGACCGCGTCGGAGTTGTCGAGACTTCGTCGAGTCCGAGACGGCGACGTCGACGAGACGCAGTCAGTCCGTCGTGGCGGAGCGCTCGCACGCGAACGCTCCGCACACGCGTTCGCGTGCGACGAAGGCGCGGGGCTCGTCGATCAGGCGCGCGGCGGGCGATCGAGCGAACGCGGGCTCGCTCGGCCGTGCAGGTGCAGCGCGCGGATCCCATACGCGAGATGACGTGGCGCGCTCCACACCGCGAGCGTGCTCGGCGGCGAGGTGATCAACATCGGCGGCATCGCGTGCGAGTGCTGGTGCCCACCGTCGAGCGGCGTGTGCGGGCAGGGCTCGTCGTGGTCGGGGGCCGAGCAGGGGAGCGGCATCACGAGGCGCGCGTGAGTGTCGGCGTCGTCGCGCGTCACGAGCGCGTGGCCTTCGTGCGCTTCGTGCGCGTGGCCTTCGTGCGCTTCGTGCGCGTGGCCTTCGTGTGCGTGCGCTTCGTCGGGGTGCGCTTCGTACGCGTGATGGCAATGCCCGTGCATCCCGTGCTGCGGATCGATCAGATCCGCGACGCCGTGCTGCGCTCCGGGGAGGAGCACCACGCCGAGCACGAGCGTGACGAGGAACGGCCGCACTGCTCAGGTCTACCGGTCACCCTCGCGCTGCACAAGCGCCGCCCCCGACTTGTATCTCGGTTGCAGTCACGTCGCCGTCGCGTCGCGGGTGTACTAACCCACCCCGATGGCTGCTCGCTCCGTGCTCGTCGTCGCCGCGTGCCTCGCGCTCGCGAGTGTTGCGCACGCTCAATCGAGCCCCCTCGGCGCGGACACCGACACGGTCACCGCCACGGTCACGGTCTCGGACACCGACACGGTCACCGACACCGACACGGTCTCGGACACCGACACGGTCACCGACACCGACACCGTCTCCGACGTCACCGCCGACCCGCGTCTCACGGCCCCCGACGATCGCCCCGCCCGCCTCGAGGTCGCGCTCCGCCACGCCGCGTACGCCTTCGACGCCCCGAGCTTCCTCGCCGCCCAACGTGCCGCGCTCGTCGCGGTCTTCGAGGCCTACTGCGGCTTCGGCAACGTTCTCCAGAACGAACGCACCACGGTCGAGCTCGTGGTCGGCATCGGCTGCTTCGTCGGCGCCGC
Organism: uncultured Sandaracinus sp.; assembly: GCA_937982655.1. Taxonomy (GTDB): domain Bacteria; phylum Myxococcota_A; class Polyangia; order Polyangiales; family Houyiibacteriaceae; genus JACKEH01. The sequence continues at coordinate 1,401 of CALJLK010000462.1, forward strand.
GACCCTCACGTACGTCGCCTTCCGCAACTTCGTGCGCCCCTCCGCGCCCGCCGCCGCCCTCGCGCGCTACGAGCGCTTCTACGGCGCACGCCGCGAAGGCCTCACCTTCGAAGAGCTCGAGAGCACCGAGCTCGCGCTCGAGCGCGCGGCGCGCGGGGACCGCCGCCGTCGCCTCGTCGGAGGCGTCCTCGGCATGTTGAACTTCGTCGCGACCGCCGTCCTCGCGGGCCTCGTCGCGCGCGATCGACTCGACTCCCGCGTCGGCACCTCCATCGCGACCGGCACCGCGGTCGTCGGCGTGCTCGGCGTCACCGCGCTCACGATCCGCGGGCCCTCCGAGCGCGCGCTGCACGAGTACCGCTACGGCGCTCCCTGAGACGAGCGTCGCGCACGAGACTTCTTTCCTGTGTCGGCGGGGTCAGCCGCCGACTTGGCGTCCGCCGCTGCACACCGCACGCTGTGCGCCATGCGTGGAACCGTTCGCAAGCTCGGCCTCGAAGGTGGCCTCTGGGCTCTCGTCACCGACGAGGGCGACTCGATCGAGCTGATCGACGCGCCGCCGGAGCTCCTGCAGAACGGGATGCGCGCGGAGATCGAAGGCACGCGCGAGGGCGCGGAGGTCTCGATCGGCATGGTGGGCGACGCGGTGCGGGTCACGCGCTGGCGCAAGCTCGGCTGACGTCGACGCGAGACGTTCGGTCTCGCCCTGCTACCCTCGCGTCCATGGCCGGCTGGGAAACGGTGCTCGCGGCGGTCGGTGGGGTCCTCCTCGGCGTCGGGCTCGGGGTGGTGATCGGGCGTCGCGGCGAGCGCGAGATGCAGCGACGTCTCCACGAGCACGCGCGTCAGCTCCGCCACGCGGTGATCCCGTTCCTCGAAGAACGCGCCGCCTCGCTCGGTCTCCCGGAGGCATCGCGTCATCGCCACGTCGACGACCCGCTCGAGCTCGTGGTGCGCCTCTCCGTCAGCGTGCGCGAGTTCGGCGAGCGCGCGTCGTTGCCTTACACCGACACGATCGAGCAGCCGGGCCTCTTCACTCCGTCGGAGTCCGACGCCACTCGCCGCACACGCTGAGCCGTCGACGCGGTTCTCGACGTGGTCGGCGACGTGAACGAGACGAACACGCGTTCGAAATACGCGTTCGAACGCGCCGCTCACTCGAACGCGAAGACCGCGTCGTCGCCGTACCGATCGACCAACGCACCCACGTACGAGATCAGCGTCGCGCGCCGCTCCAGCACTCCGTCGATCGCCGCGGGCGTGAGCAAGGGCGCCGTCGCGTGCGCAGGCTCGGTCGCGAGCGCGGCTTCGATCGCCTCGCGATCCAGGCGCCGCACCGCGTCGATCACGCCGCGCGAGAAACGTTCGGTCCAGCCGAGGCGTTCGCGAATGCGATCGTGAAGCTCGCGTGGGATCGAGCTCGCGAGCGTCACGTCGTGATCGCGCACGATCACGCGTGGACCCACCGCGGTCGACGCGAGCCCTTGCACGTTCCCGCCACTGAAGCGGTCCCAGTTCGCGACGAGGTAGTCGAACACCACCATGTTCGACAGATCGCGGCAGAGCGCGCGCCGATCTTCGGGACAGCTCGGACCGTCCTGGGCGAGCCACGCGCGCCACTCCGCGAGCCCCCGCCCGCGATCGAGCCCGAGGTCCGTCAGCTCCGGAACCCAATAGATCGCGGCGCCGGGCACCTGATCGGTCGGCTCGGGCACGAGCGTCGCGTAGAGATCGCGCCAGGTCTCCTCGCCCGCGAAGTCCGGGTGGATGCGATCGCGGATCTCCCACGCCGGCACGTTGCGCGCCGTGGCGGGCGCGACGTTGTCGAGCCCGATCACGCGGCCGATCCGGTACGCCGCGATCTCGCGCTGCCACCCGTCGCGGTGGGTGCGCGTGCGCGGCTTGAACGCGAGCGAGTGCTCGCTGCGCAAGCGCGTGCGGAAGACGAGCGCCGACGTGCCGGTCGGCTTGAACTGCCGCGTCGCGGTGCCGCGCAGCGCCTCGAGCAGCGCGTCGTGATCGAAGGTGCCGGGCGGGAAGCTCGGGTTGCCGATGAGACGGAGCGGCTCGGGCGCCTCGACGGGCTCCGAGGGCACTTCAGGTAACTCCTCGCGCGACGGATCCGTCGAGTCGGCGGGGTCAGCCGCCGACCGCTGCGTGGGCGAAACCGACGCGAGCGTGGACGGCGCCGAGGTCGAACGCTCCGCGCGCGACTCCGGCGCGGCACGCTCACCGCAGCCGACCAAGGCGACCGTGAAGACGAGCGACGCGACGCGCACGGCGCGAGGGTAGCGCATCACGCGAACGATGCAGCGAAGAACACCGTCCCCGGGCCGGAGACGTGCGCGATCGTGGTCATGGCCCGTGCTCGAGCCGCCCGACGCGCACCCGCGCTCGAGGCGTCGCGGGTGCGCCGTCGTCGCCGCTCAGCCGCGCACGCCCGCGAAGACGTTGCGCGCGATCACCATCCGCTGGATCTGCGAGGTGCCCTCGTAGATCTGGAGGATCTTCGCGTCGCGCATCAGCTTCTCGACCGGGTAGTCCTTCATGTAGCCCGCGCCGCCGAAGACCTGCACCGCGTCGGTCGCGACCTCCATCGCGCTGTCCGCGCCGAAGGCCTTCGAGAAGCTCGCCACGAGGCTGTTGCGATCGCCCTGGTCGATCATCCACGCGCTCTTGAGCACGAGCAGGCGCGTGGCTTCGTACTTGATGGCCATCTCCGCGATCATCGCCTGCACCATCTGGTGCTCGGAGATCGGCACGCCGAAGGTCTTGCGCTCGAGCGCGTACGCGACCGACTCGTCGAGCGCGCGGCGCATCAGGCCACACGCGCCCGCGCCGATGTCGGGGCGCGTGCGATCGAAGGTCTGCATCGCGAGCTTGAAGCCGTGACCGGCCTCCGCGAGCACGTTCGCGGCCGGCACGCGCACGCCGTCGAAGTGGATCGTCGAGGTGTCGCTCGCGCGCTGGCCGAGCTTGTCTTCCTTCTTGCCGACGCTCACGCCTTCGGAGTCGCGGTCGACGATGAAGGCCATGATGCCTTTGTGGCGCTGGGTCGGATCGACGGTCGCGAACACGACGTACCACGAGGCCCACGAGCCGTTCGTGATGTAACACTTCTGCCCGTCGAGGACCCACTCGTCGCCGACCTTGCGCGCGCGGCATTGGATGCCCGCCGCGTCGCTGCCGGCCGCCGGCTCGGTGATCGCGTAGGCCGCGAAGACCGGCTCGTTCGCGAGCATGCCGAGGTACTTCTTCTTCTGCTCCGCGTTGCCCGCGACGATGATCGGCGTCGCGGCGAGCGCGTTCGCGGTCATCGAGGTCTGGATGCCGGTGCAGCCGTACGCGAGCTCCTCCGTGATGAGCACGTGCTCGACCTCGTGCAGCCCGAGCCCGCCGACCTCTTCGGGGAGGTTCGGCGCCACGAGCCCGAGCTCCCACGCCTCCTTGAAGACGTCCTTCGGGAACTCGCACGTCTGATCCGCGTGCGCCGCGACGGGGATCACGCGCTCTTTGACGAAGCGACGCGCGGTCTCGACGAGGGCCTTCTGATCGGGGGAAAGCTCGAAGCTCAGCATCACGACACTCCGTTGGGCGGGCCGCCGCGACACCACACGACGGCACGTGGAAACGCTCGCTCGGTGCCTCGGGGGATGGGGTCACCGGCGCGCGGAGTCATGACACGGGAAGGCGGGTTTGTCGCACCGACGAGCGGATGGAGCCGCTCACTTCATGCGTTCGCGCTTCTGTCGCTCCAGCTCGTCGCGCGCGGCCTTCGCGCCGAGCCGAAACCCGAACGCGAGCCCGAGCAGCAAGATGCCCGGGATGTAGAGGAGGTGCTCGACGGAGGGCATCTGTCGCGTCTCCGTCAGGGCGCGTTGGACTCGAGGCTCTTCTTGAGCGCCGAGAGCTCGCGCTCGTTCTGCGCGTGCATGCGCCCGAGGCGCCAGAGGTAGCCGAGCACGAGCACCCACGCGCCGCCGTACGCGATCACCGTGAGCAGCCCACCCGGGACACGTTCCGCTTGTGGGCCGCTCACCGCGCGGAAGGTCGCCGCACGCGAGGCCTGCGGATCTTCTTCCTCCACCGCGTCCTGCGCGGAAGCGGAACCGAGTGCGCCGAACGCGCCCACACACGCGAACAACGAGAGCGCCAAGAGCCAACGCTTCACGACTCACCTCCGAGGCCACGCCGGGCCGCTTCGAGCTCGATCGCCACGATCTCTTGGCGGTGCCGCTCGATCCGAATGCGCGTCCACAGGAGCCAGATCGCGAAGCCCGTGACCGCGAGGAAGAAACAGATGAGCGCGGGCACCATGTCGGGGTGGATGCCGCCGCCTTGGCCGGTGAGCACCACCGGGTGCTGCCCGCTCCAGCGCTGCACGCTGTACTTGATGAGGAAGAGCAGCGGGAAGCCGACGATCGCGAGCGCGGCCGCGAAACGTTTCTCCGCTTGGCCCGCCGCGCCGAAGCTCCGCAGCGCGAGGAAGGATCCGTAGATCATCGCGGTGAGCAGCGTGCTCGTGATGCGCGGATCCCACGCCCAATACACGCCCCACGCCTTGCGACCCCAGAGCGGCCCGGTGAGCAGCACGATGGCCGCGAAGAGCGTGCCGACCTCCGCGCCCGCGACGCTCAGCGCGTCCCAACGATCGCTGCGCTTCCACAAGAAGAGCAGGCCGCCGACGGCGGAGAGCGTCCAGCCGACGTACATCCCGTACGCGCTCGGCACGTGCAGGTAGAAGATCTTCTGCACGAGGCCCATCTGCTCCTCGACGGGCGCGACCTCGAAGACGAGGTAGAACGACACGAGGAAGAGCGTGATCGTGATCGCGGCGAGCGCGTGCCAGAGCGGGCTCACGCGCGATGCGGTCGAGGGCGTGGAAGAAGGTGCGAGGGCCATGATCGGGGACGCGACGAACGTGGGTGCGGAGCCGAAGCTCGGCGAGCCACGCCGCGAGCGCGAAGCGGACGCTACCACGCGACCCGAGGCGTCGCGAGGACGCGGCGAGGTGGGCCGGACGACGCTCGCGAAGGTTCGTGCGGCACGAGGTGCTCGATGAGACCACCCTTTCCCTTGGCCGTCTCCGACACCTGGGCGGAGGTCGCCGCGCGCGTCGGCGATCGGGTCTTCGGCAAGCTGCCGCGCCCGCTCTGGGAGCTCGTCGCGATCGTGAGCGACGCCTACAACCGCGAGCGCGAGACGCTGCTCGGGGTGGCGACGTCGAGCAGCGACGGGCTTCAAGCGCGTCTTCGTTTCTACCTTCCGCGCGACTCCGCGAAGATCCTCTCGCCCCTCGGGGAGCTCGCGCGCGCGGACCTCTTGCCGAAGCGACGCTGGCGGGTGCTCGATCTCGGCGCGGGGCTCGGGACCACGACGCTCGGCGCGGCGCGCGTGGCCAAGCACCTCGGCGTGCCGGGCCTCGACGTGCTCGCGCTCGATCGCGACGCGCGCGCGCTCGATGCGTTCGTGGAGCTCGCGAAGGAGCACGACGCCCTCGGAGTGGCGCCGATCGCGCTGAACGCGCGCGCGCTCGACGTGACGCGACTGTCGGACCTTCGCGAAGGACCGTTCGATCTCGTGCTCGCGGGCCTGGTGCTCAACGAGCTCGATCTGGAGACGCGACATCGCGTGATCGAGAGCGTCGCGCCGCTGCTCGCGCCGGACGGGGCCTTCGTGATCCTCGAGCCCGCGCTCCGCGAGATCACGCGTGGGCTGCACGTGCTGCGCGATCGGATCGACGCCGACGCGTCCGCGCGCCTGACGGCGACGACGGAGACGCGCTCCTCGTGGAACGTCTTCGCGCCGTGTCTGCGCCGCGGGCCTTGCCCGATGCTGGAGACCGAACGCGATTGGTGCCACGAGGACGAGCCCTTCGCGTTGCCGCCGAAGCTCACCGCGGTCGCGCGCGACGCGAGCCTTCGCTTCGAGCGCCTCACCTACGCGTACCTCACGCTGCGCAAGGACGGCCGCACGCTGCGCGACTTCGTGGGTGAGGACGCGCGGCGCGTGGTGAGCATGCCGCTCGTGAGCAAGGGCAAGCGCGAGCTCCTCGTCTGCGACGACGCGGGCCGCACGCTGCTGCGCCGCCTCGATCGCGAGGCCTCGGACGCGAACGCGGACTTCGGCGACAGCTACCGCGGCGACGTGCTGCAGGTGTCGCTGGAGGAGACGCGGGTGCGGCCGGAGCGAGTGGTCCGACGCGTCTGAGCACCGATCGTCGTCGGGCCGCGTTGTTCGCGAAGTCCGCTCGTGCCAGACCTCCGTCGTGCCTCGCACGCTCGGAGCCGCTCTCGCGATCGCGCCTTGGGTGGCGCTCGTCGCGATCGTGGGCGTGGCGCTGGCGGAGCGCGGCGCGTGCGAATGCGCCTGCGAGGCGCGCGCCGAGCGATCGCACGAAGCGGTCGATCCGCACGCGAGCTCGCGTGGGGTCGTGCCGGTCCGCGACGCACACACGACGCCCGACCCGCGATCGAGGTACTCGAGCTCGAACGCACACGTGACTCCGAGCGACGTCGCGAACGTGCGCCTTGAGGCGCGCCCAGCGATCGACGTGGCGGGCGAACGAAGCGAACCGAGCTGTCCGCGCGGCGGATGCCCGGACGACTGCCCCGACTGCGAAGGCGACGGCGCGACTTGGAGCGCGCTCGCCCTCCTCCCTCCTTCGACGCTCGGTCTCGACCGACCGCAGCCGACGTGGATTCCCGCGGTGGGCCCGCGAGGGGAAGGCGCACCGCCGTGCGGCGTGCGCTCCGACGTGTTCCGACCTCCCCGCGCGTCGTCGATCGGCTGAGCCATGCCGCGCTCGCGACGCGCGGCATGACGTGCGCTCGCCACACCAGCGCACGTCTCGCGATGAGCTCGACTCCGCGACGCTCGCTCACCCACGAGCCCGTCGCGCGCGTCCCGCGCTGAACGTTCGACGCTTCGGTTCGGCACCGACACCGCGTGCGCCCGCCACGGCGACCCCGACGACCGCGTCGACGACCGGCCGCTCGTCGCGCGTGCATTCCTCCCTCGTCCTTCGATCCCTCTTCTTCGGAGTCTCCATGTCCCTTCTTCGATCGATCGTCCCGCTCTTCGCTCTCGTCCTCGCGTGCTCCTCCGAACCTTCGAGCCCCGCCGAAGCGCCCGCTGGCGAGTGGGCCAGCGTCCACGGACGTCCTGGCGCGCGTCCCGGCTCGCACGACGATTGGTGCGGCGAGCACCAGGTCCCCGAGTCGCTCTGCACGCGCTGCAACGCCACGCTGATTCCTGCGTTCAAGGCGAGCGGCGACTGGTGCGAAGAGCACGGGCTGCCGGAGTCGCAGTGTCTCGTCTGCAACCCCGGCCTGCGCATCGAGCGCCCGCCGCGCGAGGAAGCGCCGTGATCGTTCGCGCGACGCACGTCGCGTTCGTCGTGTTCGTCGCTTCCCTCGCATCGCTCGCCTCGTGCGACGAGCCCGCGGATCGTTCGGCGCGCTCCGACACGATCGCGTCCACCCCGACGACACGCGCGGACGGACGCTGCGAGCACGGGCTCACTCCCGCGCTCTGCCCGCGCTGCACGCCCGCGCTCGAGGCCGTGTACCGACGCTCTGGCAACTGGTGCGACGAGCACGGTTTCCCCGAGTCGATCTGTCCGATCTGCCATCCCGATGCGGAGTTGCCCGACGTCGAAGGCTCGAGCGCGCGATCGCCCGAAGGCGACGCGAGCGACTCGACGCCGCCCGAACGCGATGCGGAAGAAGCCGCGATCGAAGCGCGTCTCGTGCAGATCGCCTCCGAAGACCTCGTCGCGGCGGCGGGGATCGTCACCGTGCCGGCCGAACGCGCGGAGGTCACGCCGGAGCTGAGCTGCGCGGCCCGCATCGCGTTCGACGCCGATCGCGTCGCGGACGTGCGCGCGCTCGTGCCGGGCGTGGTGCGACGTCTGCACGTGGAGCTCGGTCAGCGCGTGGAGGTCGGCGCGCCGCTCTTCGAGCTGCAGAGCGTGCGGATCGGCGAGGTCCAAGCGGAGCTCGCGAGCGCGCGCGAGCAGTTGCGCAGCGTGGAGGCCACCCTCGAACGACGCCGCGCGCTGCACGCTGACGGAATGCTGCCCACGCGTGAGCTCGAGGCGAGTGAGCGCGAACGATCCGCTGCCGAGGCCGAGGTGCGCGCGCGTGAGGCGATGCTCCGGCTCGGCGGCGCGGGCGGTGGCAGTGGTCGACAGGTCTTGCGCGCACCGATCGCGGGCACCGTCGTGCGAAGGCCGGCGGTGATCGGGGCGCTCGCGACCGAAGAGCTCTCGCTCGCGACGATCGCCGACACGAGCACGATGTGGGCGCTCTGCGAGCTCCCGGAGGCGCGCGCGCACGAGGTCGGGGTCGGGCTGCCCGTGCGCGTGAGCGTCGTGGGTCGCGAGGCGCCGATCGAGGGCGAGCTCACGTGGATCGCCTCGGAGGTCGATCCGCGCTCGCGCACCGTGACCGCGCGTGCGGTGGTGCCGAACGAGGACGGCGCGCTGCGTGCGCATCAGTTCGCGCGCGCGGTGGTGCAGACGGGGCCGGCGCGCGGCGGTGTCCGCGTTCCGCGGGAAGCGGTGCAGCGCGTCGAAGATCACGAGGTCGTCTTCGTACGACTCGCGCCGCGGGTGTTCGAGCCGCGCGTCGTGCGGCGATTCGGTGACGGATCTCTCGTGTTGATCGAGGGATCCGTCGAGCCCGGCGAACCGATCGTGACGACCGGCGCGGTGCTCCTCCGCACCGAGATCCTCCCCGGCAGCATCGGCGCAGGGTGCTGCGAGGTGGAGTGATGCTCACCGCGCTGATCGATCTCTGCCTGCGGCATCGGCCCGTCGTGCTGCTCGCGACCGCGGCGCTCGCGCTGCTCGGCCTGTCGAGCCTAGGCAGCCTGCCCTTCGACGCGTTCCCCGACACCACGCCCGTGCAGGTGCAGGTGAACACCACCGATCCGACGCTCTCGCCGCTCGAGGTGGAGCGCCGCATCACGTTCCCGATCGAACAAGCGCTCTTCGGATTGCCCGGTCTGGTCGAGGTGCGCTCGCTCTCGAAGTTCGGGCTCTCGCAGGTCACGGTGCTCTTCGAGGACGACGTCGATCTCCTGCTCGCGCGGCAGGTCGTCAGCGAGCGCCTCGCGTCGGCCGAGCTCCCCGAGAGCGCCGCGCGCCCCAGCCTCGGCCCGCTGTCGACCGGGCTCGGCGAGGTGTTCCAGTACGTGCTGCACGGCGAGCTCTCGGCCCGCGAGCTGCGCACGCTGCACCATTGGGTCGTCCGTCCGCAGATGCTGCGCGTGCCGGGCGTGGCGGAGATCAACACCTGGGGTGGTCACGAGAAGCAGCTCCACGTGGTCGTCGATCCGGTCGCGCTCGTGAAGCACGCGCTCACGCTCGACGACGTCGCGGCGGTGGTGCGCGACGGCAACCGCAACGCGGGCGGCGGTCTCGTCGACGTCGCGGGCGAAGCGCAGCTCGTGCACGGACGCGGGCTCGTGCGCGGGGTCGACGATCTGCGCGCGATGGTGGTGGCCCACGTCGACGGCACCCCGATCCGACTCGAAGACGTCGCGGAGGTCCGCGAGGACGACGCGATCCGACGCGGCGCCGTGACGTACGGCGGTCGCGGCGAAGCGGTGCTCGGGCTCGGCTTCATGCTGGTCGGCGAGAACAGCCGCGCGCTCACGCAGCGGCTCGAAGCGCGCCTCGACGAAGTGCGACGCGGGCTCCCCGAGGGTGTCGAGCTCACCGAGGTCTACAGCCGCACGAAGCTGGTCGACGAGGTGCTCGCGACGGTGCGCGACAACCTGCTCGAAGGCGCGCTGCTCGTGATCGCGGTGCTCTTCGTCTTCCTCGGGAGTCTGCGTGCCGGCTTGATCGTCGCGCTCGCGATCCCGCTCTCCATGCTCTTCGCGTTCGACGCGATGTTGCGCTTCGGCATCGCGGGTAGCCTGATGAGCCTCGGCGCCATCGACTTCGGGCTCGTGGTCGACAGCTCCGTGATCCTCGTCGAGAACGCGTCGCGTCGCGTCGCGGAGGATCGCACCGGACGCAGCGTGCTCGAGATCGTGCGTGACGCTGCGGTCGAGGTGCGTCGCCCGACGCTCTTCGGCGAGCTCGTGATCGCGGTGGTCTACCTGCCGATCCTCGCGCTCGAAGGGGTGGAGGGGAAGCTCTTCCGCCCGATGGCGCTCACCGTGATCTTTGCGCTCGTGGGATCGATGATCCTCTCGCTGACGCTGATGCCGGTGCTCGCGAGCTACGCGCTTCGACGAGGCGCGCGAACGCGGGAGCCTCGCGGTTTGCGCGCGCTGGAGCGCGGCTACGCGCGGGTGCTCGAGTGGGCGCTCGCGCGGCGGCGCGTCGTGCTCGCGCTCGGCGTGGTCGCGGTGCTGAACGCGGGCGCGCTCGCCGCTCGCTCGGGATCCGAGTTCGTGCCGCGACTCGGGGAAGGCGCGATCGTGATCAACACGGTGCGAATGGCCGGGATCGCGCTCGACGAATCCGTCCGCTACGGGACGCGGATCGAGCAGCGACTGCTCGCGCACTTCCCCGACGAGATCGCGCACGTCTGGACCCGCACCGGCACCGCGGAGGTCGCTACCGACCCGATGGGCCTCGAGGTCTCGGACGTGTTCGTGACGCTGCATTCGCGCGACGCGTGGACCCGCGCGCGCACCCAAGCCGAGCTCACGGCGGCGATGGCGGAGACCCTCGAAGGGCTGCCCGGCATGCGCAGCGTCTTCACGCAGCCGATCGAGATGCGGATGAACGAGATGACGGCGGGCATCCGCGCCGACGTCGGCATCAAGCTCTTCGGCGACGACTTCGACGTGCTCGCGGAGAAGGCCGAGGAGGTACGTCGGCGCGTCGAGCGCATCCCGGGCGCAGCGGACGTGACGGTCGAGCAGCTCACGGGCCAAGCGGTGCTCGCGATCGACGTCGATCGCGAAGCCGCGGGTCGCTACGGCATCCCGGTGGGCGAGATCCTGGAGGTCGTCGACGCGCTGGGCGCGCGGCGGCTCGGCGAGGTCGTGGAGGGGCAGCGTCGTTTCGACCTCGTCTTGCGCGTGCGCGGCGAGCTGCCGGCGACCGCCGAGCCCTTGCGCGAGCTGCTGCTCTTCACGTCGGACGGCGCGCAGGTCCCGCTCGGCTCCGTGGCGCGCGTGTCGATCGAGGAGGGGCCGTCGACGATCCAGCGCGAGTGGGCGAAGCGACGCGTCGTGGTGCAGGCGAACGTGCGGGGGCGCGACCTCGGCTCGTTCGTGGAGGACGTGCGCGCCGCGATCGCGGAGGTCGAGCTCCCCGAGGGCTACTTCCCCGAGCTCGGCGGACAGTTCGAGCACCTCGAGCGCGCGCGCGATCGCCTGCTCTTCGTGGTGCCGCTCGCGCTCCTCTTGGTCTTCGGGCTGCTCTACCTCACCTACGGCCGCGCAAGCGACGCGCTGCGTGTCTTCGTCGGGGTGCCCTTCGGGGCCGTCGGCGGCATGACCGCGCTCTGGCTTCGCGATCTACCTCTGTCGGTGTCGGCCGCGGTCGGCTTCGTCGCGCTCTCCGGCGTCGCGGTGCTCGGCGACATGGTGCTCGTCTCCTACGTGAAGGCGCGCCTCGCGGAGGGCCGCGAGCTGCTCGAGGCGGTGCGTGAAGCCGCGGTCTCGCGTCTGCGGCCGGTGTTGATGACCTCGCTCGTGGCCGCGCTCGGCTTCGTCCCGATGGCCTTCAACACGGGAGTGGGCGCGGAGGTGCAGCGCCCGCTCGCCACCGTGGTCGTGGGCGGGATGATCACGTCGACGCTCGCGACTCTGATCGTGCTGCCGGTGCTCTACGTCACGTTCCGTCGGGACCGCACGGCGAGCTCGTGAGACACATACGTGCGATCTCATCGAGGTTCGCGGGTGCGATCCGCCCGATCAAACCTCGATTCCGTCCGCGCTCAGCTCCGACGGCGTCGCGGCTCGCGCGACGGTGCCTTCGGGGTGCGCGAACCAGCCGGGATCGGCGTAGTTGCCGCCGAGGCCCTGGCGCACCTTCAGGATCGTGAACATGCCGCCCATGTCGATGAGGCCGAAGGGGCCCGCGCCGCCGCGCATGGGGATCGAGTTGCCGGGGGTGGGCATGCCCATCTCGCTCATGCCGCCCATGCCGTCCTGCATCATCGTCATGTAGCCGGGCACTTGCGCGCCGATCCGCCGATCGAGCTGGCGCACGCGATCGCGGGCCATGCCGAGCGTGTTCTCGAGGTCGTGACCCATCTGGTTCATCACGTGGTGGGTCATGTGGCAGTGCATGGCCCAGTCGCCGAGGTGATCCGCGACGAGCTCCACCACGCGGCAGGCGCCCGTCGGGACGAGCGACGTGGTGTCGGGCACCTGCGCGCTCGGAGGGATCGGGCCTCCGTCGGTCGCCACGGTGCGGAAGGCGTAGCCGTGCAGGTGGACCGGGTGGTGATCCATCGGGGAGAGGTTGCCGAAGTGCATGCGGATGCGCTGCCCCTTCTCGACCACCAGCGGCTCGGTACCTGGAAAGACTCTCGAGTTGAAGGTCACGAGGTTGAAGTCGTTCATCGCGAGCGGGTTCGGGCGCGCAGCTCCCGGTCGAACCTGCCACTCGCTGAGCATCAACGCGAACTGACGGTCGATGCGAGGCGTCGCGGGCCGGCGCGGATGGACGATCATCATTCCCATCATGCCGAGCGCCATCTGGGTCATCTCGTCCCAGTGCGGGTGGTACATGTACGTGCCCGCGCTTCGGAAGGTGAACTCGTAGCGGAAGGTCTCGCCGGGCTCGATGTTCCGCTGCGTGAGCCCGCCCACGCCGTCCATTCCGGCCTCGAGGATCACCGCGTGCCAATGGACGGTGGTGGCCTCCGGGAGACGGTTCGTCACGTAGATCCGCACGCGATCGCCTTCGACCGCTTCGATCAGCGGGCCCGGCGTGGTGCCGTTGTAACCCCAGGCTTCGACCTCCATGCCTTCGCAGAAGGCGTGCCGAACCGGCTCCGCGATCAAATGGAAGACTTTGACGCCGTTCACCATGCGAAACGGGAGCGTGCGTCCGTTCGGAACCACCGCGGGGACGTAGCGATCGTCACGATCGATCGGATCGAACTGCGGCGGGACGATCAGCTCGCGCGGGGTGGGACGGGCCGCGGCGGCGTCGGCGGGGGAGCGACGCGCGCGCGGCGCCGGGGTCTCGCCCCCCGTGGCGCGCGCGGTCGGCGATTCCGAGGCCGTGGCGCTCGCGGCGTGGGCCGCGTGATCGTGCGCCGGCGCTTGCGCGAGCGCGCGTTTGGCCAGCGTCGCCGCCGCGAGGGCCGAGGCGCCCGCGAGCCAGCCGCGACGGCTCGTGCGGACCTCACGCACCACCGCGAGCGAGTCGGTCGGCTCGACCGATTCGACGGCCCCGAGCGAGGCGTCGCGATCTTTCTTCGACTGGTCCATCTCAATGACCTCCCGCCGGCTCGGCGTTCTCGAACCCCGGCACCTCGACTCGACTGCCTTCCACCATGCGACCCGCGAGCACCTGCTCGAGCTCCAGCCGCGCGAGCCAGTAGTCGCGGCGCGCCTCGACCGCGGCGCGCTGTGCGCCGATCAGATCGCGCTGCGCTTGCAGGAGCGTGAGCACCCCGAGCGCCATCGCGTTATATTGGAGCAGGCTCTCCGCGAGCACCGCTTGGCGCGCGGGGAGCAGCGTGGTCTCCACGAAGCTCAGCCGCTCACGCGCGGTGACGAAGCGATGTCGCGCCGCGCGGGCCGCGCTCCGGACACGAACCGCGAGCTCCGCGTAGCGATGCTGCTCGACCTCGAGCTTCGCGACCGCCGCGCGCGCCGGACCCTGACCCGTCGCGAACACCGGGAGCTGCACGCCGACCACCGGTCCGAGCGCCCACGCGCCTTCGCCGTTGCGTTCGGCAGAGAGCGCGGCGTGCACCTCGGGGATCGCGGCCATCGAGCGCAAGAGCCCGCTGCGGCGCGCGAGGGCTTCGAGCCGATGACGCTGCGCGAGCAGCTCGAAGCTCCGATCGAGCGCGCGCGACTCGAGCGAGTCCTCCTCCAGCGCGAGCTCGTCGGGAACCGGCAGGTCGCCCGCGAGCTCCCAGCCCGTCTCCTCTCCCGCGAGCCCGAGCAGCACGTGGAGCCGCTCGCGTCCGAGCGCGACCGCGAGCTCCGCCTGCGCGAGGGCGAGGCGCGACTCCTCGTAGAGCGCGTATTGCTGCGCGACGTCGAGCCCAGGCACGTTGCCGGCCTCGCGCAGCGCCTCGGTCAGCTCCCAGCTCGCCCGCAGCGATGCGACGACCGCGTCGAGCGTCTGCTTCAGCATCTGCGCAGCCTGCAGCTCCACGAACGCGACCCGCACCGCGTACGCGTGGTCGAGCACCGCGCCCGCAGCGTTCACGCGGGCGGCCGCGAGCTCTTCGCCCGCGATGCGTCGACGCAGCGGCGCGTAGAGCAGATCGCTGAGCACGAAGCCGAGCTCGATCGTGAGCTCCGGCTCCTCGTCGCCTTCGCGTGCGAACATCGCCTCGACCTCGAGCTCGGGGTTGGTGGGGCGGCTCATGGTGATGAGGTCCGCGAGCGCGACGTCGAGGCCTGCGAGCTCGGCCTGGAGCGCGGGGCTCGTGACGAGCGCGATCTCGACCGCGGCCTGCGCGTCGAGCGGCCGCGCGAGGAGCTGGCGCGCGCGCGCGGAGAGCTCCTCCGCAGGCGCGCGGCGCGCGACGGTCTGGACCTGCGCCTCGCGCGGGAGCAGCGCGCGGGTGTCGTCGAAGGTCGCCGCGGAGGAGACGCAACCGACGAGCAAGAGCGCGAGCGGCTCAATGCGCATGGCGGCCTCCCTGCTGCGGTGCGGGTGCGGTGCTCGCCGGCGCGTCGTGGCCCTCCTGCGCGTCGTGGCTCTCGTGCGCGTCGTGACCCTGGTGCGCGTCGTGGCCCTCGTGCGCGTCGTGACCTTCGTGCGCGTCGTGACCGTCGTGCGCGTCGTGACGTTCGTGCGCGTCGTGACCGTCGTGCGTCGCGGGGGCGCCGTGGTGGCCGTGGTGGCCGTGGTGGTGGTGTCCGTGCCCCGCGCTCTCCGCCGGCATCGGCGCGGGGTCGTCGGTCAGCGCGGTCGCCACCGCAGGGAGCGGCGCGCCGCGGGTCGTCGCGCGCGCGGCGCTGCCCTCGGCCCACGTCGGCTGCGCGCTCGCGCATCCGATCGCGCCGATCGTCCAGAGAAGATTCCAAACTCGCATCGTTCGAGCTCCTGAAACGAATGGCGCGCTCACGCGAGCCGAAGATCGGGCGACGCGAACGTCGTGCGGGCGCTGACGATCTCGCCGCACGTGGGCATCGCGCGCCCGAGGTAAGGGTTGCCGGCGCGCTCGCCGGAGGCCTGGAGCCAGCGCGGCCGCCCGGCCGCCATCGGGCAACGCCAGATCGTGCGGCCTCGCGTGAGGCCGGCTTCGATCGCGCGTTCGGTGAGCTGCGCGAACGCCGTGCGACGCGCCTCGAGACCCCGTGCGCTCGCGAGGCGCTCGCTGGACGCGCGCACCGCGCCCGAGGTGGCGGCGATCATCGCCTGCGCGGCTCGCTGCGCTGCCGCGTCGTCGTCGCGCGCGAGCGCCACCCGTACCGCCTCGTAGCGCGCATGAAACGACGCGTCGTCCGCGTGCGCGTTCGTGCCGACCCACGCGGTGCCCACCCACGTGAGCACCATCGAAACCATCGCGATCCATCGAACGTTCATCGGGCTTCCACTCCTGCCGACGTGCCTCGTGCCCGTCGTACGGAGCGTCGACGCGCCGTGAGCCGCCGTCTTACGCGCGATCGTCACGCCCTGCTTCAGACCCTGCTTCACGCGCGCTTCGGACCCTGCTTCACGCGCCGGGGAAGCGACGCATCGAGTCTTCGCTCTCGAAGTAGTGCACGCGTCCGTCGCTCGCGCGGCCGATCACGGCGCTCGCCTTGTCGACTTGGCGTCCGGTCACCGGATCGGTGGCGAGGCGCGACGTCGCGTCGTCGCGCAGACGGCGCTCGCACATCGCGCAGCATCCGAAGTAGGTGCGGCCCTCGACGGCGACGGGGATCTGCGGCGAACCCATGAACTGATCGTTGATCATGCAGACGAGGCTCGGATCGACGCGCGTGAGCGTCCCTTCGGGAGCTTCAGCAGCTTCGGGGGCCGCTTCGTTCGTGTTCTCCACCACCGGCGTCGCGTTCCCGCGCGGCGCCTCGCCGGAAGCACATCCGAGCCCGAGCACGATCAGCGCGCCCATCCACTTGCCTCGATCGATTCGCATCGTCTCGTCTCCTTCGCGTCTTCGCGTCTTCGTTGGGTTCGCCCGAGGCGACCTCGACCCTCACGCGCGCGCCGCGCGCACGCTCCACGCGGGCATCACGCCCGCCAACAACCCGATCGCCAGCCCGACCACGCCGACCGCGCCGACACACGCGCAGCCGAGCGCGCCGACGCCCCACGCGAGGCCGCTCGCGCCGATCCAGAAGGGCGCCGCCGCGCGTGTCCGAGGCGCGGACATGCCGACGCCGAGGCCCGCCGCGAGCCCGCCGAGCGCGCACGCGGGCGCGCAGAACGAAGAGAACCCATGCGACGCGCAGCCGTGCGGCCCACACGCGTGCCATTGGTTCGCGGCGAGCGAGAGCGCGAGGGGCACCACGCCCGCGAGCATGCCGACGAGCGCCGCGCGCGACATCGAGCGGCTCTGCCACACCATCAACGCCGCGGCGCCGAAGCTCAGGATCGCGAACGGCACGACGCGGGTCGGCGAAGGCGAGACCAGCGCGGCGATCGTGGCGAGCGCGAGGACGGGTGACGCGGCGAGGAGCGCGCGACGCATCCGCGAAAGCTCGTACGCAAGACGCGCGCGGCGCTCCGTCGCGTGGGCGACCGGCGAGCGCGGGTCCGCCGGATCCGGATCGACCCGAGGCGGTTCGATCGGGTTCGGGGCGCCGGACGGCGAGCGCGGATCAGTCGAGGCCATACAACCTCCGCACCGCCGCGCGCAGGCGATCGATCGCGCGCTCGCGACGCTTGCGCAGCGTCGCGCCCACGACCTCGGTGGGCTCGTCGAAGAAGGTCGCCGCGAGGGTGGCGCGGTCGACGTCGGAGAGCTCGTTCATCGCGTCGAGCGCGCGCTGTACGAGGTCGCGCCGCACGAGCTCGGACTCCGGATCGTTCGCCTCGAGCGTGCGTGCACCGTCGACCGAGGTCGGCGAGTGCGGAGCGCTCTCTTCGGGCTCGCTCGACGCGACCTCGCGCGATCGCGTGCGTCGACGCAGCGCGCTCCGGCACTCCCACGCCGCGATCGCGAGCGCCCACGGCAGCGCGGGCCGGCTCGGATCGTAGTCCGCTGCGCGCTCCATCAGCTTCATCATCGCCTGCTGCGCGGCGTCGGCGGCGTCCGCGTCGTTCCCGAGGGTGGCCCGGCAGAGCCCGAAGACTCGCGGCCAGAGCGCCTCGAAGACGAGCGTGAACACCTCGCGCTCGCCCGCAGCGAGCCGAGCCATCCACACGTCGATCTCGGCTCGCGGGAGGGGACCCTCGGTC
The DNA here is from genome assembly GCA_937982655.1 of uncultured Sandaracinus sp. Lineage (GTDB taxonomy): Bacteria > Myxococcota_A > Polyangia > Polyangiales > Houyiibacteriaceae > JACKEH01. The sequence goes on from CALJLK010000462.1 coordinate 18,919, forward strand.
ATGACTTCACGCTCGAACGTCCCGGCAGGTCTCGGGAGACCGACCGGGTCGGGCAACGTGACGCCGACCGAGGGAACGAGCACGCCGGTCTAGGCGCGAACCGGACGAAGCGTGACGAGGCGGGCGATCTTTTTTCATCGCCGCGCGTCGGGCCAGCGCGCTCGACGACTCGCCTCGTGTTCGCGAAGTTCCGCGCATCACGTCGACGTCGTGCGATTGTCGACTCTGTAAGTGACCGAAAACGATACGGTTTTCGTTGATGTCGTTGGCGCCGGTCGGCCGCGTCACCCGCCGAGCAGCTCGCGCGCGAGGTCACTCGCGGGACCGATGGGACCGATCGCGCGACGAAGCCCCGGATCGCCGGCGACGTGCTTCACGCGCAGCAGCGCCCGACGGGCTTCGTCGTCCTCGCCCCGGCTCGCGTGCGCGTGCGCGCGCACGACGTCGTAGGTCGCCGCGAGCGCGCCATCGGCATCGTTCTCTTCCGGACATCGGGCGAGCGCTTCGTCCGCCGCGCCCTGCACCGCGAGAAGAAGCGCTTCGCCCACCGCGACCCAGCGCTCCACCGCGGGCTCGGCGGGCCGCGGGATCGCCGCGAATGCCTCCGTCGCGCCTTCGAGATCGCCCGCTTGCAGACGCAGGGTCGCGATCGCTTGAAGGGCGCGCGCACGCGCGTCCGGCGCGAGCGCGTCGAGCTTCACCGTCTCCAGCACCGCGCGCGCGTCGGCCCAGAGCTCGACCGCGGACAGCGGCAGCGCGGCGAAGAGCGCGTACTCCGCGTGCTCCTTCGGCGGCACCGAACGACGCAGCTTCGTGAGCTTCGCCAGCAGCGCGGTCCGCGCTTCGTCGCGCGCGTCGGTCTGCCCGAGGCGGTACGCGATCAGCGTGAGCCCGCGCAGGTGGCGGTGACGACGCGCCGACAGGGCGGCGAGCACGAGCGTGACGCCACCACCGACCGCGGCCGCGAGCGGGGAGGGCAACGCGAGCAAGAGCATCCCGCCCGCGAAGCACGCGACGAGCGCCTCGCCGAGGAACGCGCGGAGGATCATCGCGGTGCTGAAGAGCGCGAGCGGAGCGCCCCAGATCCACGCGCGGAGGAACGGTGCGACGAAACCGAGCGCGAGCGCGACGAGGGTGACGTGGAGCATCGGAGGAGCGGAGACGATCGAAGGACGCGACCGAAGCGCCGAGATCAATCGCTCGAGACGTTCCCGCTCGCGCGCCGCGCTTCGCGCCGCTGACGCACCGCCGCCGCCGCGCGGTCCGAGGCTTCGATGCGATCGAGCGCGATCGCCATCTCTTCGGGGATCTCCGGCGCGAGCACGCTCGGGTTCGCGATCGCGAAGGTACGCAGCGCCTCGACGGCGGACTTCGCTTCTTCGCGGCGTCCCGCGTCTTCGATGAGCAGCCGCACCACGCCGTGCAGCCCCGTGGCCTCGTGGAAACGATCGTCGGCGCGGTTCGCGAGACGAGCACACGCGCGATAGCTCTCGAGCGCGCCGTCGCGGTTGCCGAGACGCGTGAGCGCGGCGCCGAGGTGGCAGTGCGCCTCGGGGCGGGTGGGCGCGCGTGCGATCGACTCGCGGAGCGCTTCCGCCGCCCCCGACGAATCCCCCGCGGCGAGCAGGCCGATCGCGGCGCGCATCTCGGCGACGTAGGGCGTCGTCTGGGCCGACGCGGTGGAGGAGAGCGCGAAGAGCGCGAAGAGCGCGAGCGATCGCATGGGGCGCATCCTACTGCGAGAAGCGGGCTGCGCGAAGCGGGCTGCGCGAAGCGGGCTGCGCGAAGCGGGCTGCGCGAAGCAGGCTGCGCGAAGCAGGGGGCGCGAAACGTCGAGGGCACGTGTAGGCTGCGCGGCCATGGTCGACGTCCCGGAGAGCACCCGCGAGGTGCGCGAGAATCATCGGTTCGACGAGGTGAAGCTGGCGGCGTGGTGGCGCGACGCGATTGGGCCCGCCGAAGCGCTCGTGGTGCGGCAGTTCAAGGGCGGGCAGTCGAACCCGACCTTCTGGATCTGCGACGGCGCGCGCGGCTACGTGCTGCGCAAGAAACCACCCGGGAAGCTCCTCCCGAAGGCGCACCAGGTCGAGCGCGAGCACCGCGTGATGGCCGCGCTCGCGGGCACCGACGTGCCGGTGCCGAAGGTGCTCGGGCTCTGCGAGGACCCGGACGTGATCGGCACCGCGTTCTTCGTGATGGAGATGCTCGAAGGTCGGATCTTCTGGAACGTCCAGCTCCCGAACGTCGCGAGCGCGACGGAGCGCTCCGCGATCTACGACGAGCTCGCGCGGGTGCTCGCGGCCATCCACACCGTCGATCTCGACGCGGTGGGGCTCTCGGACTTCGGACCGCACGGCGGCTACGTGACGCGGCAGGTCGAGCGTTGGAGCGCGCAATACGTCGCCTCGAAGACCTCGGAGATCGCGCCGATGGAGAAGCTGCTCGCGTACCTGCCCGCGCACGTGCCGAGCGACGACGCGACCACGCTGACCCACGGCGACTTCCGCCTCGACAACCTCGTCTTCCACCCGACCGAGCCGCGCGTGCTCGGCGTGCTCGATTGGGAGCTCTCCACTCTCGGGCATCCGCTCGCCGACCTCGCGTACACCTGCATGCTCTACGACGTGAGCCTGCCGAACGTGGGCGGATTGCTCGGGGTCGACTTCGCGGCCACTGGCATCCCGACCGAGCAGGACTTCGTCGCGCGCTACGTCGCGCGCGGCGGGCGACCCGCGAGCGACGACGCGTGGGCGTACATGAAGGCGTTCGGGCTCTTTCGCCTCGCCGCGATCGCGCAGGGCGTCTACGCGCGCAGCTTGCAAGGCAACGCGTCGAGCGCGAACGCCGGCATGTTCGGCGCCGCGGTGGGACATCTGTCCGGCATCGCGTGCCGCCTCGTGGGGATCGGATGATGGCTCCGCGCGAGCGATCGACCGCGCGACCGACGCGACCGCCGCGACCGATGCAGCGGTCGAGGCTTGCGACGAACGCTCGACGCGGTACCTCACGCGCCGTGAAGACGCTCCTCCCCTCGCTCCTGCTGCTCACGCTCTTCTCCGGATGTCTGCGCGAGCCCGAGCCCGCGGCGGCCGACGCGCAGGCGCGCCCGATCCACACCACCGAAGGCGGCGAGAGCTCGCGCGTGATCGAGCTGCGCGCGATGACCATCGCGTGGGCGGGCGCGGAGCGCGCGAGCGACGAGATCACGCGCACCGAGGCGCAGGCGGAGGCGCGCGCGCAGAACGTGGCGAGCCTCGCGCGCATGCCGGACGCGAACTTCGGCGAGCTCGCGCGCACCTACGCGGACACGCCGGTCGTCACGCTGCGTCTCACGCGCGAGGACACCACGGCGCCGGCCGAGATCGTGCGCGAAGGCTTTCGCCTCGCGGTCGGTCAGCGATCGCGCGCGATCCGCACCGCGGCGGGCTTCGTGATCGTGGAGCGCATGAGCGATCCCGAGCTCGGGCCGAGCGAGATCCACGCGCGCCACATCCTCGTCTCGCACGTGGACTCGCGCTCGGCCGCGGAAGGGATCACGCGCACCCGCGAAGAGGCGCAGGCGCTGGCAGAGGCGATCTCGCGGCGCGCGCGCGCGGGCGAAGACTGGGACGCGCTGCACGCCGCGCACAGCGACGAGCCGAACGGTCCGCCCGGCGGTGACCTCGGGACCTTCGGGCGCGGGCAGATGGTCCCCGCGTTCGAGCGCGCTGCCTTCGGGCTCGAGGTGCGAGAGATCAGCGACGCGGTGGAGTCCCCCTTCGGCTTCCACGTGATCCAGAGGCTGGAGTGAGCGACTCGCGCGACGCCGACGGCTCCGACGACGCTCGAGCCTCTCGCGACGCGCGCGACGACGAGCGTCACGACGGCGAGCAGGCAGCTCGGCTGCGGCGCATCGACGACGCCTTCACGAAGGCGATCCCGTACAACGCGTGGCTCGGGCTGCAGACGGTGGAGGCGGGCGCGAAGGGCGAAGGCCGCATCGTGCTGCGCCTTCCGTTTCGCGCAGAGCTCGTGGGCAATCCGGTCACGGGCGTGCTGCACGGCGGCCCGATCACGGCCGCGATGGACGCGGCGTGCGGTGCGTCGGTCTTCCTGGCGCTCCGCGAGCCGCTGCGCATCGCGACCCTCGATCTGCGCATCGACTACCTGCGTGGCGCGACGCCGGGCGTGGACCTCTTCTGCCGCGCGGAGTGCGTGCGCATCACCAAGCAGGTCGCCTTCGCGCGCGGCACCACGGATCAGGGCGATCTCGACGATCCGCTCGCGGTCGTCGCCGCGACCTTCATGGTCTTCCGCGATCAAGGCTCGGTGCTCGCCGAGGGGATGAAGCGCTCGTGAGCGAGTTCCTGACCGTGCTCGCCGAGGCGAAGCGCGTGCGCGATCCTTCGGGCATCGCGCACGCGGTGCCGTACCTGCGCGCGATGGGCATCGAGACGCATCTGGAGGGCGACGAGCTCGTCTGCACGATGCGTTTCTCGGAGCCGCTGATCGGCAACTTCGCGATCCGCGCGCTCCACGGCGGCACCCTCGGCGCGTTGCTCGAGAGCGCGGCCGCGACGACGCTCCTCTGGCGCGCGCTGCTCGACGCGCCGTCGATGGACGACCTCGTGATCCCGCGCGTCGTGAGCGTGACGGTCGACTACCTCCGCACCGGGCGCGCGGTCGACACCCACGCCCGCGCGATCGTCACGTCGGCCGGTCGCCGCGTCGCCCGCGTGCGCGCCGAGGCGTGGCAAGACGATCGCGATCGCCCGGTGGCGGCCGCGCAGGCGAGCTTCCTGGCGGGCTGACGCCATCGTTCGGCGGTTGACGCCACGCTTGGCGGGGCGAACCACGCGCCGTACGCTCCCGCGCATGGGCGAAGGGACGAACGGCGCTTCTCGCGCGTCGAACGAGGCGGGCGCGCAGACCACGTCGAGCGTCGAGGGCGCGCGCGAGGCCGCCCTGCGCGAAGGGGCCGAACGACCCAGCGAGCGACCCAGCCAGCGCCCGCACCGCATCGGGGCGGAGCCCACGTGGACGCGCATGTCGCCGAACGACGTGAGCGAGCTCTTCCCGGTCACGGACCTGCTGATGGCGGCGGCGTGGTCGGACGGCACGCTCGAGCTGGTCGAGCGCGAGAAGGTGCGCGAGCTCCTCGGTGAGCTCGCGGGCAAGCCGCTGCCGCTCTCGCTCGAGGTGCGGGTGGTCGACTTCGACCCCGAGCGCTTCGATCTCGGGAAGACCGTCGAGGCCTTCGCGAAGCTCACGCCCCGCGAGCGACGACGATTGGTCGCGATGGTGCGCGAGGTCTGCGACGCGAACGACGCGTACGATCTCGAAGAAGACCGCTTCGTGCAGGCGCTCGTGATGGCGCTCGCGCTCACCGACGAGGACGTGCGCGGCCTCGTGGTGAAGATCGCGCCCTACCTCACGAGCCCGACCAAACGCGCGTTCGACGTCCTCTTCTCGGCGTGTGTGCTCGCCGTGATCTGGCCGCTCTTGGTCGGCATCGGTCTGGCGGTGAAGCTCACCTCGCCCGGGCCCGCGCTCTTTCGTCAAAAGCGCTACGGCGCGGAGGGCAAAGAGATCGAGGTCTGGAAGTTCCGCTCCATGCGGGTCCAAGAGAACGGCCCGAAGGTCACCCAAGCGACCAAGAACGATCCGCGCATCACGCCGCTCGGCGCGTTCCTGCGGCGAAGCTCGCTCGACGAGCTCCCGCAGTTCGTCAACGTGCTCCTCGGCGACATGAGCGTCGTCGGCCCGCGCCCGCACGCGGTCGCCCACAACCGCCACTATCGGACGCAGATCCTCGAGTACATGCTCCGCCATCACGTGAAGCCCGGCATCACCGGTTGGGCCCAGGTCAACGGCTGGCGCGGCGAGACGGAGACCCTCGACAAGATGGTCGGCCGGGTGGAGCACGACCTCGAATACGTCACGAAGGGCTCGCTCTGGATGGACGTGAAGTGCGTCTGGCTGACCGTCTTCGGCCGCAAGGTGCGCAGCAACGCGTACTGAGCGTCCGTCGCGTCAGCGCAAGATCTTGAGGCGCTTCGGGCCTTCGGTCTTCGGCGCTTTCTCGCCGCCGCTGCGCTGGAAGTGTGCGACCGCGATCTGGTCCGCGAGCTTCTCCGCGAGCTCGCCGAACGCCTTGCCCGCGGCCGAGTCGGGGGCGGCCTGCGTGACGGGCGTGCCCTTGTCGCCCCACTCGCGCACCACGGTGTCCATCGGGATCTGCGCGAGCAGCGGGGCTTTGGCGTACTCGGCGACCTTCTGGCCACCGCCGCTGCCGAAGATCTCGTGTTTGACGCCCGCGGAGTCCACGAAGAAGCTCATGTTCTCCACGACGCCGAGGATCGGCAGGTTCAGCTTTTGACAGAGCGAGACGCCCTTGTAGACGTCCTGGAGCGCGACCTCCTGCGGGGTCGTCACGAGCACCACGCCGGTGATGCGCATCTTCTGCCCGAGGGTGAGCGCGACGTCGCCGGTGCCGGGCGGGGAGTCGACCACGAGGTAGTCGAGCTCGCCCCACTCCACGTCGCCCACGAACTGCTGGAGCGCGCCGTGCAGCATCGGGCCGCGCCAGATGACGGCTTGTTTGTCGTTCTCCAGCAGGAAGCCGACGCTCATCAGCTTGATGCCGAAGCGCTGGAGCGGCTGGATGCGGTTGCCGTCGAGGCTCTGCGGCTGGCCTGTGATGCCGAGCATGGTCGGGATCGAGGGGCCGTAGAGATCCGCGTCGAGGAGCCCGACCCGCGTGCCGAGCCGACGCAGCGCGAGCGCGAGGTTCGTGGCGACGGTGCTCTTGCCGACGCCGCCCTTGCCGCTCATCACGAGGATGACGTTGCGCACCTTCGGCAGCGGATCGTTGCTCGAGGTCTCGCGCGTCGGCACGCGCACCTTCCACTCGACCTCGGTGAAGGTCACGCCGAGCGGCTGCAGCGCTTCGATGATCCGCTGCTTCATCTGCGCGCGGATCGCCTCCGAGGGCGAGCTCAGCGCGACGGTGCAGGTCACGCGCGTGCCGTCGATCTTCAGATCGGACAGCGTCGACAGATCACCGAGGGTGCGCTCGAAGGTCGGATCCACGACCGCTTCGAGCGCCGTCTTCACCGCATCGTGCGTGGGCGCGCTCATTTCGCGCGTTTCCTGGGACGCGTGGCGTGGAGTGTCAACCGCCCGCTCGGGAGCGACCTGTCCGAAGTCAGTTCGCGTCGAAAATGGGGTGTCTTGCGTTCCGAGACATGGTCGTGGACGTGAACGGCCAACGAAGAACGAGCAAACGCCCGCGTCAGTCCGCGCGCTGGAGCTGCTCGAAGCGCTCTTGCAGTCGCTGACGTCGCTCGTCCTCCGCGCGGCTGCGCTTCCAGGCCGCGTACGCGAAGCTGCCGAGCACGATCGCGACGCCGACCGCGATCGCGATCCAGAGCAGCGTGGTGCGTCGCGAAGGGTTGCTTCGTGAAGGGGCCGAGTACCGCTCGGCCCGGGGGTTCGTGCCGGCCGCGGTGGCGCTCATCGCGGCCGCCGGGACCACGGGCACCGGCGTGATCCGCGGCGCGCGGGGACGGGCGGGCACATCGGCTCCCGCGGTCTCGGCGCCGTCGTCGTAGAGCGCGGGCAGCTTCACGACGGGCGGCGTGGAGTCGCGTCGCGGTCGCGGCACGGGCTTCACGTCCTGTGGGACCGCGGCGCGCCGATGATCGGCGGCCATCTGCTCGAGCTCGTCGATCGAGATGTTCTGCGTGCCGCCATACGTCGGCGGGTGCACGTCCTGGCCGTCTTCTTCTTCGAGCTCGTCGAGCTGGAGCTCTTGGGTCCGCTCCTTGCGCGGCTTCGCGGGCACGCTCGGATCGAGCGGCACACCTTCGCTCGTCAGCTCTTCGTCGTCCTCCGCTTCGAGATCCTCGAGCCGCAGCTCCTGCGTGCGCTCCTTGCGGGGCTTCGCGGGCACGTTCGGATCGAGCGGTACGCCCTCGCTCGTCTCGTCGTCGGACGCGTCGTCGGTCGTGCGCTCGCGGACCTCTTCGCTCGGCGCATCCATCGAGATCCCGAGCGCAGCGCGCACCAGCCGCGGATCGAGATCGCGCGCGCGGTCGATCGACTTCTCTTCGCTCGGCGCCTTCGGCACGGCCGTGAGCACGGAGAGATGGTGCGCGCCCTCGTCGCCGCGTGCGGGGAGCGGCTCCAGCTCGACGACCGCGCTCCTCGGCGCGGCGCCCGCGCTCGGCTTCGGAGGGGCAGCGACCGGGGGATCCGTCGGCGGCTGACCCCGCCGACTCGACGGCTCCGTCGGCGGCTGACCCCGCC
>CALJLK010000463.1 GCA_937982655.1 uncultured Sandaracinus sp.
CTGTCCGCGTAGACGGCTCTGTCCGCGTAGACGACTCTGTCCGCGTAGACGACTCGGTCCGCGTAGACGACTCGGTCCGCGTAGACGACTCTGTCCGCGTCGACGACTCTGTTCGCGTCGACGAGCTCGTCCGCGTCGACACTCACAACAGGAACTCGAGCCCCACTTGGAAACCGACGAGCACCGCGTCGGTGCGCTCGAGCACCGGATCGCCGTTCGCGTCGGCGAGGTAGTTGATCCCGAGTCCGACGAGCATCGCGGCGCGGCGGTCGTCGTGGTCGTAGTACTCGCCGAAGGGGACGCGGATGCCGGTGGTGATGCCGAAGCCGAGCGTGAGATCGGGCTCGCCGATCACTGCGCCGTCGCCGTCGGGCAACGTGAGCGTGCGCGGGGCGATCGGCTGACTGAGGAAGACGCGCGCGCCCACGAAGGGCACCACGTGGGGGTTGTCGTAGCCGGCGATCACGCCGACGTCGGGGCTGAAGAAGCCGCCCCCGGCGGACATGCCGCCGCCGAGGCCGACCGCGAGCGCGAAGTGCGGAGAGAGCGCGTACTTGAGGCCGAGGCGGGCGGAGTAGACGCCGCGGTGTGGGATCGGCTCCGCCTCGACGCCATCTTCGGTGTCCGGCACCTGGTTGGTCACCGCGAACGCGTTGCCTTCGTAGGTGAGATCGAGATCGTCGCGGAGGCCGTAGCGCCCGCGCAGACCCGCGTGGAAGACGCTCGGCCCGAAGACCTCGCCGCTGAAGCCACCCTCCACCTGGAGCGACGAGCTGCCGCGGCCGAGCGCGCGTGGAGCTTCGAGCGGGATCGAGCGCGCGGGCGGCGAAACGATCGGAGGGGTGCAGCCGAGAGCGAGCAGCGCGAGGAGGGAGAGTCGACGCATGTGGCGCGATTGAGCACGACGCGTGCCGGCCGCACGGTCGGTTTCGGCGGAGCGGAGCATTTCTCGGAAAACGTGGGCGATCGGGGTGCCGTGCGGGGACGCTCGAGCGTGTCTGGGCTTCGAAGCTCGCGCCCGCGTGAATCTCGGCCACACCGGTGTGCCGCGGGCGGGGTGGGGGTGTGCCGACCGATCAGCCCACGTCGAACACGAGCACCTCGGCTTCGTCGCCGTCGTCGAGCTCGATCGTTCCGTCGCCGAGCGTGTAGGCCGCGTCGCCCTGCTCGAGCCGCACGTCGTTGATGCGCAGGCTGCCGCGCGCGACCTGCACCCACGCCGCGCGTCCCGCGCGCACCTCGTGCGTGCGACGCGTGCCCTGCGCGAGGCGCGTCGCGAAGATGCGCGCGTCGGCGAAGATGGTGACCGACGCGGCTTCTCCGGGCGGCGCCGCGAGCGGCACGAGGTCGCGCGTGAGATCCGCGAGCACGATCGGCTGCTCCTCGTAGCCCGGGCGAATGCCACGCTGCGCGGGCTCGATCCAGATCTGCAGCAGGTGCGCTTCGGCGAGGCGCGCGTACTCGCTGTGCTGGATGCCGGTGCCAGCGCTCATGCGCTGCGCGCGGCCCGGCACGATCACGCCGCCGTTGCCCAGAGTGTCGCGGTGCTCGAGGCCACCTTCGAGGAGATACGTGACGATCTCCATGTCACGGTGCGGGTGGGTCGGGAATCCCTCGTCCTGCGCGATGTGGTCCTCGTTGATCACGCGCAGGTTGCGGAAGCCCATCCACTCGGGGTCGCGGTAGCGCGAGAACGAGAAGCTGTGGCGCGTGCGGAGCCAACCGTGGTCGGCCTGGCCGCGCTCACCCGAAGCACGCACCGCGACGGGCGCGCGACGAACGGCGGCGGGCGCGGGGCTGCGGGCGGGAGCCGCGCAGGCGACGAGGGGGGCGGTGGCGGCGAGACCGAGGAAATCGCGGCGCTGCATGCGGAGGATTTTGGCGCATCCCGAGCGGCGAGGGGAGAGCGTGGGTGGAACGGTGCGTTCGGTCCGCGCCACGCACGTCAGCGCGCGAGCTCGCGCTCGAAGAAGGTGTACATGCGCACGTACTTCTCGACTGCGTCGCTGGTCCGAGTTCCCGCACCGTGGCCAACCTGGCGCTCCATCCAGAAGTAGATCGGTCGGTTCGAGCTCGTCGCTTCTTGGAGCGCGGCTGCGAGCTTCGTGGTGTGCGCCCAGTGCACGCGGCTGTCGTGATCGGCGGTCTCCAGCCAGACCGCGGGATAACGCGTGCCCGCGACCACGCGATGGTAGGGCGAGTAGGCGAGGAGCCAGTCGAGCTGCTCGCGCGACTCGTCCGCGCTCCCGTACTCGCTGATCCAGAGCTCCGCGGGTGGGAAGCGGTGGTACCGCACCATGTCGTAGAGGCCGACGTAGCTCGCGGCGGCGCCGAAGCGCTCGGGGACGCGCGTGATCATCGCGCCCATCAACAAGCCGCCGTTGCTGCCGCCCGTGATGCCGATGCGATCCGGGGTCGAGACACCGCTCTCCGCGAGCCACGCGATCGCGGCCTCGAAGTCCTCGAAGACGCGCTGCTTGTTCTCGCGCATGCCCGCGCGATGCCAGGCCTCGCCGAACTCGGCGCCCCCGCGGAGGTTGGCCACCGCGTAGACGTTGCCGCGCTCGATCCAACTGAGCGCGCTGCGCGAGAGCGCGGGCAAGAGCGAGACGTTGAAGCCGCCGTAGCCGTAGAGGATCGTGCGCGCGGGTCGCTGCACGTCGCGGCGGTGGATCAGCGTGACGGGGATCTCGGTGCCGTCCGCCGAGCGCACCTTCACGCGTCGCTCTTCGTAGGCGTCGAAGTCGAAGTCGGCCTCCACGCGGTAGGCCTCGCGCGTGACGCCTGCGAGCAGACCTTCGGACAGTCGCGGACCGAGCGTGGTCACGTCGATCGTGAGCAGCGTGGGCGGCCGCAGGTAGCCCTCGAGCACGAACGCGAGCAGCGGGTGCCCCGACTCGCCCGCGAGCGTTCCGATTGCGCCCGTGCCCGGGAGCGCGACCTCGGCGCTCGCGGATCCGTCGCGTCGCGCGAGCACGAGCTTGGAGCGCACGTCGGCCACGTAGTGGATCGCGAGCTGATCGCCGACCAACGCCCAATGCTCGATCGGGGCGTCGGACTCGGGGACGATCTCGCGCCACGCGTCGCGGTCCGCGGCTTGCGCGACGGGCACCCGCACGATGCGGTACTTCGGCGCGTCGAGGTTCGTCATCAGGTAGAGCGCTCCGTCGTTGACCACGCCGCTCGTGAGCACCTCTTCGCCGACGATCACGGGGACGAAGCCGGGGTTCGACGCGGCCGACGTGGTCGTGGGCGTGGTCGTGGACGGTGAAGTGGACGGCGACGTGGTCCTGGACGCAGTCGACGATGCCGTCGCTCGCGCTCCCCGCGTCGGCGCGACCGCGGGCGGGCTTCGATCCATCAAGTACACGTCGCTCGCCGACCAGCCGCGGAAGACGTTGACGACGACCCAGCGCCCGTCGTTCGACACGCTCGGGATCGGGAAGTCGGTGCCTTCGTTCGCGCCGAAGACGCGCGGATCGGCGTCCGGATCGGTGCCGAGCGTGTGGAAGAAGACGCGTGGGAAGTACGAGTCCTCGTTCTGCGCGTCGAAGCCGTCCTCGCCCGGCTTCGGATAACGCGTGTAGTAGAAGCCGCTCCCGTCCTGCAGCCACGCCACGTTGCTCCACTTGGTGCGCGCGATGCGCACCGGCGCGAGGCCGTCGCTGCCCGCCACGCGCGCGTCGACGTCGAGCACGTGGAGCACGCTGCGCTCGTCGCCGTTCTGTGAGATCCCGAACGCGAGCTTCGTGCCGTCCGGCGAAGGCACGGACCAGTCGAGGGCGGCGCGCTCGCCGAAGGTCGTCGGATCGAGCAGCAGGTGCTCACGCTCGCCGATCCGCACGTACGTGCGCGGCTGCTGCGCGTCGCCCTCGCGTCGCTCGAAGAACACCCGAGCGCCGCCTACCGACACGCGGCCGATGGAGCCGATCTCGAAGAGCGTGGCGAGTCGATCGCGGAGCGCGGGCTCGGGCGAGAGCGCGCTCGCGGACCGTTGCTGCTGGCCTTCGATCCACGCGCGCGTGACCTCCGAGTCGGTCTCGAGCACGCGGTAGGGATCGGCGACCTGCGCGCCGTGGATCGTGTCCACCACCGCGCCGGCCTCGCGCGCGCGTCGGTTCAGCTCGTGGAGCTCCGCGTGAGGATCGGTGGCATCGGCGGGCACGACGGTGGTCTCCGGGCGGGAAGGGCACGCGGCCGCGAGCGAGGCGGCGACGACGAAAGGGAAGGCGCGACGCATGACGCGGCAGGAGAACGAAGACGCGCACGGAGCGCAAGCGTCGTGCGAACCGAGGCTCCCGCTCCGACGAGTTCTTCGGCGTCGCGTGCGCTCGTGATACTCCGCGAACGTGGCTTCCCGCGCGCACGGCAGCATCTGGCTCTACGCCTTCCTCTACTTCGCTTGCTACGCGCCGTACACCGCGCTCACGAAGGCGCTCTCGAGCGGCATGCTCGGCGCCGACCCGGTCTCGGGACCGGCGCTGCTGCCGCTCTCCAGCGTCGCCTCGCTCGTCGTGGTCGCGCTCTTCCTCGGCGGCACCGGCTGGTGGCGCAGCGCCACGCGCGGCTCGCTCTTCGGGCGCAAGATCCCGATCCCGACGCGCTGGACCGCGCTCTCGGGCCTCTGCAGCGCGGTGATCCTCACCACCACCACGCTCGCCTACACCTTCGAGGACGTCTCGATCGTCTTCGTGATGCTCTTGATGCGCGGCGGCGTGCTCGTGATCGCGCCGATCGTCGACGCGCTCTCGGGTCGCAAGACGCGTTGGTTCTCGTGGGCGGGGCTCGCGTTCAGCTTCGCCGCGCTCTTCGTCGTCTTCTTCGAGCGCTCCGGCTTCGACATCTCGTTCTGGGCCGGCCTCGACGTCGGGCTCTACCTGATCGCGTACTTCATCCGGCTGCAGTTCATGTCGCGGCTCGCGAAGTCGAACGACGTCGAGCAGACCAAGCGCTACTTCGTCGAAGAGCAGCTCATGACGACGCCGGCGAGCTTCGTGATCCTGATCGTGGCCGCGCTGATCGGTCAGGGCGTCTTCATGGAAGACGTCCGCGCGGGCTTCACCGAGGTCTTCGCCTCGGACGTCGCGCTGCACGTCTTCGCGCTCGGCACGCTCTCGCAGCTCGTCGGGATCTTCGGCACGCTCGTCTTCCTCGACCCCCGCGAGAACACCTTCAGCGTGCCGGTCAATCGCTGCTCGTCGGTGCTCGCGGGCGTGGTCGCCTCGACCGGGCTCGCGATCGTGCTCGACGCGGAGTATCCGAGCGCGGGCGAGCTCGGCGGGGCTGGCCTCGTGGTGGTCGCGATCCTCTTCCTCACGCTCGGGCCGGCGTACGAGAAGCGTCGCGCCGCGAAGGCGTGACTGCCACGCTCGCGCCTCGCTCAGTCGAGGCCGTACATCGTGCGGAGGTTGTCGAGCGCGGCTTGCGTGGTGCGCGCGGTCTGCGCGGCCTGCGCGCGGATGCGTTCGACGGTGTCGGAGAGCTCGCGGTGTGCGCGTTCGACGTCGCGCGGGAGCACGCCGATGGTCTCGCACACGGACACCGCGGCGCTGCCGAGCGATGGGATCTGCGCTTCGGCGGTGCGCAACGTCCATCGCGTGCCCACGAGGCGCTCCCAGATCGCGTCGCGGCAGGGGAACGGACGCTCGGGCACGCCACGAATCACACGCTTCACCGCGGCCACCTCGCGCAACGCCGCGCGGGCTTGCGCGAGCCCGTCCTCCGTCGGCGCGCTGTAGGCGTTGCGGCAGCGCCCGTCGTAGGGACCGGGCTCGTAGCATCGAACGATGTCGTTCAGGAAGCCTTCGACCCGATTCACCTGAGCCACGAACGCGCGCACGCGATTGTCGACGACCTCGGTCGGGCGCTCCCAGCGCGCGAAGCGCTCGCAGAGCTCGTCGAGCTTCCCGCGCAGCGACGAGGCGTGGCTCGCATTCGCCGCCGCCCCTTCGCGCACCAGCGCCTGCAGGCGCTCGCGGAGATCCCCGCGGCACACCGCGGGCGTGCTGCCGTCGCGGGGGAGCCGGGCCGTTCGTTCGGTCTCGACGAGCAGGGGCTCGAGACGTCGGTTGAGCTCGAGGTCGTCGCGTAGGCGGACCGCCTGCTCGAGGATGGCCGGGTTCGGGGATTGTCGGCCCGGGATCGCGTTCGGAACCGGAGTCGCCGTGTGGGGGGCGAGGACCGCGACGGGCGTGCGAAGACCCGGCACGCGCTCCGCGAGCCCGGCCCGCCACGTCGCCCGCGCGCCCGCGTCCGTCTGCTCGCGCGCCGCGCGCAGCTCCGACTCGGCCCACGCCTCCACGCGTTGCAGATCGCCGTCACTCACGAGGCACGCGAGCCGCGCACGACACGCGGCGATGCGGTAGCTCGCGACGAACGCCGTCGCCGCCCGCACGTCGGCCGGCATGGACGCGACGCTCGCTTCGGCCGCGCTCGCCGAGGCCATGCAGTCGCGCGGTGGAGGCGCGCACTCTTGCGCACGGGCGGGACCGTGCGTCGCGACGGCGAGGCCACACGCGAGGACGAACCACACGAGCTTCGACGGCACTTTCGACGGCTGCGACGGCTGCGACGGCTTCTTCGACGGGTGCGACGGCTTCGCGAGACGCTTCGACACGCGCCCCTCGACGCGGCTCGTGCGCGATCGATTCATGCGATTCACGGCGCGCTCCCGTACTGCGCCGCGCCCGCGCGGAGCTGCAGCGCGGTCGATCGAAACTGCCGCGACATCTGCCGCATCGAGCCCTCGTGGGTGTCGAGTTGATCGCCGAGCTGACGACTGAGCTGCACGAGACGCTCGTTCGAGGCGCCGAGGCCGTTGCAGATGCGGCTGCGAGGGTTGAGCACTCGGTCCGCCGCCGCGCCGCTCCACGAGTTGCCCGCTTCGGACGCGCGCTTCAGACGCGTCCACACCGGCGCGTCGCACGGGAAGGGACGACGCCCCTCGACCACGCCGTCGAGCGCGCGCTGCAGCTCCAGCAGGCCCGCCTCCACTTCGCGCGCCACCTCGACGGGTTGGTTCGAGCTGGAGGTCTCGCGTGACATCTCGAGCGCGCGCGGCAGCTCGCGGTCGAGGAGATCGCGCATCCGTTGGCGGAGCTCGGGCGAGGGATTGCGAAGGTTCTCGAAGGGCTGACACGCCCGTTCGACGAGCGTTCGGAGGGTCTGGCTGATGGTCACCACGGCGGGCTCGTCACCGCCGCGGGGGAGCCCCACGTCGCGTCCGCAGAACGTCGGCTCGTTGCCCTCGCGCAGCGGAGCGAGGCCCTGCCGGATGCGATCCATCGGCGGGAAGAGGGTGTCGATCGCGGCCGCCTGCGCGTCCAAGCCCTCGGCTTGGCGTAGGAGCATCGTGCGGTGCGCGGAGTAGTCGAAGGCGGGCGGCGCGGTGGGAAGTCCCGTCGCGCTCGGGCTCTCACTCGGGCTCTCGGCCGCGGGCGGCGGCACGTCGCTCGCCACCAAACGACGCGGCGGACGCGACGCGCGCGGTGACGCGAGCGGATCGGGGGTCGGCTCGATCGGAGGCGCCCCGAGCCGGGGCGTTTCGTTCGGCGTGGTCGTCGTCACGCCCTCGTTCGGCGTGGCTTCGTGAGCCGCTTCTGGCGAAACGGCGTCGTTCGGCGTCGCTTCGTTCGGCGTCGCTTCGTTCGGCGTCGCTTCGTTCGGCGTCGCTTCGTTCGGCGTCGCTTCGTGGGTCGCGGTGGGGCTCTGCGCGAGCTCCGGTGGCGCGTCGTCACGCGTCAGCGCGTACGCCAGCACGCCCCCGCCGACGAGCAGCGCGGCGCCGAGCGCGACCGCCCAGATCGGCAGCCCCTTCGGGGTCGCGTGCACGTCCGAGCCCTGCGAGTCGCGTGCGCCCGACACCCGCGTCGGTGGTGGACGCTCGGTGCTCCGCGGCGTCACGACGGCCATCGCGCGCGTCTCGGGCAGCAGGCTCTCGGGCCGCTCCGAGCGCAGCGCGAGCACGAAGTCGGTCACGCTCGGCGGCCGCAGCTCGGGATCCTTCGCGAGCGCGCGTGCGACGACGTCGGCGACCGTGCTCGGCACGCCCGCCACGCCGCGCAACGAGGGCGCGGGGGTGGTGAGCGCCTTCACGAGCACCGACGCGGGGCTCGGGCCGTCGAAGGGCGGCGCGCCGCTCAGCATCTCGAAGAGGATCGCGCCGAGCGCGTACACGTCGGTGCGCGCGTCGATGCGGTCGCCGCTCGCTTGCTCGGGCGCCATGTACTGCGGCGTGCCGAGCGCCTCCCCCGACGCGGTGAGGCTCGGACCTCCGGCGTCCGTCTTCGCGAGCCCGAAGTCGAGCAACACCGCGCGCTCGCCGTAGTCGCCCGAGGTGAGATCGCTCGGGCGCGTGGAGCCGGAGATCGCTTCGCCGCGCGAGCGCGCGAGGAACACGTTCGCGGGCTTCAGGTCGCGGTGCACGATCCCTTGGCGATGCGCGAGGGCGAGCGCGTCCGCGACCTGCTCGACGATCCGCAGCGCGTCTTCGAGCGGCAGCGGCGCAGCGTGAGCGAGGCGGGACGCGAGGTCCTCGCCTTCGAGCAGATCCATCACGAGGTAGTCGAAGCCGTCCGACGACGCGTAGTCGTGCACCGCGACGATGCCGGCGTGCCCGAGGCTCGCCAGCGCGGCGGCCTCGCGCCGGAATCGTTCGCGCGCCTCGGGCGAGAGCAGCGCGCGATCGGGACGCAGCACCTTGAGCGCGTAGCGCCTGCCGGTGCGCACGTGCCGCCCCGCGTACACCGCGCCGAAGCCGCCGGTGCCGAGCCGCTGCTCGACCGCGTACACGCCACCGAGCGTACGGCCCAAAAGGGGATCGCTCTGTCGATCGGAGGCGTCCACGAGCACGAGACGTTACCAGCCTTCCTGGGCTTTGGCCTTTCCTGGAATCCGGACGTCCTACGCTGGCTCTCGCGGGATCTGCCGCGCGACCCCGCGCTTGCGTGCAGAGGCGAGGGGATCGCGTCGCGCTAAGCGCAACCAGTTCAAACGTCCGGGCTGGCCCCCGGCGGCCAGGGGCGTTCATCTGCGAGCCCTTCGGGCTCGAGTCCTCGCGAACGTCGCTTCGCTTCGCTCCGCTCGGTTCGCTACGGCCGAAGAGCAGCGCAGGGAGGCCCCAGAGCGAAGCGTCGGGCCTCACGCGCCAGAGGGGTGCGGGGATTCGAAGCGGAAGCATGCGGAGCGAAACGGACGTGAGTCCGTGGAGCTGCATGCTTCCGCGAGACGGTCGGGCCGTGCGTGAGCGCGGAACCGACAAACCTCCCCGCCTCGTGAGCGTAGGCCGTAGGCCGCAGCGAACACAGACGCTGGCGCAGCGAACGTCACGGGCCTACATCGGCGCCCGTGCGTTCCGAAGAAGCCGCCCTCGACGCCTTCCACGCGGGCCTCGCGCGCGCCGACGTTCACCTGCCCGAGGCCCTCGCGCGCTTCGAACAGTCGCGTCGCGCCGACTTCACGGGCTTGCCCGCCGGAGCGGCCGCGCGTTTCCTCGTCGCCGCGCAGCGACGCGTCGGGCCGATGCTCGTCGTCACGGGCGACAGCGAGCACGCGCGTCGCACCGCGGAGGACCTGCGCTTCTTCACCGGCACGCCGGACGAGGTGCTCTACCTGCCCGCGCTCGACACCACGCCCTTCCTCGACGTCGCGCCCGATCGGCGTTCGGCGATGGATCGGCTCGCGGTGCTCTTCCACCTCGCCAAGGAGCTGCCCTGGCGTTTCCTCGTCGCGCCCGCGCCCGCGCTCGTTCGTCGAGTTCCGCCGCGCGCGACCCTCGCCTCGCGTTCGCTCGTGGTCGAGAAGGAGACCGAGCTCGATCGCGACGATCTCGTCGACGTGCTCGTGGCCGGCGGCTACTCGAAGGCGCCGATCGCGGAAGATCCCGGCACCTTCGCGGTGCGCGGCGGCATCGTCGACGTGTACCCGCCGCACGCGCGTTTTCCTGCGCGCATCGAGCTCGACGACTGGCTCGTCGCGTCGATCAAGCTCTTCGATCCCGACGACCAGCGCACGGTCGAGACCGTGGATCGCATGTTCGTGCATCCCGTGCGCGACACCGTGCTCACCTCCAAGGAGCGTGAGCGTGCGCTCGCGAAGATCCGTGAGCTCTGCGACGCCGCGAACGTGCCCACCAAGAAGACACGCGCGCTGCTCGACGAGCTCGAGAGCGGGCGGCAGTTCTACGGGCTCGACGGTTTCTTGCCCGCGTTCTACGACCGATTGGAGACGGTCTTCGACTACCTGCCGGAGTCCGCGCCGGTCGCGCTCCTCGATCCGACCGACGTCGCGAAGGCGGCCTACGTCGAGCTGATGCGCGCGAACGACGACCGCGAGGCGAAGGTCGGCGACGGAGGCGCGGCGTATCCGCTCGAGGCGCTCTACGCGGACGAGCAGGAGCTGCACGATCGGATCGCCGCGCGGCGCCACGCGGTGATCCACCGCATCGCGGTGCTCGGCGCCTCCGAGGAGTCGTCGCCGCTCGCGCGTTTCGACACCGTGGCCGAAGGCGACGCGCCGAGCCTCGGCGCGGAGGACCAAGCGCCCCTCGTGGCGGAGCTCAAGGCGCTGCGTGCGATCGGCACCGACGATGGCCTGCGCCCGGTGGCGGAGCGCGCGCATCGCTGGCTCGACGTGGGCCTGCGCGTGATCTTCACCGCGCGCACGCACACCCAGGCGGAGCGGCTGGTGTCGCTGCTCCGCGGCTACGACGTGCCGGTCGATCCCAAGCCCGTGCCCTTCGACCCGGCGATCCTCGACGCGCCGCGCAGCACGAAGGTCACGGTGGTGGTGGGCGAGCTCCAAGACGGCTTCGCGTGGGCGACCGAGGGGCTCGTCGTGCTCACCGAGGGCGAGATCTTCGGCACGCGCGCGCAGCGAAAGCAGAAGCAGCAGAAGCGGAAGTCGCGCAAGGCGGACGCGTTCCTCGAAGACCTGCGCTCGCTGGAGCCGGGCGACTTCGTGGTGCACGCGGACCACGGCGTCGGCGTGTACCTCGGCATCGAGCGCAAGCCGGTGCCGCAGACGCCGATGGAGCGGCTGCGGGGCGACGAGCCGCGCATGGTGGAGGCGCTCATCGTCGAATACGCGGGCGGGGACAAGCTCTTCTTGCCCGTCACGCGGCTCTCTCAATTGCAGAAGTTCGCGGGCTCGGACCACGGAAAGCCGAAGCTCGACCGGCTCGGGGGAAGCACCTTCTCCAAGAAGAAGGCGAAGGTCCGTACGGAGGTGCAGCACCTCGCGGACGAGCTGCTCAAGCTCTACGCGGCGCGCGCGGCGGCCTCGCGTCCGGCGCTGCCGCCCGCGGATCGCAGCTACGCGGAGTTCGAGGCGACGTTCCCCTTCGAAGAGACCACGGACCAGGCGCGCGCGATCGAGGAGGTGCTCACGGACCTCGAGCAGACGCGCCCGATGGATCGCCTGGTCTGCGGCGACGTGGGCTTCGGCAAGACGGAGGTCGCGATCCGCGCGGCGTTCCGCGTCGCGATGGCGGGACGTCAGGTCGCGGTGCTCTGCCCGACCACGGTGCTCGCGCAGCAGCACTACCTGAGCTTCAAGAGCCGCTTCGAGGGCTATCCGCTGAACGTCGCGCCGCTCTCGCGTTTCACGAACAAGGAGCAGAGCGCGGAGGTGCTGGCGGGCTTGAAGAACGGCACGGTGGACGTGGTGATCGGCACGCACCGGCTGCTCAGCAAGGACGTGCACTTCAAGGAGCTCGGGCTCGTCGTGGTCGACGAGGAGCAGCGCTTCGGCGTGCAGCACAAGGAGCGGCTGAAGAAGCTGCGCACCGACGTCGACGTGCTGACCCTGAGCGCGACGCCGATCCCGCGGACGTTGCAGCTCGCGATCGGCGGGCTGCGCGATCTGTCGCTCATCACGACCGCGCCGGTGGATCGCCGCGCGGTGCGGACGTTCGCGTGTCGTTGGGACGATCACGTGATCAAGGAAGCGGTGCAGAGGGAGATCGATCGCGGCGGTCAGATCTTCTTTTGTTACAACCGGATCGAGGGGCTCTACGAGCGGGCGCAGCGGCTGCAGGATCTCCTGCCGGGGGCGCGCATCGCGGTGGCGCACGGGCAGATGAAGGAGGGGCAGCTCGAGCAGACGATGACGGACTTCATCGGCGGCGCGTACGACGTGCTCTGCTCGACGGCGATCATCGAGAGCGGGCTCGACATCCCGCGGGCGAACACGATGATCGTGGACCGCGCGGACATGTTCGGGCTCGCGCAGCTCTATCAGCTCCGTGGGCGCGTGGGTCGGTCGCGGGAGCGCGCGTATTGCTACTTGGTGACGCCGGCACCGGGGAACCTGACGGACGAAGCGCGGGTGCGCATCGAGGCGCTGGAGCGGTTCACGGAGCTCGGGAGCGGGTTCCAGGTGGCGAGCCTGGACATGGAGCTACGCGGCGTCGGCGATCTGCTGGGCGCGGAGCAGAGCGGGAGCGTGGCGCTGGTGGGGTTCGACCTGTTCATCCACATGCTGGAGCAGGCGATCGCGGAGCTGCGCGGCGAGGAGCTGGTGCAGGATCTGGATCCGGAGCTGACGCTGGACGTGGAGCACTACCTGCCGGACGCGTACATCGACGACGTCGGGTTGCGGCTGTCGTTCTACAAGCGGTTCGCGACGTTGGACGACGAGGAGTCGATCCAAGATCTGGCGTCGGAGATGGAGGATCGGTTCGGTCCGCCGCCGCCGGCGGCTGCGCAGTTGGTGCGGGCGATGAGCCTGCGGCCGTTGCTGCGGCACTTCCGGGCTTTGGGCTGCGAGGCGACGTCGGCGCGGGTGACGTTGCACTTGCGGGAGGACACGCCGCTGGATCCGCGGAAGATCATTCCGTTGGTGGGGCAGCCGCGGAGTCCGTGGAAGCTGACGCCGGACATGAAGCTGACGCGGCGGTTCGACGAGTCCGAGCCGGGGGATGCGATCGACCGGGTTCGGGCTCTGTTCGGGATGTTGCGCCCGCTGCAGAAGGGCGTGGCCTGACGGGTCACTCTTTCGGGATCTCTCCGACTCTCTCTCTTTTGGGGTTCTCCGGTTCTTTCGGAAGTCCGGGTGATTCTTCGGTGTCTTGGACGCGTGTGCGCCGAACCGGACACGCCCCGC
>CALJLK010000464.1 GCA_937982655.1 uncultured Sandaracinus sp.
GGGGAGCGGCTCGCCGTCTTGGCCGGAGGCTTGGGCTTCGCCGCAGCCGACGTAGTCCTCCGCGAGCAGGCGTCCCGCCCAGTCGTAGTAGAAGTTCTGGCCGCAGCCGCGCGGGTCGCGGACCGCGACGAGGTCGCCCGTGCGCGAGAAGAGGTAGCGCCAGTGCCGCACGGTCGCGCTGCCGCTGCGCGCGTCGGCGTCGGGGTCGAGGCTCGAGAGGCGGCGTCCGAGCGAGTCGTAGTCGAAGGTGCGGACGAGCGCGCGGCCGCTGACGGGCGTGCGATCGCTGACCGAGGCGGACGCCGTCTCGGCGCGGGTCACGCTCGTCGCGACGCCGTCGGCGCGGTAGGTCGTGAAGAGTCGGTGGTACTCGGTCCCGACCATACTCGCGCCGAGATCGTACGCCTGGTGGAGCACCTGATCGTAGACGCGCTCGTGACCGTCCATGCGCGCGCGGGTCGAGGTGCCCTGGAAGACCATGGCGTGCGTGGGGACGCTGCTGTCGCCGTGCATGCCGAGGTCGAGCGAGTCGCTCGTGATCGTCTCGAGCGCGCGGTAGGCGACGCGTGCGATCGCGCCGTCGCGCTCGGTGGTCTCGATCGCGCGACCGAAGGCGTCGTGGCGCGTGCTCGCGAAGTTGGCGGCGGGGAGCGCGACGGCTTGAGCGGGGCTCGGGGTGGTGCTCGCGAGCCAGGCGTTGTCGTACCCGCGCGACGGGGTGCCGCGCGCCGTGAACGTGCCGACGCCCGATTGCTCCCAGCGCGTACCGGAGGTCTCGCCGTCCGCGAGGGTCAGGGTCGCGCGGGCGCGTCCGAGACCGTCGACGTAGGAGCGCGTGACGAGCGCGTCGGTGCAGTCGAACGGCTGGCGCGCCTCGACGTACGAGAGTGGCGCGTCGTCCACGCGCAGGACGTAGTCGAAGACCTGCATCGGCGACGTGCCGCACGCGCTGCCGGCGTCGGGAGGCGTGACCGCAACGATGCGCGCCAGGCCGTCGTAGGCCATCGTCGTCGCTTCACCGTTCGGGTCCGTCGCGCTTCGCAACACTCCAAAGCCGCGATCCCACTCCGCGGTCGTGCGCAGCACGCAGAAGCCGTCGACGGTGGTCGAGCAATACGACGCGGTCCCCGGATGCAGCGCGACGTCCTCTTGGGTCGGGAGCTGCGCGTAGGCGCTGTCGTAGCCGACGCGCGCGTAGCGGAGGCAGTCCGCGGCGTCGGTCGCGACGTCGGCGCCGACGCAGCTCACGAGGGCGTTCCCGAACGCGTCGTACGAGGTGGAGGTCTCGAGGACCATCGCGGCGTTCGCGTCGGGGTCGAGGCCTCCGTACGCGTCGCTAATCGAGAACGCTTCGGCGTCGCCGTCGGTCCCGAACGCGTAGTCGATCGGCGTGCTCTCGCCGACGCGCGGCATGCGACGCGCGAACTGCTGGGCGCGCAGTAGATCGCCAGTGGTCGTGTCGTAGGTGCTCACGGACCAGCCGAGCTTGGTGGCGCCTGCGCCGTGGCCGGTCACCCATTGCTCGGAGGTGCGCCAGATCCAGCCAGCGGGGACGGTGAGCTCGGGGCGCTGGTGGCTCGTGATCGCCTCGCCACCCGAAGGGATGAAGCCGCCGGTGTCGGTGATGCGCCCGTGCGCGGTCTGCTCGCGCACGTGCCCGAGGTTGTCGACCTCTTCGATGGTCGTGCGCAGGTGTGCGTAGCCTGCAGCGCGTAGCGGGATGGTGCGCTCCGCGAGCGTGACTTCGCTCGAAGGGATCGCGCCGCCGACCACGTCCTGCCGGACCACCGAAGGCAACGTGAGGGAGCCGGAGCCGGGGGCGCTGCCCGCGGAGCCCGAATCGGTGTCGTAGCGGAGCTCGTCGCTCTGGCTCACGTACGCGTACCAGAGCTCTCGGCCATCGAGGCCGGTGGCCAGGAGTCGCAGCGCGATCGTGGCGTGCGAGCTGCTCAGGAACATCCCGGCTTCGTCGAGGGTCTCGCTCAACCATTGGCGCCCCTTCAGCGCCTCGTAGGGGTTCTGGGCGAGGCGATCGGTCGCGATGGCTTGGGGGCGTCGGCCTTGGTGGAAGTGGGTGCGCGTGAGCTGCGTCGGGTGGTCGAGGTCGCCCTCCGCGACCGCGTCGGCGGCGCCGAAGCCGCGGAACTCCTGCTCGATGCCTTCGTAGTAGCCGTCGTGGTAGGCGAAGGTCGTGCGGGTGACGTTGGCTTCGCGGCCCACGAGATCCATGCGGTCGTTCGTCTCGACGCTGCGCACAACCGTGGACACCACGGGGCTGCCGCCGCTGCGGAAGACCTCTTCGCCGCTGAGCGACGCGAGGAGCGCGTCGGGCTCGGCGTCGACGTGGCTCCACGTGAACGCTTCGCAGCTCTCGTCGCCCACGCAGCCTTCGGCTTCGCGCAGGTCCGCGAGGTAGTCCTCCGCGCTCGAGCCGTAGCCGATCGTGGTGGTCGCGCCGAGGCCGTTGTCGACGCGGACGAGCAGGCGTGGGCGAAGTCCGCCGAGCAGGTCGAGGTACTCCCAGCGCGAGGCGTTGCCGTAGACGAGGTCGGTGGTGCCCGAGCCGTCGATGTCGGTGAAGCGAAGGCGCGGTGCGAAGTCGGGCGCCATCGGCGCGCTCACCGTGACGCGCTCGGTGAACGACTCGCCCGCGCGGCTGAACCACACGTCGAGCTGGTTGAAGCGCACCTGCACGACGTCGGAGGCGCCGTCCGCGTTGACGTCCGCGAGGAAGACGCCGTTGAGATCGACGTTGAGCTCCGCGGGCGGCGACGCGACGACGATGCCGCGGTTGGCTCCCGCGCCGCGTGGACACTCGGCGGGTCCTTCACCGAAGACGGGGGCGCCGGTGCTCGTGGTGCCGCGGCCGGGCCACCACACGATGCGACCGCGCCGCATCTTCACGAGGTCCTGCAGACCGTCGCCGTTCATGTCGCCGAGGCGCAGCTCCGGATCGGCGAAGTCGACCGGCAGACCGTCGTGTAGCAAGCACGTCTCGTACGGCTCCGTGCTCAGCGTCCACTCGGTGCCGCTCCAGCGCGCTTGTCCGAAGCGTCCCTCGCCGCCTTCGAGCCAGCCGAGGTTGAGCCACGTCTGCATCGTCGTGCCCGTCGTGCGCACGACGTCGATGAGGTGGTCGCCGTTGACGTCCCAGACCTTGTAGCGCGAGCCGTCGCGCACGAAGTCGATGCGTGGATCGGAGCCACGCTCGAGCGCGACCTCCGCGTAGGTGAAGCGCCAGCCTTGTCGGGCGGGCGAGACCGCGTCGCTGACCGCGACGTCGGAGGCGCGGGTCGGGGTGAAGAAGCCGTAGCGATCGAGCCGCGGCATGTGGAGCAGGTCGCTGCGGCCGTCACCGTCGACGTCCATCGGGACGACGTTGGCGTTGCCGAGGTTCAGCACGCCGGAGAGGCTGCCGCGCATGCCGATCGCGATGGGATCGCTGAAGGTCGCTGCGCCCTCCGCGGGACGCGCGTTCGCGCCGGTGAAGCCGTTGAAGAAGACCCCGACCCCGGGGCTTCCGTCGGGGAGGCGGTAGCGCGCGGGATCGGTGACCACGAGATCGGGGAGACCGTCCGAGTTCACGTCGAAGAGGTCGGCGCGCGCGGCGTCGACGGATACGTTCGGGGATCGTTCGACGAGGCGGACCGTGTTGTCGACGCCACCGAAGCCCGAGATCGGACCCCGCGGCGGCGCGCTGTAGCCGAACGTCATCGGGGGGAGCGTTCGTCCGGTTGGACTCGGCCGCGCGTACACGCTCTCTTCGGCCCACATCGACGCCTCGCGACGCGCGAACACGCCGTCGCCCACGGTGGCGTCGGGGCGGCCTTCGACGAGCACCTGCGTGAGCAGCGAGTGGAAGGACACCTCGGCGGGCTCGTAGGCCAGGTGGTAGCGACGCACGAGGAAGCGCTCGCCGACCTCTTCGTCGGCCACGGTGACCGTGATGCGCGCGAGGCGTCGCGCGATCGTGATGGGCCAGCCGCTCACGTAGCGCGTGAACGCGTCGGGGCGCGTTTCGTAGTCGAGGTGGACTCGCACGCCGTAGTCCGCGAGCTGGGCGTTGCAGGTGCGCGTCGCGTCGGGCGAGCCGTCCGCGCAGAGAGCGGGCGAGAGGTAGTAGAGATCGGCGAGATAGGTCTCGCCCCGATCGACTTCGTACCGGTAGTAGACCGTGGAGCCGTGCGCGTCGCTCATGCGCGTCAGATGCCAGCCGTAGATGCGACCCGTTCCGTCGGCGCCTTCGGATTGGAGACTGTCTGCGGGGTCGAGATCGAGCGGACCTTCGCCCGCGGGAAGCAGGCCGAAGTCGAAGCGCGTGCCGTCTTTGCCCTGCACGACCCAACGCATGAAGTCTGGGCTGCGAAAGAAGCGGAGGAAGCCACCTTCGATGCGTGCGCGGTACTGCTGCCAGTCGGCGGTGACGCCGCTCGGGAGCGCATCGGTGCCGGTGTAGAGGCCGCTCGCGTCGACGGTCGCCATCGCGGCGGAGTCGACGGGCACGAGCTCCTGTCCGCCGTTGTAGAAGAAACGATCTTCTTCGGGAGTCCAG
The DNA here is from genome assembly GCA_937982655.1 of uncultured Sandaracinus sp. Lineage (GTDB taxonomy): Bacteria > Myxococcota_A > Polyangia > Polyangiales > Houyiibacteriaceae > JACKEH01. Next base: position 4,553 of record CALJLK010000464.1, read on the forward strand.
GCGGCTGCGTCGACGTAGCGCGGGAGACCGCGATCGGACTGCCGCACGATCATCGGCACCGAGAAGCCCCAGCCGAAGCCGACCGGCCCGTTGCCGTTGGTGCTGCCGTACGAGAGCCCGAGCGAGGGCTGCACGCCTGCACGACCGGACGGCAACGCGATGGGGACGCTGAAGGTCGCGGCGCCGCTCGAGAGCACCGGGGAGAACGACTCGCCCATGCCTTCGATGGAGCCCTCCGCGCTCGGCAAGCTGATGCGGCTCGGCTCGACCGCGCTCTTGGCCTCGCCGGTCGGCAACGACGTGGGCTCGACGTCTTCGGGCAGCGCGGGCGCCTCTTCGTCGGTCTCCGAGGTGAGTCGATCGCCCACGCGGTCGCGGAGGTCTTCTTCGAGCTCGGATTCGAGCGCCTCGTTCGCGCGCGGATCGACCTCGATCTCGTCCGCGAAACGAGGATCCAAACGCGCGGGCTCCTCCGGCTGCGCGTGCGCGGGCGTGAGCACGCCGGCGAAGGCGAGCAGCATCGACAGAAGACGAAGGCGCGCCATGGCGATCCTCATCGGGGCAAGAGGAAGAGGCGAAGAGGAGAGATGGAGACGTCGATGTCGCCCCACGTGAAGAGGTAGCCGCGCGGCCCCTCGACGAGGGAGAGCCCGGTGCGGGCGGTGGCGAGGTGGGCGCGCAGGGCGGTCGACTCCGGCTCGCGCGTCGGGACCGAGCTCAGGAAGTACGAGTGGCGTCCTTGGAGCCACGCGACGAGGTACGCGGGCTCTTCGTCGGTGCCGCCGTCGAGGCTGACGATGGTTCCCCACTGCGCGCGATCCGTCGCCGGCAACGCGCGAAACGGCTCCGAGTACGTGGCCGTCGTCTCGCCCGGCCTCAGGGTCGCGACGCGGAGGCTGCCGGCGTCGGGAAAGAGCACCGCATACGCCGCCGCGCCCGAGGGCGTGCGCAGGGCGGTGATGTTCGAGTGACCCGGGCCGATCGAAGGCGCGAGCGCGAAGGTATCCGAATCGAGCGGTGTGCCTTCGAAGAAGCGCATCACGCGATGGGTGGGCTCGGCCAACGAACCGTAGAGGTAGGTGACCGCCCAGTGGCCATCTGGATGCGCGGCGAGGCTCGGCTGCTGCGAGTCGGGGATGCCGCCGAGCCGGAACGTGTTCAGCAGCGTTCCGGTCGGGGAATAGCGTTTGATCACGACCTGCGGGACGTCGGCCCGCGAGTACGCGAGGATCGTGTGCTGCGCGGTCGCGACTCCGTGCACGCGGTCCGGCGCGGGGTAGGCAGGCTCCTCCGCAAACACCACCGGCGCGCCCACCGAGCCCGATGCGCCGATCCGTCGGTACGCGAGCCCGGCCTCCACGTCGCGGCCGAAAAGGACGAGCCAACCCTCGGGCAGCCCGACCACCTGCGCGTACGGAGGCGATGTGGCGAGCAACGTGAAGCGCTCGCCGATCGGGACGCCCGCCGCGTCGAAGCGCTGTCCGTAGAGCGGGCCCCGAGCGACATCGCGCACGTGGTAGGCCACGAGCGCGACGCCGCGCCCGTCGACGCCGACCATCCGGTTCGGACGGCCCATGTCGATCTGCGAGCGCCGCACGCCCTCCGCGGCGACCTCCAGCTCGAGCAGCTTCGACTCGCAAGCGCTCGAGCAGAGGTCGTCGTCGGAGAAGTTGCCGTCGTCGCACGACTCGCGCGGCGGTGCGGTCGGATCGGCGTCCGTCGGACCGGGCTCGACGAAGCCGTCACCACACCCACGAGCCCGACACGCACCGTCGATGCAGACGCCGGACGGCATTCCCATCACGAGCTCGCCACACTCGGTGCCGGCGGGCGCGACGTCGACGACGCACTCGCCGTCGACGCACGCGGCGAGCTCGCACTCGGAGGTGGTGACGCAGGGCTCGCCGCACACCTCGACGCGTGCGTCGGGCGCGTCCGGACCCGCGTCGTCGCGCTCCGGAGCGTCCGGTGCGTCGGCGTCGTCGAGGAGCGCGTCCGCGCCCACGTCGGCGCTCCCGTCCGACGCGTCGAGGGAGACCCACGACGCATCGGCGGCACCCGCGTCCTCTTCGGTGCGGTTGCGGGAGAGCCCGCACGCCATCCCGAGGAGGACGAGCCCGAGACTGAGACCGCGAAGCGCCACGGCTCAGTCCAGGCGGGTCCAGTAGCGGTAGTTGAGGACGAGCTGGACGTCCTCGATGTTCTCGAACCTCACCCCGGGCTCATCCCAGATTCGCACGTAGTACGTTCCGTTGAGCGGACGCCCCACGAGCTGGCGTTGGTAGAACGGCTCGATGAGTCCACGATCGGCTCCCGAGAGCGGGTTGGTCAGATACCGCTCGGCTGCGAGCCCTCGCGCGTGCTCGATCCGGCCCTCGAACAGCGGCGCCTCGTAGGAGTCGTCGCCGAGATGATTCCGAACCCGGTACGGACCCCGGTGGTAGATCGAGTACGGGACCGTGCCGTTCGCGTAGCAGGTAGAAGGGAGACCCGCCTCCGAGCAGTCACGCACGTTCGTACCGATGAAGTTCACCCCCAGCGACTCGAAGCGGTAGTTGTAGTTGCCGCGCGCGAACCCGCCCGAGTGAATGATCCGTTGCTGTTCGATGTCGGCAAGCGCGATGCTGAAGGACGACTCCCAGAAACACTTCGGAACGGCGACCTCACGCGCGCAACTCGGCGCCCCGGCAGGGCACGTGAAGTCACAGTGGCGCCGCCACTTCGTCGTTCGGAAGATGCCGCCGTCGGTGTCTTCACAGAGTCCAACTTCGGCGTCGGGATCCTGATAGACCCTCGGCGGCTGCTCGGAGATCGAGGTCGAAGCGAACACCCGGTCCGTGACGTCCTCGATCTGTACACCTGCAACGTCGACGGCCTGGGCCGGGACCTCGGCGACCATCCCGACCAAGACCGTGCGCGGAGCGAAGCCGAACGACACGGTCTGCGGCTCGGCGGCCATCCCGACATCGAAGAAGCTCCAGCAACGCTGCCAACCGGCGGCATCGGGTGTGCTGCACGCCGCGGCGCCGGTGAGAGCTGCGCCCGTGGTGTCCCACACCTCCATAGCGTCCGCCGGCTCGGGTCCCCAATAGTCGACCATCGTCGGCTCCTCGCTCGCGTCGAGCACGGGAGCCGGTCGCGCGTACCACGACGCTTGATACTGGCGACCCGCAGGTAGCGTCACCGACTGGATCAAGCGCGTGGACGGTCGCACCGAAGCGAGGTCTGGATCGGTGCCCGCCGTAGGTGTCGACGAGCCGAGCTCGTCGACTGGGCCCCAGACGAGCCGCCACGCTGCCGGTCCGACGGGCCGCGTGAGTGTCGCTGCGAGGGGATTCTCTCCGAGCGGAGTGGCCGCCACGCAGTTCACCTGCGGTCCTGAAGCGTTGGGGTTGGTGAGCTCCGCGCACCCTGTCGGGAACCAGGTGTCCGCACTCTCCGGGTCTTCCGCGGGGTCGATTCCGACCCGGATCGCCGTGGTCGAACGCGCGAGGTTGAACGGTGACTCGAGATAGCAGCCGCGTGACGAACGCACTCCGTGCAGCTCGTCTCGCATCGAGATGACAGCCGTGTCGACCCCATCACTGAACGGGAAGTCGACGCGATAGGACTCGATCACCGCTTCGAGCCGTCGCACGTAGTCTCCGACGAACTGCCCTGCGTACGAGGTGACTGTCTCGTCCGAGGCGTCGCGAATCGCCGCGTAGTCGATCCCGCTCGATTGGCAGATCGTGTTGACCCAACTGCTCGGTTGGTCTCCGATCGAAAGCGGACGATCGATCTCGTCCAAGCGCATCCCGAGCTGCTGCTCGACCGCGATTCGAGCCATCACCGTCATCTGCTGCGCGTAGCGATGCGCCCGCTGGTACCGATCGCTCAACGTGTTGTACCGACGACGCATCACGGTGTTCGCGCGATAGACTCTGCCGCTGGCATCGGAGTCGGCCATGACAGCCGTCGATAGGCCCTGGCGCGCTCGGCGCTGAGCTTGCTCGATCCGGATCAATCCGCCGTTGATGCGTTCTTGCGTTTCAAGAAGGTCGTCAATCTTCGACTGCATACGCTCCGCGGCCGATATGAACACTTCCATAAAGTCGGAAGCACGACTCCGTTGCTCCGATGCATCCAGTTCGTTCTCGGTTCGAAAGCTCTGAATCGCAATTACGGACTGAATCGCAGCGTTCGTACACGTCGCAGCTGCCGCACCTACTCCGCCACCCAAAACGCCATTAACGCTTCCGGCAGATGACGATGCAACCGCACATGAAGTTGCCTGGCTCGCCAACTGCGACGCCAGACTCAGTCTCTGAAGTTGGTCCTCGAGGCCGTACTGGATGATGTGCTCTTTGAACTGCGTGGTCGCCGACCCAAAGAGCGAAATTTCAGTAGCAACCGACCTTCGTAGACGTGGAATCGAACGGATGTCGTCGCGGACGGTGGTGACCTCGTTGCCCAGCGTGCCACCCACCAAGGGGTACGCTCCGATGCCCGTTGGATCGAGCACGGCGTCGACGACGATGCCGGGAACGTTGGCGAACAGCATTTGCTCACCGAGCTGCTCTACCGCTTGAGCGGCGCAGTCCATATAGATGGCAACTCGCTCCAGGTCGGCGGTCGAGACCGTCTCGCCGAACTCTGGAGGTGCACCGCACACAGCTTCGATGCTTGCGGAGTCCGGGTCGACTCCTGCTTCGCAGATGAGCTCGAGAGCATCCCTCACGGACTCGTACGTGACGTGGTGATACGGAAACGCCGGCTCGATGTCGCGTCGTGCGTAGGAGTCATCGTCGTCCCATTCGTATGTGGAGTTCGAGCCGTCGCCGTCCACCCGCCAGTTTTCCGGGTTTGCCCATTGAGCAAAAGTTGCCCATGGATCGCCATAGAACAACGCATCCACGATAGCAGGTTCTGTGCAGAGTCGGCCCGGCGAGAACGCCTGAAGACCGTTCGCATAGCATGATGACTGGGCGATGGTGGCGGAGGTGGCGTTCAATGTCGGCGTAACGAACGCGACATTGTTCCAACGGTCACCCGTGGGGCTTAGCCAAACGGGCTCTCCTTCCTGCGGGATGGCGTAAACATACTCTGCGTCGTCCGGCCCGTCCCTTCCATCTTCAGCAACGTTGCTGCAAGTCGAAGTATAGATGGACCGAGATCCGTCCGTCCGATCGCCAAGCGGTCCGCATCGGTTCCAGAAGTTTCCACCTACCACAGGTAGAGTAATGCCTTGGATCGATGCTCCTGTGATGACTCGTGCCGCTAGCACGGCACGGAGCGTCCTCTCGACGATCGGCCGTCTCAGATCGTCGCTAGCGCAGGCATTCGCGGCCGCTGTCGTGCACAGGAATCCGCCGTCTCCGTCGCACGAGGACGCGGTCGGTGCCCCCGAGCATGGCCAACTACCAGCGTTTACTGTGGAAAGCTTGCCTGTGTTGATCATCCATGTCTTGCTTCCAAGCATCAGACGAACATGTGTACCCGGAAGCGCCTCAGCACGGATGTTTGAGGCGACCAGCCGTGCGTTCTCCGGATAGAACTCCCGTCCGGACGCGAGCTGTAGTCCGAAGCCAAGTTGGTCTCCAGCGCTGACAGATGATCCAGGACGTAGAGCCCGGATGGCACGGCAAACCTCCTGTCGTGCAGACGGTCCTCCGGAGTCGTTGCTGCCCTCGACGGCTTCGAAAATTCCAAGAGGAACTGCGGTCACCACCGAGAAGCCAGGAACTGACACATCCTCGCAGGTCGGTTCGGTCGTCGTGTCGAGGAAGAACGGGCACTCTACACCCGCATCCGCCGGACAGAGGATGTTCTCGTTTGAGCCATCGCGAACCACACATACCGTGCGTGACCCGAGACTGACGAGCGGGATTCTCCCCTCGTCTCCAATGCACGCTCGCAGGCGCGAGAGGTTCGCATCGTCCTCCGCCTCGGGAGACGCCAGCAGCGCTTGGACCGGGTTGATGACACAGCGCCCAGCAGTGCACGTGTATCCATCCGAGCAATCGGTCGGCATGGAACACGTCCCGTCGACTCGCGCGCGCTCGCCGGTGGCGCCGTTCACTTCTCCGAAGGCCAGCCAATCTGCGTCGATCGCTGCGCCGCACTCGTTCTCCAGTGAGTCGAGCGCCTGCTGGGACGTTCGGTCGAGCTCGAGCCCCGCCTCGATAAGCTGGCGTCCAAGCTCGTCCGCCTCGTCGGCCGCGACGCGCGCACGGTTGAGGTAGGAGCGCCAGACTGGTCCATCATCGGTGAGCTCGTTCTGCAACGGAAGCAGCGGAGCCTCACCACCACCGTCGCACTCGAAGACGGGAGGACGGGACGGTGCATCGTCCGAACCGTCGGGAACGATGAGGTCTTTTACCCAGTCCGCCAGCTCGGGGACGAGCGAGATGGAGCCGTTGACGAAGGTGCTCGGGCCCGCGAACAACGGCAGATCGATGATCGGCTTGAAGTTCCCGGAGACCGCTTCGCGCTCGGGATCTTGACGACGAAGCAGGCCAACGAGCTCTTCGCCATCGTCCCCAGTCCAAGTTACGGAGACCTGCGCTGCAGTCCCCCCAGGAAACCCCATGCCTACGGGGACCGAAACCTGAGACCACGAAGACGAGAGCCGATAGTCTGCGAGGTCGCACGGAAGCCCTTCGACCAGACCCGTCATCGCACATCGAACACCGTTGAGGCCTCGCACGGCCAGCATCTCGCCGGGCGACGCGCCGAGCACACGAAGTACTGCCGATTTCCCCGCGGAGTCGAACTCCAGACGAGACACGCGCTCTCGTTCGCCGAAAAGCCCCGCGAACGAGTTGATCGTCGATTCGGGCAGTGGCGACTGGGCCGTCATTGTCGAGAGCTGAATTGCGCCCGAGATCGCGTAGTCGAGGGCGGCGGCTACGCTCTTGCGCGCATGCGCCGGCGTCAGGGCGTTCGCTCCACCAAAGGTACTGAGCGAGTAGTCGTCAAGGTTGTGCCCCGACGCTACGTTCGCGGCGCCGATCCAAAGCTCCGTCGGCATGGAGGGGGGGGCGAGAGCTGTCTCCGCGTAGCGGGTGTAGGTCAGCGAGCGTCCACCCGGCATGGGAGGCTGAGGCAGTTCGATCTCCTCATGTCGCTGGAAGATGGTGACCTCGTCTCGAAGCACCGCGCGCGCCTCAAGAAAGTCAGAGCGACTGACACCGAGGTGCGCGAGGAACGCGTCGGGTGTGGTCGGCAGTTCGGTGTCGTAGAGGTCCGCGAGCCTCTGCCGCACGCTGCCGCCGGTGCCAGCGACGAAGTCATCGATGTCGGTCCCCGCGAGGAGCTGCGTTCGTGACGGCGCTGCGTCCCGAATCGCCTCGATGGCGATTCGCACGGTCGGGCTCGGGCGCGCGCGATCACCAACGAGCTTGATGGCATTCGCAGCAGGGAGCGCGGGCGCGTCGGCGGAAGGAGGGTTCGCGAACTGCGGGGTGCCGAAAAGCAGCTCCGCGACGTGACCTCGCGAGAGCACGGGAGCCCGGTACGCTCGTGTGGTTGCACGGCGAAGTGATGTCTCAGTGCCATAGGATTCCTCTGAGACGGCGACGTTTGCTCGGACTGCGAGTCTAGCCGCCTCTCGGAGAACCTGGTAACCTTCCTCCAGGCTGACGCCCAGCACCTCTCCGTTAGTGGCATCAGCGATGTTCGATGAATCGGCTATGTCCTCAGCCGTACAGAGCATCGTGCTGGAGAATCCCACGGGCGAGCGCATTGTCTCGATGGACCCGATGATCGCCTCGCGAGCGAGCACGATCGCTTCTTCCGCGAGGCCTGCGCGAGTGGCCATCGACTGGGGAGGGATTCGCGTACTCGCGATGGCGTAGTTCGGGTCGACGTTCGTTGCGACCTCCATCAGCAGGTGGGCCGCGCACAACCTAAGTTGCGCCATGCACACGCCATGATCACAGTCGACTCCGGTGTTCAGCCCGCCGTACACGTCGGCTTCCGGCACCTGGCTGCAAACCGAGAACGTCGATTCCTCCTGGCACTCATCAATGAACCCAAGGGCAATGTCTTTGGGCGTCATCGTTTGCTCGACGTTGCTCGAGTCGATGATCGTGACATTGAGTCGTGACCGAAGGGTACTCCAGTCGTCATCGTCGTGCGACGATAGACTCAGATTCGCGTCATCCGAGCACGACAGCAACGTTGCAACCAAGAGAACTGCTGTGAATTTTCTCCGCTCCATCACTCCCCCTCCGCGACGATACGTGTGCAACGAAAACTCACGTTGTTTACTGGGTTGTAAGGCGCACGCTGAGATGCGACTGCGACCTCTTCGTTGGCGGCAAGTTGCCACACGGCGGTTCGCGAAGTGCCGGACGCTGGTCCGGTCGGGTCTCGCATTCGAGACGCTTCGGCAAAGTAGTAGTCCGGATCGAACCAGTCGAACGCCCACTGACGCCGAGTGCTCACTACGTCGGCGATCCCGTACCAACCGTCGGCATTGGGGTTTGCTCCGACCTCCGCTTCCTCTTGGGCCATCCAGCCAGGGCAGGAGTTGATGAGCACGTAGTCGCACCGGTACGGAC
>CALJLK010000465.1 GCA_937982655.1 uncultured Sandaracinus sp.
CGTCACGGTGCTCTCGGGGGTCGGCGTCGGAGGCGGCTCGCTCACCTACGCCAACACCCTCCCCACGCCCTCCCCCGCGTTCTTCCGCTCGTCCTCGTGGGCCCACCTCGCGCCTTGGCAGAGCGAGCTCGCGCCGCACTACGACACCGCGCTGCGCATGCTCGGCGCGGCCACGAACCCGCACCAGACCAAACACGATCGGGTGCTCCTCGAGGTCGCCAAGGACATGGGCCGCGCGGAGCACTTCGCGCCGACCCGCGTGGGCGTCTACTTCGGCGAGCCCGGCAAGAAGGCGAGGGATCCCTACTTCGGTGGCGACGGCCCCGACCGCGTCGGCTGCACCTTCTGCGGCGCGTGCATGACCGGCTGCCGCGTGGGCGCGAAGAACACGCTCGATCGCAACTACCTCTACTTGGCCGAGAAGCGCGGCGCGAAGGTGAAGAGCGAGACGGAGGTCGTGCACGTCGCGCCACGCCCCGAGGGCGGCTACGTCCTGCAGACGAAGAGCTCGCTCGGCTTCGGCGGTAGCGAGCGCATCACCACCGGCAAGGTGGTCTTCGCGGGCGGCGTGCTCGGCACGGTGCCGCTGCTCCTGGCGATGAAGGGTGAGCGCGACGGCCTGCCGAACCTCTCCGATCGGGTGGGCGACGCGGTGCGCACCAACAACGAGTCGCTCATCGGCATCCAGGTGCCGGGCGGCACCGACGACCTCACGGACGGCGTCGCGATCACCTCGATCCTCCACACCGACGAGCACAGCCACGTCGAGCCCGTGCGCTACGGCAAAGGCTCCGGCTTCTTTCGGTTGATGTGCGCGCCCCACTCCGACGCGCCGCAGACGATCGCGCGATTGCGCGGCGTGCTCAGCGGCTTCGCGCGTGATCCGGTCACGTGGGCCAAGGTCGTCACCATGCGCGACTGGGCGCGCCACGGGATGGTGCTCCTCTACATGCGCACGCTCGAGAGCACGCTCCGCCTTCGTCTCGGTCGTGGTGTGCGCACGGGCTTCTCGCGTGGCCTCGTCAGCGAGCTCGCGCCCGGCCAGCCCGCCCCGAGCGCGTTCTTGCCCGAAGCGACCGAGATCGCCGAGCGCTACGCGAAGAAGCTCGGCGGCGTCCCCATGACGCTCATGACCGAGACCCTCATGGGCATCCCGTCGACCGCGCACATCCTCGGCGGCGCGTGCATGGGCAAGGACGCGGGCGAAGGCGTGATCGACGCGCTGCACCGCGTGCACGGCTACGACGGCCTCTACGTGATCGACGGCAGCGCGGTCAGCGCCAACCCCGGCGTGAACCCGTCGCTCACGATCACCGCGCTCGCCGAGCGCGCGATGAGCCACGTCCCCGCGCGCGCCTGATCGGCCTGCGCGCAACGCGCCGCGTCAAACGCGAAGGCCGTCAAACTCGCGACGTCGGAAAACGCACGGCGAGCGAGCCGGGTTCGCGACACTTCCCGAATTGATCTACGAAATCCGACGTTTGTCGCGTGGCATCTGCCTCGCAATCGTGACCTTCCGACCGCGGAGCTCCCGCGGGATCGGAGGTGGATCGATGAAGCGAACGTACGGAACGATCTTCGGTGCGCTGCTCGCGCTCGCCGGTTGCGTGAGCGAGGGGACGAGCTCGAGCGAGGTCGCGTTGGTGCCGGAAGGCGCCCTCGCGCGGACCGATCTCGTGCTCGACGAGACGGTGGCCGCCCACCCGCTGCTCGCGTCCGACACGCGCGCGCAGGGCATCCGGGCGATCCCGATCGTGGTCGAGGTCTTCGGAGAGGTCGCGGTCGCGTGGGAGCGCTACGAAGGCGCGCCCGTGGTGCGTACCCGGCAGGACATGGTCGCGCTCTGGCGCGTGGTCGACCGCGTCCCCGCCTCGCAGGTGACCGAGCCCGACCAGCCCACGGTCGTCGGCCTCGGCGTCGACGTCGGCGTCGTGGACGTCGGCAACGACCTCGAGCTCGGCGACTACCTCGAGCTCGACCTCGAGAACCGCCTGCAGCTCCCGGAGCAGTTCGATCCGCAGCTCTGGGAAGCCCTGCGCGCGGTGCACCCGATCTGCGAGTGATCTTCGACTGAACGAGCGTCCGCGAGGTCGTGACGTCATGACGACCTCGCGACGCTGAACCCCGAGAGAGCGCGGTGTCGTGACGATCGATCGTCGCCACGACGCCGCGCTGTTTCATTCGCGCGATCGTCGGGTTCGCTGCCGATCGGCAGGAGCGGTCGTGGGAGCCGTTCGAGACTTCAGGGCTCGATCGCGATCGACCAACCCGCACCGAGCCTCGGGGTGCGCGGGTCGCGGCGCACCGCGATCACCACGTGGCCCGCGGGCCAGTCGTGCGCGCGTGCGTCGAGCGAGACCGTCTCCACGTAGCGGCCGTCGTCGAAGACCCAGCCGTCGAGCGGCGCGGTCGTGCGCGGCGCCTGCGTGGGCGTGGTGCCCGAGCCGCTCACGCCGATCGCGATGCCCGAGTCGTCGCGCACCACGCGCGCCCCGAAGAGCAACGCGGCGTCGTAGTCCTCGCCGCTCTCTTCGGCGCGCGGTGCGAGATCCTCGGACGGACGTTCGTACACCGCGACGCGGTAGCCGAGCACCTCGGATTCGTCCGGGGAGGTGAGCTCGACGTTGGTGACGAAATCGGGTGCGCTCGTCGCTGGCGTCGCGCGGGTCGTCGTCGGTGTTGCGTTCGTCGTCGGCGACTCGTGCGGCGTGGCGGGTTCTCGCGTGGACGTCGGCTGCCGAGTCGTCGCGCTCGACGAGCACGCGAACGCGAGGAGCCACGAGAGCGCGAGCGAGGCGCGCCTCGCCACGTCGAACGATCGAGCACCGGAGGTCACGCGCACAGCGTACCGCGCGCACGAACTTCGAGGAGCGCGCCAGCCGGAGCCTCGTATGCTGCCGGGGTGCGGCGTCTCGCGATCTTCGCGTTGCTCGGGTCGTTCGGCGTGCTCGCGCTGCCGGCGTGCTACCGCGTGCAGACGTTGCGGCGCCAAGCGGCGAAGCTCGAGCGCTACGTCGAGATCGAGGGGCGCGTGGAGCGGCCCGAGGGCGCCGAGGGCCCGCTCGTGGTGGAGCTGCTGCGGGTCGCGCGCATGAACGGCGCCGAGCCGGACGCACGCCGCACGCACCGCATGGACGCGATCGTCGAGCGCGCGGTGAAGACCGAGCCCGGCCGTTTTCGTTTCGTGGTGCGGCCGAGCTCGCGCTACGCGCTCGTGGCCTTCGTCGACACCGATCGCGATCTGCAGCTCGACGCGGGCGAGCTCTGGGCGCCACCGATCGCGGTGCCTTCGAACGCGTCGTCGTCGAACGCGTCGTCGAATGTACCGTCGAACGCGCGCGGCGAGCGTGCGGCACCGATCGTCCTCCGTCCCGACACCGTCGCGGAGGTGCCGCGCAGCGACGCGCTCCTCGCGCGCCAATACGACCTCGGCGGCGTCGTGAGCCTCGACGATCCGCGCTTCGGCCCCGAGAGCGGCGAGTACGGCATCTGGCAGCCGCTGCGCTGGCCGCAACGTTTCCCGATGGGCGTGTTCTTCGTGGAGGCGTGGGACCCCACGCGCGTGCCGGTGCTCTTCGTGTACGGCATCGGCGGCTATCCCCAACAGCTCCGACGCTTCGCCGAGCTCCTCGACGGCACGCGTTACCAAGCGTGGTTCGTGAGCTACCCGACGGGCCTGCCGATCGCGATGGTCTCGGATTGGCTTCGTCGCGCGCTCGACGAGCTGCACGCGCAGCTCGGCTTCGAACGCCTCTGCCTCGTCGCGCACAGCATGGGCGGTCTCGTCGCGCGCGACCTCCTCGGCTCGTACGACGACGACGGCTACGTGCGCGGTCTGACGACGATCGCGACGCCGTTCGAGGGCCTCGGCAGCGCGGCCTTCGGTGTCTCGTGGTCCCCCGCGGTGGCGCCCGCATGGCGCGACCTCGCGCCCGGCAGCGAGCTCCTCACGCACCTCTTCGACCGCCCCGGCCCGCGCGACGCGCAGCGCGATCTCGTCTTCCTCTTCGAGCCCGGCACCGACGGCGACGGGGTGGTCCCGCTCCGCAGCCAGCTCCGCGCGGAGGCCCAAGCCGAGACCCGACACCGCATGGGCTTCGCCCTCCAACACGCCGCCGCGCTTCAATCGCGCGACGTGTGGGACTTCGCGGCCGCGGGCCTCGAGCGGTGCGCGCCGCCCCCGCCGGAGATCGAGGTGGTGGACGTGACGGCTCTGGTGGAGGGAGCGCCGTAGAGCCTGATCCCGGGTCGGCGTGCGTGGGTCGGTGCGTACGCCGTCGTGACTCGACGCGGTCGTGGTCGGCGACGCGGTCGTGAAAGGCGACGCGATCACGTCGCCGTCCGCCGCGGTCTCACGCGTGCTCACTGCACCGAGATCGCGTAGGTCCCGGTCGCGCCCGAGTAGCCGAAGACCCGCACGTAGAAGGGCGCGTCGTGGCCGTAGGTCTCTTCGTCGCTCGTGCCGTTGCTCGTGCCGAGGCGCCGGCCCTCCACGTCGAAGGCCTCGAGGTCGAGGTCGCCGCGCGCGTGCGAGAAGCGGATCGTGACCTCGCCGCCCTCGGGCGCGAAGTACCAGTCCTCGTCGCTCGCGCAGATCTCGGCGTTCATCGGGCCCGTGAGGCGCAGCGCGCTCGCGCGGGCGTCGTCCTGTCCGAAGGCGTCGCACGCGTCGCCCGGCTCGGGCGTCGGCTCCGGCGTCGGCTCCGGCGTCGGCGCGGGCATGCCGGCCTCGCAGAAGCTGCCGCTCGCGCTCGTGCCGCGCGTGGAAATCGCGTCTTCCGCGACGTCGCGCTGCGCGCACGCCTCGTCCTCGCTCCAGCCGCGCCACTCGCTCGCGCGCCCGAGGTTCGCCGCGTGATCGGCCCAGCGCTGGTAACCGGTGCCGTTCTCCGCGCGGAACACGGTGGGCGCCGCGCACATGCCGGCCGCTTCGGCGTCCGCCTGCTCGGCGTTCGCGTAGTCGAGGACGATGGCGTGCATCGCGGCGGTGCTGCGGTTCCAGCAGCAGGTGCGCGCCTGCTCGTAGGTGAGCTCCGCGAGCACGTAGTCCTCGAGCGTGCGGTGCTCGGCGTCGGTGCGCGCGCGGCTCCAGCCGTAGAGCTCGCTCGTGAGCGCGTAGAGGCGCGCGAAGGCGTCCTCGCGGCGCGTGCGGGCCGCGCAGCTCGCGGGGTAGTTGCGGAGGTGCGCGCGCGCCGCTTCGATCTGACCGAGCGCGACGTCGACCTGCTGCTCGGGCGAGACCTCCGCGAGGATCGAGCGGAACTCTTCCGGACGTCGCGCGATCGCCGCGGTGTCGCCGGGATCGAGGTAGTGATCGAGGTCCGCCTCGCCGACGACGTTCCGCCAACGACCGCTGACCTTCACCGCGGTGCGCCAACGACGGATGCCGCCGCCGAGCGTCGCGTAGGGCGTGCCGTCGCTCGCGGTGCCTTCGCCGCCCGTGTACGCGAGCGTGAAGCTGTGGCGCGCGCTCGCGGGCTCCTCCCAGAGCGGCTGACGGCGCGGCATCGAGCCGCTCGCGAGCGAGACCTGAAGGCGCCCCGGCACGGGCTCTTCGACGCGCATCACGGGGAGCACGTGGCCGATGCCGCGACGCTGCCAGCGCTCGAGCAGCGAGTCGCCCGCCTGCGTCGCCGCGGGGACGATGTGGAACATGTTGGCTTCGTCGGCGAGGTTCGTGCTGCCGAAGTAGAGGAGCAGCAGGCGCATGAAGTAGCCCACGCGCTTGTTGAGGAACATCTCGTCGAAGTACGCGCCCGCGCCGGCGCCACCGAGGAAGCGCACCGCGTCGTCGTCGCCGAGGCGCATCGCACGCAGGCGCGCGTCGCTCGGCCACGGCTGACCCGGACGCCAGGTGCTCGTGTGATCGCGGTACGCGGTGCGGAAGCTCGGGAAACGCGCGACCACCGCGCCGTCACGGTTCACGAAGCCGAAGTGACCCGCGAAGAGCGCCTGGCGCGTGTGCGAGTCCCAGCCCTGCATGTAGAAGGGAAGCTCGTACCAGCTCGCGAAGGTCGCGCGGAGGAACATCGCGACCTCCGCGCACTCGAGGGTCGGCGCGTCGAAGCTGCGATCGCCGAAGGGCGTCGTGATGTGGAAGGTCTCGCCGCCCGCGGCGCGGGGCACGCGCTCGAAGCTGCCGACCCAGCGGTCGAACTTCTCTTCCCAGGTCAGGCCGCTGTCCGCGCCCCACGCCACGCCGGCGGCGCGCGCGGCGGTCGTGGTGGTGTCGGTCCACGCGTTGCGCGCCGCCCAGACCTCGGTCGCCGCGCCGTCGATCACGCGGGGGCCCGGATCGCCGTCTGCGTCGAGCTTGCCGTCCTCGGTCTCGGGGAGCGCCTCGGTCGGACCGGGGATGCCGGTCTCCTCGAAGGCTTCTTCCGCGAAGGAGCTCGAGCCGGTCGCCGCGCAACCAGTGCAGAGGGTGAGGACGACGCGCAGGATGTAGGTGCGACGCATACGGGGCCGCACAGCGAGAACCGTGCCGCGAGGCACTCTCACGAAACTCTTCGACAATTGGGCGAACGGGGCTCACGGGGTGGCGGCTCGGGCCGCCGAATCCGGTGGGGTCGGCGGGCCCGATCGGCAGGTCGCGGAGCCAGGGCAGGAAGCGGTCGGCACGGAAAACGGGCGCGTCCGTCCGCCGTCTACTCCACGTCGACGTCTGGGCGCTTCGCGCGGAAGGCTTCGATCGCCGTTTCGCCGAGCGCGCCGTGGCTGGTGATGCGGCGAAGGCGCGGCAGCGATGCGAGCGCGTCGAGTCCCTTCGGGCTCGGGGTGCTCCAGACGTCGAGCTCTTCGAGGTCCACGCAGCCCGCGAGCGGCGCGAGATCGTCGATCGGGCAGCCGTGCACGTCCAGGGTCCGCAGCCGCGTGAGGCCGGCGAGCGGCGCGAGGGAGCGCACGCGGGTCTCGCCGAGCGCGAGCACGCGAAGCTCGTGCAGCTTCGCGATCGGATCGAGCGCCTCGATCGGCGAGCCGGTCACGTCGAGGTCGCGGAGGCTCGTGCAGCCCTGCAAGCCCTCCAGCGACGTGAGCGCGTTCTGGGCGAGGTCGAGCTCGATGAGATCGCCGAGCGCGCCGAGCGTCTTCACGTCGGTGATGCGGTTGTGCTGCGCGCGCACCACGCGCAGGCGCGGGAGCTCCGCGAGCGGTGAGAGATCCGTGAGCGCGTTCTGTTTGCACCCCACGAAGTCGAGGCGCTTCAGGTGTGTGAGCGGCGCGAGCGAGTCGAGCCCCTCCGCGTCGAGGAACACGGAGTCGGTCTCCGCGCGCATCTTGCCGAGCGACTCGTCGTCGTTGCCGCGGCGACGATCCGCGAGCGCGCGCTTCCACGCGGGGCTCAGCGCGCTCCACCACGCGCGGTCGGCGTCGGTGGTCGCGCTCGGATCGGGCGTGTCGGCATCCGGCTTCAGGTAGATGTCGATCTCGACGTCCGGCCGCGCACGCAGGAACGCGCGGTGCTCGTCTTGGGGGATCTTCCACTCGATCGCGTCGATCTCTTCCAGGAAACGCAAGCCAGTCAACGCCGAGAGACCGCGCTTCAACGGGTTGGAGAAGACCGAGATCTTTTTGAGAGGATGGCACTCTGCGAGCGGCGAGAGATCCTCGATCTCGTTCTCGTAGGCGGTGATCTCTTCGAGCGGGAGCCCGCGCACCGGCTCGAGCGTCGCGACCTTCGCTTTGGCGAAGTCGAGCTTCTTCAGCTCGCGCAGGGCCTCCACGCCGTCGAGGGATTGCAGCGGGTTCTCGCGTACGAAGAGCGCCTCGAGCTGCGGCGCGTTCGCGACGCCGGCGACGCGCTTCAGCTTGCCCTCGCCGGCGCGCAGGTGACGCAACGCGGGGAGCGGCGGGAGCGTCGAGAAGTCCTCGAAGGCGTTCTCGTCGACGAAGAGCGAGTCGAGCGCGCGAAACGGCGCGAGGAACGAGAGGTCCTTCAGGCCGAGGCGCTTGAGCTCGAGGTGATCGAGCGCGACGAGACGCGCGAGCTCGGCGTCGGACGGCGCGTCGCTCAGCTTGCCGGCCTTGGCGAGCGCAGTGCGCACCTCCTTCGTCAGCCCGTCCCACCAGGCGCGAAGCGTGGCGCGCGCGGCTTCGCTCGGCGGGGCGGCCGGCTTCGTCAGCCATGCGAGGATGCGGCGCGCGACCGCGGTGTCGCCGCCGTGCTCGCGGAGCTGCGTCGCGGCTTCTTCGAGGCGCGCGGGGCGCGTGAAGCGGAAGGCCGACCAGATCTCGTGGTACGCGCGCTCCGCGTCGGCCTCGCGTTCGAGCCGCGCCGTCGCGATCCCGAGGTAGCAACGCGCGTGGTACCACTCGTACGCGTCGCCGATCTTCCACGAGCGCTCCGCGAGCGCGCCTGCCCTCGTCGCGAGCCCCTCGAAGTCGCCCGCTTCGATCTGCAGATCGCAGAGGTTCAAGGTGCCCATGTCGGAGCCGAGCTCCGCCGCGCGCTGCAGCTCCTTCACCGCTTCTTCGCGCCGACCGAGCTCCTTGTAGGCGAGCCCGAGCAGGTTGTGCGAAGCCGGTAGACTGTCGGCGATGTGGTCGAGAGATCGCGGCTTGGTCGGGGGCATCTGCGCGAGCGCGGGCTCGAGGAGCGCGACGACCTTCGCGTGTTGGTTCTTCTCGTGGAGCGCGTTGGCTTTCGTGTAGATCTTGGAGAGGTTCTCGAGCGGAGTCTTCTCGCCTTTCTTCAACAGACCGGCGAGGAAATCGTCGAAGCTCGGCGCGAAGGGATGGAAGCCGGCTTCGTGCTCGAAGAAGAGCACCGGCAGCTCGGGGGCGCGTGGATCGACGACGAACGCGACGTCGTCCTGGCCCTTCGCGATCGCGAGCGGGATCATGGACGGCGTCTCGGGGAGATCCTCGCCGTAGGTCTCGAGCACGTTGGCGGCCCCGCGCGGGGAGAAACGAAGCGTGAGCTTCGACTCGCTGGAGAAGTACTCCATGCCGTGGGCGGCGCGGCCTTCGTAGTCCGCGAGCTGCTCTTCGAAGAAACGCACGACGCGCTCGGGCGATCCGGGCGGTGCTTCGATCTTCTTCGAGGTCTTCGGCGTGCTCGCCTTCTTCGTGGCCATCGTGTCCCTCCCTGGGGTCGGCTCCCGCGAGCCGACTGCGTGCGCTGTCTACGTACGGGCGGACGATACGCTCCCTCCGAGCGCCAACGATTCCGGATCGGTGGTCCTCGATTGGTTCGACACTTCAATGGTTCGGTCGCCTGACGGCGACGCTCACGTGACGTCGGGTCGCTCGGCCTGTCGGCCGGCTCCAAAAAACGTCAATTCATCGGCTCCGCGCTCACGCGCGGCCCGATAGTTTCGCGGAATCGTTCAGCTTCGCGGACTGCGTCCGCTGCGTCGAACGATTCCGCTTCAATTTCGTGCGATTCCGCATGGCCGAGATTGGTTCGACCAATCATTCTGGCGCCCATGTTGGAGAGCCGGGCGGTCGACGACGTGGCGGAGGTGTTGCGGCAGGAGATCGCGCGCGGGGTGCTCGCGGTCGGCGAACGCCTCGCGCCGGAACGACAGCTCGCGCTGCGCTTCGAGGTGAACCGCGGCACCGTGCGCGCGGCGCTCGGGAGGCTCGAAGCGGAGGGGCTGCTCTCGGTGCGGCAAGGCAGCGGCTACCTCGTGCGCGACTTTCGTCGGACCGGCACGCTCGAGCTGCTGCCGGCGCTCGTCGCGGGACGCAGCGCGAAGGAGCGCCTCGCGATCGCGAGCGATCTGCTCGCGGTGCGGCGTCAGCTCGCGGTGTTGGTGTTGGAGCGCCTGCGCGAAGTGCCGCGCGTGGCCCTCGCGCCCGTGCGGCGCGCGGTCGAAGACTTCGTGCTCGCGGCCGAGAGCCGCGACGTCGCGCGCGTGGCGGCGGCGGATCTCGACGTGCTCGCGGCGCTGCTCGCGGTGACCGAGAGCCCCGTGCTCCAGCTCTGCGCGAGCCCGGTCGCGAGCGTGCTCGCGGAGCTGCCGGAGCTGCGCGACGCGATCTACGCGGAGCCGCAGACCAACGTGATGGCGTACCGCGCGGTGCTCGCAGCGCTCGAGCTTCCGCGCAGCAAGCGACCGAGCGCGGATCAGCTCGCGGCGATCTTGGCGGAGCGTGACCGCGTGACGCTCGCCCGACTCGCGAAGCGCTGACCGTACGAGCACTGCATCACGAACGAAGGCTCTTCCGCGCTCACCTCACGAACGAAGGCGACCCCGACCGATGTCCGAGATTCCGATGCACGCGAGCTTCCTCCTCTTCCCCCGCGCGATCGCGCAGAGCCTCGAGCGGGTGCGTGGGAGCGGCCTCGTGGCTGAGCACGAGGTGCCGAACCTCTGGCAGATCCAGCTCGGAGTGCTGCGCATGTGGCATCGCGTCTTCACGCGCCCCGAGAGCATCGGCATGTGCACGGAGTTCGAGCCGCGTCGGACTTGGCGCGCGCGACTCTTTCTCTCACGGCCGCTTCGCTTTCCGTTCCTCCTCGCGGAGCGCGCGGTGCATCCGCTCGACTTCAGTGGGCTCGCGAGCTCGCCCGAGCGCGTGGTGCGGCACCTGCTCGGCGCGCACCACGACGGCGTGCAGTTCCACTACGACCTCGAGCTCTTGAAGCTCGATCCGACGCGCCTCCTCGAGGTGCGCGACGAGGCGCGCGCGATCGTGGAAGGCACGCACCCGCGTGGCGAGTACCTGCGCGACCTCGTGGTGTACGAGCGCTACCACGAGAACCTGCTCGCGGCGGTCGAGGCGTTCCTCGCGGGCGAGCTGAAGGTCCCGCCCGCGCAAGAGAACGATCCCGACATCGTCTTCGCGGCGTACTTGCGATGGTGCGCGCGGCAACCGGCGACGCCGGCCGAGACGTGGCGCGCGTTCCGCGAGGGGCGCTTCACGATCGATGGCGGGTTGTTCGACGGCGCGAGGGCGGAGGCCGGAATCGAGACGCACGCGGCGGCGTGATCGGCGACGTGAACGGTGCGATCGATCGGTATGGCGCCGACGGAATAGAAACGGCGCCGCTCCCGGGATGGAGAGCGGCGCCGAGGTGTGGGGCGGGACAGGGGACATCCCGCAAAGAGTCGGCTGCGATCAGTCGCAGTCGGTCGCGAGCTCGCCGACGAGTCGGCGGAGCACCGCGCTCTGGGCTTCGGCGTCGATCGCGTCCGCGCGGATCGCGCAGAGCTTCGTCACGTCCTCGGCCGCGAGGGCGGCTTCGAGCGCGACGATGTACGCGCGGGCGTTGCGACGGTTCTCGAGGTTGGTCTCGGCGAGCTGCAGCGCGCGCGCGGGATCTTCACCCACGCTCGCGAAGAACTCGGAGCCGTGATCGAGGAAGGCTTCGAGGTGTCGATCGAGCAGGCGCTCGTAGCGCACGCGGGACTCCTCGACGGAGGCACGCGCTCGCTCCGGATCGCGATCGGCGAGCAGCTCGCCGAGCACGCCGTGGGGCTCTGCGTCCGCGGTGCGCGACAGCAGCGCTTCGAGCCTCGCGATCGCGCGATCGGTCTCGCCCGCCTCGACCTCGAGCTCGGCCAAGTGGACGTTCGCGACGACGTACGGAGGCACGCGTCGCACGGCTTCTTCGTAGAGCGCACGCGCGAGCTCCGGCCGGTCCGCCATCTCGGCCCACATGACGCCGCGTTGGAACGCGACCCAAGCGAGTGGGAAGGGCGAGACGTCGCGGTAGCTCTCGAGCGCGTCGAGGAAGGCCTCGTCGGCCTCTTCGTAGCGTTCGAGCGCGGCCAGCGCCGAAGCGCGCGCCACGTGCGTGCCGTAGCTCGGGTTCGTGCGCACCGCTTCGTCGGCGAGCGCGAGCGCTTCGTCGAGGCGTTCGCCGCGCGACACGAAGAGGGTCACGCGATCGAGCGCCACGTCGTCGCCCGCGAGCGCGGCCGCGTCGAGGTGCGTCGCGACGTCCGAGAACCGGTGCACCGCGGAGGCCACGTCGGCCGCCATGGAGAGCGCGATCGGATCGTTCGGGCGCATCGCGAGCACTTCGTCCGCGAGCTCGGCGGCGACGGCGAAGTCGTCGTACGCGCCGAGGTAGTGCGAGCGCGAGAGGAGCAGCCCCACCGCGTCGCGTCGGACTTCGAAGATCTCCGGGCGCCGCGCCACGCTGGCGAGGCGCGCGTCGATCTGCGAGTCGAGGTTGCGGAGCGCGAGCTCTCCGTTCGTGCTCGTGCGGGTGGTGTCGATCACGACGGGCTCGATCGGGGTGGGGTCGATCGGCGTCGGATCGATCGGCGGCGCCGAGGGATCCGAACAGCCGAGCGCGAGCAGGAGCAGCGGAGCGGAGAGCTTGCGCATCACGACCTCACTCCGTGGGCGCCGCGAGGAACGGGAAGACGTTCGGATCGTGCTCCGCGTCGTCTTCGGCGATCGTGTCGTCGATGCCGCCGAGAGCGCCGGCCGCGAGCACCGAGTAGCTGCGCTCGATCACGTCGTCGTTCGGGGTGCGTCCGCCGCAGCCACCGGCCTCGACGATCTCGAGCACTTCCGCCTCGTAGCCGAGGTAGGTGCCGCACTCGCCGCTCGCGGTGTTCACGTAGAGCTGGTCGTCCGCGAGCACGCCCGCGAGGAACGCGTAGCGCTCGTCCGCGCCGTCCGCGCCGAGCTGGTTGCCGCACACGGTGTCGAGCGAGTCGAGGATCGCGAGGCTGGTGCGGAAGTCGTCCGACCAGGTCGCGGCCCAGGTGCTCGGCTCGTCGTCCGCGTTGTACGCGTCCTTGGCGGCGTTGCGCGCGGTGGCGTCGCCGTTGAACGGGTTGTTCAGCGCGGTGTTGATCGCGGGGCGACCCATACGATCGATCTGCGCGCCGAGCGCAGGCGGATTGTCGGCGCCGAGCGGCATGGGCTCGACCGGGCCGGCGTCGGTGCCTCCGTCGGGATCCGGATCGGGACCCGCGTCGGGCATCGTCATGCCGGTGTCGGTGCCGGAGTCGACGGGCGGCGTGGGGCCGTCGTCGTCGCCGCAGCCGGTGAACGCGAGGAGGAGCGTGAGGGCGGTGATGGTGCGCATGATCGTCCTCATTCCGCGGCGTGGGTGGAGGCCCAGACACCGAGCACGTCGCCACCCGTGGTGACGACGTCCTTGTCGAGCTGGACGACGAGCGAGAGCACGTTCTGGCCCGCGAAGGTGTCGCTGGCCGGAGCGCCGTCCATGCCGCGCTGGAGCTGGGTCACGAGGGCGGTCGAGGTCGCGTCGTCGAGGGTGGGGCAGCCGTCGTCGTCGAAGGTCAGCGAGCTGGCGGCCGCGCGAACGGCGGCGACCGTCTCGTTGAAGCCGACGAGCTCGAAGTAGAACGGGTCGTTGCGGAGGCCCGCGAAGACGCGGAGCGCGCCGCTCGTGCTGGTGATGCCCGCCGGATTCGACGGGTCGCCGACGACGTACTCGTCACCGGCCCAGCACTCGATCGCGTTCTCGTCGTAGAACTTGCAGCGGACGAGCGTCTCCGTCTGCGCCATGCCGTAGCCCTCGCTGCTGTTCACGTGGAACGCGTAGACGGTCGAGGTGGGGAACGACATGGAGTCGCCCGCGTCGGGGGCGACGTTGAGGACGAGGTTCACGCGCTCGGCGTCGCTCGTCATCCACGCGTACACGTCGGTGATGTCGGCCGTGGGCTCGGCGCTCGCCGCGGGCGAGTCGAGGTGGTCGGCCGCGAAGGCCGAGCTCGCGAGGCCGACCATCAGGGCGCCTCCGAGCACGGGTTTCCATCGAAGAGATCGAAGCATTCTGAATCCTCCCTGAGGACGGAGCTCGGCCCACCACGCACCGAGCGCGTGGGTCTCCCTCCATCGATGGGGGTGATACGAGCGAGCCTCGGGGTCGGATCGACGGGCCGAGGGTTTTCTCGTCTCCGGGCGGTGCCTCGTTCGGGCCAGCGCGCTGCGCTCCGATCTCAGGCGCGCAACAGCAGCCCGAGCAGCACCAGCGTCTGCGCCTCGTCGTCGGTGCGTTTGCCGTCCGCGTCCGCGAGTCGATGGGCGAGGTCGCAGAAGAGCGCGCGGCTCTCGGGCGCGAGCGCGCGGGCGGAGCCGAGGAGGTCGTCGCTCGGCGGGGTCTCGAGCCACTCGTCCACCCGGGCGCGCTCGTCGGGAAGGAGCGCGGCTCTCGACGCCAGCTCGCGCACCAAGGCCGCCTCGCGCTCGTCGAGCTCGTCGTCGACCCACGCGAGGTGGGCGAGGAGCGCGAGCACGCGGAGGCGCTCGCGGCTCGGCAGCTCCGAGAGCTGACGCGCGGGCGGACGTGGTGCGGTCGAGGCTTCGAGCGCGGCCACCTTCGTCATCGCGCGATCGAGCGCGAAGCGACGCGCGTGCTCGGTGAGGGGCGCGCCGGCTTCGACGAGCCGGACCACCAACGCCTCGTCGCCGCGGAGGATCGCGGCCGCGATCGCGCTCCCGTCGAGCGCGAGCTTGCGATCGAGGAAGAGCTCGACCACCGCGTCGTGGCCCTCCGCGATCGCGAGCGCGAGCGCGTGACGTCCCCACGCATCGCGTTCGTCGGCGGGCGCACCGCGCTCGAGCAGGAGCTGCACCGTGCGAAGCGCGCCGTGGCGGGTGGCGAGGCGAAGGAGCTCGCCCGTCGCGCCGCTCGCGCGGACGAAGACTGCGACGACGTCGACCGCGTCGGCTTCCACCGCGGCGTCACGCGCGGCTTCGCGAACCGAGGCCTCGATCGCGCGCAGGTCAGCGAAGGCGTCGGCGTCGTTCGCGCGGGCCCGCGCGATCCAGGCGTCTCGAGTCGTCTCGGTCACGGGAGAGTGTTTGCGGTGCGGGTCGGGCATGCGTCAACCACGCAGCGATGCCCACGACCGAACGGCACACGACCCGAGCGGCGCCGAGCGGCAACGCGTGAACGCGCGATGTCCCTTCGTGGCGCGAGCGTGTCGCCGGGCTCGCCGAGGAGCGCGGCTCGCCTCACCCACCTGGGGCGAAGTGCGCCGTCAGCGCGTCGATGAACGCGCGCGTCGCAGGCGGCACGAAGCGCGTCGGCGGCTGCAGCACGTGCACGTCGACGTAGCTGCCGCGCGTCCAGGCTTCGAGCACGCGCACGACCTGACCGCGGTCGAGCTCGGTGTCGAAGAAGTACGGGAACGAATGCGCGATGCCGAGCCCGCGCATCGTGGCGGCCCAGAGCACCGCGTTGCTGTTGGTGGTCAGCGAGCCCTTGGTGCTCACCACGAAGGGCTCGCCGGACTCGGGATCGACGAAGCTCCAATCGCGCGACGGGTAGCTGAGGCAGTCGTGATCGACGAGCTGTCGCGGGTGCATGGGCGTGCCGCGGGCTTCGAGGTACTTCGGGGACGCGTAGAGCTCGCCGTGAAAACGGAAGAGGTGCCGCACGAGCATGCTCGTGTCGGGGAAACGTTCGTGCGGCAGCTTGCCCGCGACGAAGACATCGAAGTCCTCCGCGAGGTGCGCGATCGGATCGGAGACGATCTCCACTTCGAGCCGCACGTCGCGATGGGCTTCGAGGAACGCCGGGATCACGCCGTGCTGGACGCCCGCGCTCGCGAAGTACGTCGGCATCAGCACGCGCAGCCGACCGCGTGGTTCTTCGACCGCTTGTTGGAGCCGCGCCTCCGCCTCCGCGACCAGGCGCGGCAGGTGGCGCACCTCTTCGTAGAAATGTTTGCCCGCGTCGGTGAGCGCGAGCTTTCGTGTCGTCCGCACGAGGAGCTGCACCGCGAGCCGCTCTTCGAGGGCGGAGACGCGTTTGCTGACCACCGAGGTCGAGAGCCCGAGCCGCTGCGCCGCCGCGCCGAAGCCGCCGCGCGCGACGACCTCCACGAACGCGACGACGTCGTCGAGCGATGCGCTGTCCCGGCTCACGCGAGGGACTCTCGCAGGAGCGAGGCAGCGCGCCAAGCGGGCACCCGTGACTGCGCGAAGTGACGTGAACGGCGACGTCTACGAAGAACGGCGACCGCGGGAAGACGAACGCGCCGATCGAGCACGAAGCCCGATCGGCGCGACGACCGATCCAGAAAACCTCAGCGCGCGACGACGCGCACGCGGTGGTTGCTCGAGTCGACGATCACCACCCGGCCGTCCGCGAGCACCACGAGGTCCGTGGGGCCGAAGAAGCGCGCCTCGCTGAGCGCGTCGCCGTCCATGAAGCCCGAGACCGGAGTCCCACCCGCGGAGAGGGTGCCCGCGAAGGTCTCCACCGTCGCGAGGTCGGCCGTGATCGAGCGGATCAGGTTGTTCGAGTTGTCGGCCACGAGCAGCACGCCGCCCGCACCGATCGCCATCCCGCGCGGCCCGTAGAAGCGCGCGTCGGACGCGGCACCGTTCGTGGTACCGGTGTTGGAGAAGTTCCGGCAGAGGCCCGCCACCCGCGAGACGTTGCCGCCCGCGATCCGCCGAACGCAGTGGTCGGTGCCCGCGACGTAGATCGTGTCACCCGCGCGGAGCACGCCGAAGGGTTGGTAGAGGCGCGCGCTCGCGATCGGCGCGTCGTCGAAGCCGGCGCTGCCGTTGCCGACGAACGAGGTCACCTCGCCGGTCGCGGTGACGCGACGGAGCGTGTGGTTCCCCTCGTCGGCCACGAGCAACGAGCCGTCCGCGTCGAAGACGATGCCGCGCGGTCGGTTGAAGCGCGCCGCGGTGCCGAGGCCGTCCATGTACCCACTGCCGCCGGTCGGGCTGCCCGCGAGGCGCGTCGCAGTCCCGCCCTCGATGCGCCAGATCGAGTGGTTGTCGCGGTCGGACACCCAGAGCGCGCCGTCGCTCGCGACCGCGACGTCCCACGGTCCCGCGAGCGGCGCGCCCGCGAACACGGTGGTGACCACGCCCGCGCTCGTCACGCGGCGAATGGCGTCGTTGTCTTGATCGGCGACGAGGATCGAGCCGTCGGTGTCGAGCGCGAGGCCGGTCGGGGTGCGGAAGCGCGCCGCCGCGCCGGTGCCGTCGGTGGATCCCATCGTGCCGTCGCCCGCGAGGGTCGACACGATCCACGCGCCGGTGCTCGCCTCGGTCACGGTGACGGTCGCGCTCGCGCTCACGCTCGGATCCGCGACGCTCGTCGCGGTGACGGTGACGGGACCCGCGACGTCCGGTGCGGTGAAGACGCCGCCGTCGATCGTCCCCGCGCTCGCGCTCCAGGTCACGCTCGTGTCCGCCGCGCCCATCACGGTCGCGGTGAAGGTCTGCGTCGCGCCCGTCTCGAGCGTGACTTCCATCGGCATCACGGCGACGGTGACCGCGACGACCTCACCCGCGCAGAAGGTCGAGGTGCGGCAGATGCGCGGCGTACCGCTGCATTCGCCGCCCGCACACTCTTCCGCGCCGGTGCAGCTCTCGCCGTTCGCCTTGCGCGCGGTGCACTCGCGCGTACCGAGCAGATCGCAGTAGCCGTCGGTGCAGTTGCCGAGGATGTCGAAGCCTGGGCTCGCGCAGGTCTCGCCGTTGTCGAGCGGGGTGGTCGCTTCGGCCTCGCAGCGGCCTTCGTCGTTGCAGTAGAGACCGGTCGCGCAGAGGAGCAGCGGGATCGAGCCGTACGCGCACGGCTCGCCGACGTCCGCGACCTCCGCGCAGGTGCCGACCGCGCCTGCGACCGGGAACGCGCAGTCGTCCTCGCCGGGCGCGCGGTAGCAGCAGAACGCGACGTCCGGATCGCAGGTGCCGTAGAAGCCGGCTCCGAGCCCGTCCGAGATCGGATCGCACGCGTCGCCGTCGGTGCGCGTGCGCTCGAACATGCGCCGCTGCGACTCGCCGCCGTTGGGCGCCACGAACGCGAGGCACTCGCCGTCGAAGAGGCGAGTCGCCATCTCGGCGCCACACTCGGCTTCTTCGATCTCCGTGAGGCACGCGTCGAGCTCGCTCTCCACGAAGTCGACCTCGCCAGCCGAGGCCGCTTCGACCCAGTCGCCGAAGGGACGGATCGCGTAGATCTCGGCGAGCACGTCGCCGCACTGCTCTTCGGTGAGCGTCGCGGCGGGCGGCACGCGATCGCGGAAGCTCTCGAACGTCTCGCTCTCCACGATGGGCGAGAAGAACTGCGTCATCGCGGTCTCGTCGCAGCAGCGCACGAGGCCCGCGCAGACCGCGGCGGCCGCTTCGTCGATCAAGGTCGCGAGGCGCGCAGGCGGTACGAAGGCGTCGGCGCCACCGTCCATCTCGGCGTCCATGGCCGCATCGTCCATCGGCGCGTCCGAGCCCGCGTCCGTGCCGCTGTCGAGCATCGACGCGTCGAGCCCCGAGTCGTCGCCCCCCGCGTCCATCTCCGGGCGGTCGTCGTCACCGCACGCGAAGAGAGACACCAACCCGAACACTGCGATCCATCGCGCGCCGCGCATGCGGACCTTCCTTCTCGACGCAGCCGCGCCGTCTGTCACCCCGCTCCGAAGGAACGGGGACGCACCCCCGAAGTCGCGCCAGCTCGCGACCCGAACGATCGAGGATGAACGGCAGATCGCGACCGACAACGTCGCGTTCGGAGAAGGACTCTTTCCGGAAGCCGGCGCGTGTCACAAACCACCGAAATCCATACGACTTGGCCGCGGATGACGACGGCGACGTGGAGGCAGAAACGCCACGAGCCCGAGACGTCTCCGTCCCGGGCTCGCGGTTCGAGCGTGCATGCAGGGCTCAGTCCCAGCGGCTCGTGATCGTCATCCCGAAGCGACGAACCGTGCCTTCGCTGCCGCTGACCCCGTCGACCACGCGCAGGGTCCACACGCCGTTGACGCTCTCGTCGCCCGAGAAGCCCCGCACCACCGCGTCGTCGAGGTAGATCTCGCCGCCGCTCAGGCCCTCCGCGACCAGCACCTCGGTGCCGCCGGGGTTCGCGATCGTCACGCGGAGATCCTCCACGCGCGGGTGATCGATCCAGAGGTCCATGCGGAGGTCGACGTCGACCGTCGCGAGGCCGTACGCGTAGAGCGAGACCGTCGCTTCGCCGCGGTCCGGGATCGACTGCATCGGCGAGGTCTCGAACGAGCCCGTGAACCACGCCGAGCGGCAGATGCCCTCGCCCCACGCCGCGAGGCCCTGGCACTGCAGGCCCGAGCCGCCGGGGCACGGGGTCTCCGCGTTGCAGCTCGTCTCTTCCGCGGGGTGCGGCGTGGCCATGGGGTCCAGGCAGCGTCCGCGACCGAAGGGCTCCGCCCGGCCTTCGCACTGGAGGCCTTCGGCGCACTCGTCGTTGCTGGTGCAGTCGCGGCGCTCCGGGCCCCACGTGGTCGTGCACTCGTAGAGGTCGCCGTCCTGGATGCGCGCCGCGAACACGGTGGTGCCGTAGTCGAAGATCGCGCCGTACGAGTTGTCGCCCGCGCCGTACTCGTACGCGGTGAACGCCAGGCGGTTCGAGGCGTCCCAGAGCTCCGTGCGATGGATCTCGCCGCCGTCGACCGAACCGAACGCTTCTTCGACGGTGCTCGGGTCGTACGACGCGACGTCGACCGCCGCGATCACCTGCGCGGTCGCGCGCGGGTCGAGGGTCGAGCTCGCGGTGAGCACCTCACGCGACATCACGACGAGCGCGCCGCTCGTGAACACGTCGCGGTAGACGGACCCGAAGACGCAGGTCGTGTCGAGGCGACGCCCGAAGATCTCCGCCGCGCACACCGGGAGCACGTCGTTCGCGATCTGCTCGAGCGACATCGCGCAGAGCTCGGCCGGCGCGTCGGGGCTCGCGCAGAGCGTGTCGTAGGTGCCCGCGACGACCTCGACGTCCGAGCACTGCTCGATCAGATCGCGCGTGGTGCCTTCGAACTCCCCGTCGGCTTCCCAATCCGTCACGCAGCCTTCGATCGTCGCCACGAACGCGGCCGGGCAGTCGCCGTCGACGGGCGGGGGCGGCGGAGGCGGAGGCAGGCAGTCGCCCGACTCGCAGCGCGCCTCGAGGCGGTAGCGACCGCGACCGCGCGCGTTGGCGGTGCCGATCACGACGAGGTACTCGCCCTGCTCCTCGAAGGTGAACGAGCGGATGCGCGAGAGACGACTCCAACCGGCGTCGTCGTCGAACGCGATCGCGTCGGTGCCGAAGCCCGCGTCCTCGGTGCGCGGACCGTAGACGAAGAGCGCGGAGTCGAGGTTTCGGCTCGAGCCGGTGCGCGTCACGTCCAGCGTCACCACCGCGCCCGCGCGCGCCTGCAGGAAGTACCCGTGGAACTCGAGGTCCTCGGTGAACTGACCAGCGACCGCGTTCTCGGCGCCGTAGCCGAGGGGCCCGCGATCGAGCACGCGATCGCCGACGTCGGCTTTGCCGTCGACGAGGGGTGGCTGCACGAGGAGCCCGTCGCCGGACTCGGAGGCGCACGCGGCGAGGCCAGCGAGCGCGAAAAGAACCAGAATCTTCGAGAAACGGGGAAGCATGAGGTCTCCAGGGTGGGGCGCCGCGCGCCGCGCACGTTCCCCTTAGGCAACGGGCGGGCCACGTGTCGGGTGAGGTCGGTTCCTCGGCGCGGAGGTCGCTCGCATGCACACCCGGAGCTGGTCACGACGCGAGGCCGTCACGGAGCGCTCTCGTGGTTCACCGAGGATTTCCGCGGCCGAACGAGATGCGCTCCTCACGCTCCGTCGCGCGGGTGTCACACGTTCACGCCGGTCCGAGCTCGATGGGCGTCGGAGTCGCCCGACAGCGACGTCAGGATCTTCCTGGCCAGCGCGCTAGCCGTCGGTGGTGGTTCGCGACTCCACCCGCCGCGCCTCGCGGATCCCGACGAACCAATCGACGCCTGCCGTCCTGGCCGTGTGCGACGAC
Source organism: uncultured Sandaracinus sp. (assembly GCA_937982655.1). Taxonomy (GTDB): domain Bacteria; phylum Myxococcota_A; class Polyangia; order Polyangiales; family Houyiibacteriaceae; genus JACKEH01. The sequence continues at coordinate 20,687 of CALJLK010000465.1, forward strand.
CGCCATCCATCGAGGTTGGCACCGTTCCCGCCCAGCACCTAACCTCCCCCGGTGCTCCTCGGCGAACGACCGGGCGTGCTCGCGATCGGGATCGCGAGCCTCCTCGTCGTCGCGTGTCGTGATTCCGGTCCTTCGCGCGTCGATGCTTCTCTCCCCGACGACGGTGGCGTCGATGCGCGCACCGACGCGCCGGAGACCCTGCCCGACGTGGGTCCGGACGCGGAGCTTCCACCGCCACGCCTCTGGCTCGACTTCGAGCGCGTCGCCTTCGAAGGTGAGCCCGCACAGGTGACCGACTTCGTGTTCCTGCCGCGCGTGGGGGACGCCGCGCCGGAGCTCCTGACGGTCACGCGCGACGGGCGCCTGCTCCACCATCGGCTCGACGAAGCGGGCGCGGTGCTGCTGTCGGAGGCGAACGTGCCCGACGTGCACGTGGATCTCGATTGTGGGCTCATCTCGATCGCGCTCGATCCGGCTTTCCTCGAGAACGACCGGGTCTTCTTGGGGCATTGTTTCTCGCGCAACGAGAGCGGGATCGTGCGTGTGAGCTTCGATCGCGACGACGGAACGATCGACACCCCGGTCGAGATCCTGCGCGTCGGTCACCCCGAAGCGACGCAGCCTTGGCACAACGTCGGCGCGATCGGCTTCGAGCCCGGATCGAACGTTCTGTTCGCGTTCTTTGGGGACAAGACGATCGCCGCGAGCGCGGAGGATCCCGCCTCGCTCACCGGGAAGCTCCTGCGCGTGGTGCCCCGCGACGAAGGCGGCCACGATCCCGCACCCGGCAACGCCGCCGAGACCGACGAACGTTTTCACCCGAACGTGTTCGCGTACGGCCTGCGCTCTCCCTGGAAAGGCCTCTTCCACGAGGGCCGCTACTTCGTGGGCGACGTCGGCAACCTCCGACGCGAAGAGGTGAGCGCCATCGAGGCCCCGACAAGCTTCCTCGGTTGGCCCCGCGCGGAGGGACCCTGCAACGATCGCTGCGCGGACGTGGACGATCCGGTGATCGAGCCGCTCGTGAGCTGGGACCGCAGCAGCACCCACCCCTACGCGCTCGACGATCCCTACGCGACCTCCAACACCGCGCACGTCGCGTACGTCGGCCTCGTGCATCCGAGCGGTGCTCCCGACGATCGCTACGAAGGCTTCCTCGACGACGCGCTCCTCTACGGCGACGCCTGCGTCGGCTTCGTGCGCGCACTCGGCCTCGACGGCGCGCGCGACGAATCGATCGGACACCTCTTCGGCGCGAGCGCGTACCGCCGTGGCCCCGACGGCTACGTCTACGCGACGAGCTTCGGCCGCTGCACCTCGGCGCGCGACTCGATCTACACGCCGGGCGGCTTCTGGCGCGCGCGTTTGTCCGAACGACCGACGGTGGTCACGCGACCGAGCGGCTTCCCCGAGCGCCTCTCCGAGCTCGGCCTCTACCCCGACGCGCCCGAGCTCACGAACACCCCCACGTGGGCGACCTTCTTCGAGCCCGAGTTCCCGCTGCACACCAACGGGCTCGGCAAGGTCCGTCACGTGGTCACCGTCGGCGACGGCCCGCGCCGCGTGGGCGATCGCTACGAGATCCAGGTCGGCACGCTCTTCTTCAAGACCTTCCTCGCGGACGGCCCCGACGGACCGGACGGAACCGGACGCCCGATCGAGACGCGCGTGATCCGCGTCGAAGAGGACGGCGCCGTGAGCTACGCGGGCTACCAGTGGAACGCCGAGGGCACCGACGCGACGCGGCTCTCGCTCGACGCGCCGGTGGAGGTCGCGGTGCAGGTGCGCGGCGTCGAGGTCACGCATTCGATCCCGAGCGGCGCGGAGTGCGCATCGTGTCACGAAGCGGGCGCGCGACGGATCCTCGGCTTCGACCCCTACCAGCTCGAAGGCCTCGTCGCGCACGAGGACGAAGACACGCGTGACGTGCTCGGCTGGGCGTACGGCAACTGCGTGCACTGCCACGACGGAAGCGGCGGCCCGATGGCGAGCTTCTCGATGCACCCGAACGACTTCCTCGAGCGCACGATCGACCGACCGACCGAAGGCAGCGCGAGCGGGCTCGGCGTGCGCATCGTGCCGGGCGACCCCGACGCGAGCGCGCTGGTGATCGCGGTCGAAGGCGGCGACGAACCGCGTGGGCTCCAGGCGATGCCACCCCTGGGAGTGCAAGTCCGCGACGAAGCCGCGATCGCGCGCCTGCGTGCGTGGATCGCGGAGCTGCCCGACGACGAGGAGTGACGCGAGGTCGGCGGCTGACCCCGCCGACTCGGTAGAGACGTCGCCACTGAACGCGTAATGTTGGTTCGCTCCGAGCGACCACAGGACGCGATGACCCAGAGCTCCGACGCCGCCAAACACCGCTTCGATCACCACGTGGCGGTCACACCGATCGAGCCGGGGCTCTACGCGGCGACGATCTACGCCGAGTACAACATCGGCAAGGTGCCGAACGGCGGCTATCAATCCGCGATCTGCAGCGCCGCGGCCTCCCACGCGCTCGGCGGCCAGGACGTCGTCAACGTCACGAGCTACTACCTCGCGCCCGCGCTCCCCGGGCCCGCGACGCTGCGCGTGCAGGTCGTGAAGGAAGGCCGCACCACCTCGCTCGCGCAGGTGAGCCTCTTCCAGGAAGACCGCGAGCGCGTGCGCACGATGGTGCTCACGGGATCGCTCGATGCGTTCGAAGGTCCCGAGCACCACGAGCTGCCGCCCCCCGAGATGCCGCCGCCCGACGCGTGCATTCGTCTCGATCCGAGCCTGCCGCCCGCGCCGAAGATCCTCGCGCAGGTCGACACGCGACTCGATCCCGCGACGTCGGCGTTTCTGCGGAGCGAGCGCGGGCCCGCCGAGCTGCGCGCGTGGATGCGCCTCTCCGACGGACGCGCGCCCGACCCGCTCGCGCTCGCGATGTTCGCCGACGTGTTGCCCCCGACGAGCTTCAACGTCTTCGGCGTCACCGGCTGGGTCCCGACCCTCGAGCTCACCACCCAGATCCGTCGGCGCCCGCAGCCCGGATGGATCCGCGTCCGCGTGATCACCCGCCACGTCACCGCGGGACACTTCGAAGAAGACGGCGAGCTCTGGGACGAGAGCGGCGCGCTGGTGGCGGTCTCGCGTCAGCGCGCGATGTTGCTCCGGCGTTGAGCGGGTGATCTCGAAGCCGTGCGCGACGCGCTCGGACTCTCACGCGCGCACGGATGTCAGAAGTAGCCCTCGCGCTTCTTCGCCTCCATCGCACCATCCTCCTCGAAGTCGATCAGACGTCCCTGTCGTTCGGACTGCTTGGTGAGGACCATCTCCTGGAGGATCGCTTCGAGCGAGTCCGCGTCCGAGCGCACGCCGCCGGTGAGGGGGTAGCAGCCGAGGGTTCGGAAACGAACCTTCTCGAGCCGCGGTTGCTCGCCGGGGAGCAGCCGCATGCGTTCGTCGTCGACCACGATGAGCTGGCCTTCGCGCTCCACCACCGGGCGCTCCGACGCGAAGTAGAGCGGCACCACGTCGATCTTCTCGAGGTGCAAGTAGAGCCAGACGTCGAGCTCGGTCCAGTTGGAGAGCGGGAAGACCCGCACGCTCTCGCCCTTGCGCACGCGGCCGTTGTAGAGGCTCCAGAGCTCGGGGCGTTGGCTCTTCGGCTCCCACTGCATGAAACGATCGCGGAACGAGAACACGCGCTCCTTCGCGCGCGATCGCTCCTCGTCGCGCCGCGCGCCGCCGAGCGCCGCGTCGTAGCCACCCTCCTGCAGACCACGCACCAGCGCCTGCGTGCGCATCACGTAGTTGTACGTCTTGCTGCCGTGATCGAAGGGGTTGATGCCGTCGCGCAGGCCGTCGGGGTTCGAGTAGCTCAGGACCCGCACGCCCGGCTGGCGCGCGACGCGATCGCGAAACTCGTAGACCTCACGGAACTCCCACGTGGAGTCGATGTGCAGGAGCGGGAACGGCACCGGCCCGGGGAAGAACGCCTTCTTCGCGAGGTGCAGGAGGACCGTCGAGTCCTTGCCCATCGAGAAGAGCATCACCGGCCGCTCGAACTGCGCCGCCGTCTCGCGGAGGATGTGGATGCTCTCGGCTTCGAGCAGCGCGAGGTGGGTGAGCCCGCGGTTCATGCCGGAGCTGTGTGGCACGAACCACGAATCGTCAATCACAAACCGTGATTTACGAAACACGAAACGTATGTCGTGTTTCGAAGCTGGCTCAGACCGGCGTGGCCGGGAAGTCTTCGCGCTTGCCCGCGCGCTCGTGCACGAGGCGCATCGCGGCCAGCAGCTCCGCCTCGCGCCACGGGCGGCCGACGAGCTGCACGCCCACCGGCAGGCCCGCGCTCGCCGCTTCGATCTGCGCCGCGCGCTTGTCGAGGCGATCGCGGGTCGCCGTGCGCTGGGTTTCGTCGGGCCGCACGCGCGTCCACGGGACCACGCCAGCGGGGCGATCGAGGAGGTTGTAGCGAGCGGCGGAGGCGAAGCCGAGCGTGAAGTCGTGCGACATCCCGATCGGCGCCGCCGTGGTCGCGAAGGCGGGCGCGATCACGACGTCGACGCGCGCGAGATCCCACGCGCGCTCTTCTTCGATCTGCAGCTCGCCGCGGCGCGCGCAGAGCAACCAGAAGTCCTTCACGCGCTTCTCGCCGAGCGCCTCGAGCAGGAGCTGCACGCGGTGCTCGCCCATCAGGCCCATCGCCGCCGCGAGCCCGCGTCGCGCTTGCACCGGCATCTTCGCGAGGCGCCCCACCGTCTTGAGCGGCTCCACGAAGGGCTCGCCGCCGAGCGCGTCGAGCACGGTCGCCGAACCGTCCGCGGACACGCCCTGGAAGTAGAGCGCGACGATCTCCTCCACGTTCGGCGGAGTGAAGCGCACGACCTCGCAGCCGGCCGCTTCGAGCGCGGTCGCCACCTCGCGCACCGCGCGCCGCACCGACGCGGCAGGCGTGAGGAAGCCGTCGTCCTCGTAGTAGCCGAAGCGCAGCTTCGTCGGATCGATCGTGCCGGGCTCGCCGATCGGCACCGGCGGCACCCGCGGATCGAAGGGCGTGTGCTTCGGCGAGTCGAGCACGCGCATCAAGAGCGTGAGGTCGTCGACCGTGCGGGCCATCGGGCCGATCTGCGACTGCACGAGCTCCTGTCCGCGCAGCACGCCTTGGCTGCCGAGGTTCGACCAGCGCTGCCGCGTCGGCTTGAGCCCGCACACGCCGCAGAAGCTCGCCGGCACGCGGATCGAGCCGCCGATGTCGGTGCCGATCCCGAACACGCTCTGCCCGCTCGCGATCGCCGCCGCCTCGCCGCCCGACGATCCACCCGGGCCGTGGCCGTGACGCCACGGGTTGTGCGTCGTGCCGAACACCGAGTTGGTCGTCTCCATCGGAGCGAGCAAGGTCTGCGGCACGTTCGTCTTGCCGAGCACGATCGCGCCCGCCTCCCGAAGGAGCCGCACCACGACCGCGTCCTCGCCCGCGAGCCGGTCCGCCCGCGCGCGCATGCCGATCGTCGACGGAATCCCTTCGACGTCGACGTTCTCCTTGATGGTGATCGGCAGCCCGTGCAGCGCGCCCTTCGACTCGCCGCGCGCGCGCGCTTCGTCCGCGGCCTTGGCTTCGGCGAGCGCCTGCTTGCGGAGCTGATGCGCGAACGCGCCCACCTTCGGCTCCACCTCGTCCGCGCGCGCGTGCAGCGCCTCCACGATCTCCACGGAACGAACCTCGCCGCGCGAGAGGAGCTGCTCGAGCTCGACCGCGGAGTGGGCATGCAGAGGACGCGTCATGGGGGCCGCTGGTAGCGGGTGAAGGCCCGCGGGGTCAAGCGACGTCGGATCACGCGGGGCGGTCGAGATGCGCGGTCGCTCGACGACGCTGATACCGTGTGCGTCATGCGCGCGCTCCGCTGCTTCTTCGCTTCGCTCGTCCTGTTCGCGTGCTCCGCCGACGCCGGTGGCCTCGATCCGGACGACGACGCGGGCATGACCGGCTGCGCCGAGGTCTGCGACGACGGCGACTTCTGCAACGGGGTCGAGCGCTGCGTCGCGGGTGCGTGTGTCGACGGCGAGCCTCCGTGCGCGGGCGAGCTGCGCTGCGACGCGGAGAACGAGCGGTGTCTGTCGGCCTCCTGCGAGACCCCCGACGCGGACGGCGACGGCGAGGCGGCGATCGCGTGCGGCGGCGCGGACTGCGACGACTCCGACCCCGACGTTCGGCCTGGCGCCACCGAGGTCTGCGATCTTGAAGGGGTCGACGAAGACTGCGACCCGACCACCGTGGGCGAGCGCGACGCGGACGGTGACGGCGCGATCGACTTCGCTTGCTGCAACGGCGAGCGCTGCGGCACCGACTGCGACGACGCGATCGCGAGCGTGGCCCCCGGCGCCACCGAGGTCTGCAACGGCGTCGACGACGACTGCGACGGATCGGTCGACGAAGGTGTCCTGCGCGTCTTCTTCCCCGACGTCGATCGCGACGGCTTCGGCGATCGCCGGGCGACGCCCACCGCGGCGTGTGTGCCCACGGAAGGCTTCGTCGAGAACGCGCTCGACTGCGACGACACGAACGCGGGCGCGGCACCCGGCAACCTCGAGCTCTGCAACGGGCTCGACGACGACTGCAACGGCGTGGTCGACGACGCGGACCGCACCGCGCTGACGTGCGCGTCGTCGTTCGGCACCCCGCCGCGCACGTTCTTCGGATGCGAAGAGGGCGCGTGCGTGGTGGACGCGTGTGTCGAGGGCTTCGCGGACTGCAACGGCGAGCGCAGCGACGGCTGCGAGGTCGACACGCGAAGCGACGTCGAGCACTGCGGTGCGTGCGGCGACCGCTGCGGCGCAGGCGGCACGTGCGAGGACTCGACGTGCGATCGCGTGGTCGACGTCTCCGCCGGCTACGAGCACGGCTGCGCGCTCCGCAGCTCCGGGCGCATCGTCTGTTGGGGTGCGAACCGCTACGCGCAGCTCGGCGACGGAACCACCTCGCCGCGCGCGATCCCGATCGTGCTCCCGACCCCCGGCGACGCGATCGACGTCGAGGTCTCGCGCTTCCCGACCGTGGTCACCGCCGGCAATGCGTCGGGCGAGTTCTCGTGCGCGCTCACGCCCTGGCTCGTGTGGTGCTGGGGCGCGAACCTGAGCGGCGAGATCGTCGCGTCCACCAGCTCCATCGTCGCGGTGCCGCGCACGATCGACGGGCTCCCGCGGCTCGACCGGAACCTGACGCAGATGCCGCTGCGCGATCGCATCGCGCTCGGCGGACGCCACGGCATGGTCGAAGAAGACACGACGCTCGGCGCCGACTCGATGGTCTCGTGGAGCACGCCCGCGTACGGGATCCCGGGCGACTTCACGGGCTTCCCGACGACCGTCGACGGCCCCGTCGATCGAGCGTGGGTCGGAGGAGCCCACACGTGTGGGCTGACGATCGGGACGAACCGCACGCACTGCGTCGGGCGCGGCGGCGCGGGCCAGCTCGGAGACGGCACCACCGTCGTCGAGACCGCCTCGCCGGTCGCGGTCTCGGGCGGGCACACCTTCACCGAGCTGAGCCTCGGGCAAGCCTTCTCGTGTGGTCTGCGCACCGACGGTCGCGTGCTCTGCTGGGGCCTCAATCAGCTCGGCCAGCTCGGAGACGGCTCGAACACGCAGCGCAACGCCCCCGTGCTCGTGAGCGGCCTCGACTCCGTCACGCAGCTCTCGGCAGGCTTCGCGCACGTCTGCGCGCTCCGCGGCGACGGCACCGTGTGGTGTTGGGGCGACGACGCGAACGGGCAGCTCGGCGACGGCTCGGTGGGCGGCGCGCGAAGCACGCCCGCGCAGGTCGTGGGGCTCACCGACGTCGAGCAGGTCAGCGCGGGCGGCACCTTCACCTGCGCGCTCCGCACCGACGGAGACGTGTGGTGTTGGGGCGGCAACCGCGCAGGTCAGCTCGCGCGCGGCGTGACGGGCGACGCGACGGGCACCGCGAGCCGCGCGACCGAGCTCTGATCGCGAGGTCGAGGTCGCAACCTACCCGCGCTTCGACTCGGCGCGCTTCGACTCGGTGCGCTTCGACTCGGTGCGCTTCGACTCGGTGCGCTTCGAC
>CALJLK010000466.1 GCA_937982655.1 uncultured Sandaracinus sp.
CCACCACGCGAGGCCGGCCTCGACGCGCTCGGCATCGGTCTCGTGTCGGCGGGTGGCGCGTTGGTGGTCGCGGCGGTGGTCGACGTCTTCTGGTGGGTCGATCGCCGCCACGAGGTCTCGCGCTGCGAGGAGGCCGAGGCGACGCCCGGGGCGAGCTGCCTGAACCTCGGGACGTTGCGACGCCAGAGCCGCGCGGCGGCGGCGACCACGTTTCTGGTGGGCGCCGCCGGGCTCGCGATGGCGACGGTGGGTATCCTTCGTCTGACGTGGGACGACGAGAACGACGAGGTCGCGTGCGGGCTCGGTGGCTGTACCTATCGCTTGCGCTTCTGATCGGCTGCACCGAAGCGCTCATCGTGTACGAGCGCGACGGGGGCGAGCCCGAACGTGACGCATCCGTCGATGCAGCGTCCGACGTGGGAATCGGCGTGGACGTCGGCCCACCCGACGCGGGCGATCCGTGTCGAGGCACCCAAGATCTCACCGGCATGCCGGATGGCTGCGCGCTCGTGCGCCCCCCACCACGCCCGCTCTGCGACGAGGCCGGTGACGTGCCGCCCTTGGAGGTCGGCTTCGTCATGCCGGACTTCCGCGCCTCGGTCGGCTACGACCTCGACGGCTACTGCACCATGCTCGAAGGCGTCTCGAGCTGCTCCAACACGATGGGTACCATCCCCGACTCGACGGCTGCGGGGACCGACAACGCGTTCGGGCTGATCATCATGGAGGGCCTGCGCGCGGTGGCTCCGGCGATCGAGGGGGAGTTCGCGGCGAGCGCACGCGAGCGCGGCGTGGGCGTGCCGATGGTGCGCATCGAGGACTGGAACGGGCTCGCGAACGACGAGCAGGTGATGGTCACCTTCGCGGTCGGCGCCGACCTCGCGGGCCCCGACTCCCCCGACTGGAGCGCGGGCGACGTCGAGGTCCAGCCGGCGGACGGCTTCTTCAACGCGGGCGGCATGCCGCTCGCGCGTGACCTCACCGCTTACGTCGCCGACGGCACGCTCGTGGCCGTCATCCCGGAGGCGTTGCCCTTCGACTTCGCGGCGGAGGGTCGTCGTCTGAGCATCGCGCTGCGCGACGCGCGCCTCGTGCTCGGGATGGGTCCGGAGGGCCCCACGGACTTCACCGTGCACGGTCGGTGGTCGGTCGCGGAGGCCACCGCGGCGGTCGAGCTCTTGGCGCCGTGCCCAGCCGACGTCACGGTCCGGACGGTGGCCGCGAACCTGCTCGCCCGCGCGGCGGACGTGCGCTCGGATCGCACCGAGGACGGCGCTGGGCTCGCGTGCAACTCGGTGAGCCTGGCCATTCGCTTCTCGGAACCACACCCGATCCGGTGGGGCGCGCCGGTGCCGGTCGACATCGACCCGATGTGCATGTGAGCCGCCTGGCCCCAGTACCCACGGGTGTAGAGGCATGACCAGCCCGGACGATCCCCCGCCGTCGAGCGGGTCGAACGCGACGGCCAGCGCGACCGGCCGGCGCGCGCGCCGACCGCTCGAACCCTTCGATCGCGCGCGCTTCGTCGCGATCGCGATCAGCGTGATCGCGCTCGCGTCCGGCACCGCGCTCCCGTCCGGACACTTCACCGACGAGTCGGGCACCCCCGTGACGTGGCGCGGCGCGACCTTCCTGCTCTGCGGTTGGTTCGGGCCGATGATGGGCGGACCGATCTGCGGTTGGTACGCCAACCCGACGCTGATCCTCGGGTGGATCCTGCTCGCGCTGCGACGCTACGCGGGCGCGTCGATCGTGCTCGTGATCGCGGCCGTGCTCGCGCTCTCGAGCGCCTCGCTCTTCGGCGTCGAGGTCTGGCAGAACGAGGGCGGGGTCAACAACCTCCACCTCCAACACTTCGGGATCGGCTTCTACGTCTGGCTCGTCGGCGTGCTCGCCCCGACCGGCGTCGCGCTCGCGGGCTGGCGACGCGACCGAGGCTTCGCCAAGCACGGACCGGCACCTCGCGACTTCTGAGCCACGTGAACGAGCGCGATCAGAGGTTCGCGCGCAGGAACGTCAGCGTGCGATCCCACGCGAGCTTCGCCGCGGTCGCGTCGAACGCCTCGGGGCGGCTGTCGTTGAAGAACGCGTGGCCCGCGTCGTAGTGGTGCGACTCCACGTCCGCGCCCGCCTCGCGCATCGACGCCACGAGCGCCTCCGCGGCCTCCGTCGTCACGAAGCCATCCGTCTTGCCCCAATGGCAGAGCACCTTGCCCGAGAGCTTGGCGAAGTCCGGCTTCACGTGCGGGTGGATGCCGTAGAAGTCGACGCACGCCGCGATCTCGGGGTGCTCGGTCGCCGCGAAGAGCGCGAGCTGTCCGCCCATGCAGAAGCCCAACGCGCCGACCTTCTTCGGGCTCACCGCGTCGAGCCCGAGCAGGTAGTCCGCTGCACCCTTCAGGTCCTTGGCGGACTTCGCGATGTCGAGCGCCATCATGAGCCGGCCCGCTTCGTCGGGGCTCGTCGTCTTCTCACCGTGGTAGAGGTCCGGCGCGAGGGCGACGAAGCCCGCCTCCGCGAAACGATCCGCGAGCGACTGGATGTGCGGCACGAGGCCCCACCACTCTTGGATCACGAGGAGCCCGGGCCCCTTCCCGCTCGCCGGCTTCGCGAGGTACCCCGCGCACGTCCCACCGTTCGCCCGAAACTCGACCTTCTCGCCCATCGGATCCTCCTGCGTGCCTCGCGGCGGACCCTATCGAGCCGAGGACTGCGAGGGCAAGCCCGCGATCGAATGCACGAGCGAACGCGATCTCACTCGAAGCGAACGCGATCTCACTCGAAGACGACCGCGCTCCGCAGCGTGATCGGCTCCGTGCGCAGTCCGAGGTAGAGGCCCGTGCCGACGGCTGCCGCCACCACGACGCCGCCGACCAAGCCCCACACCCAGCCGGGCACGCCGCCGCCCTCTTCGCGCGTCGTCCCGCCGCCGCCACCGCCCGCGACCACCGGCTCGCGACCGACCACGTTCGGGGTGTCGTTGGTCCCGAGCTGCACGAGCCGGTTGCCCGCCTCGTCTTGCAGCTCGACCACGTACTCGATGCGGTCGGCCTCCGGCAGGCCCGCCACCGGTGCCAACACGCCGCTCTCGGCCGGCAACGTCTGCTCGTCGAGCGGCGTCATCTCGCCCGCGATGCGGGTGCGCACGACGATGCGGCGCGCCATCCCGAGCGGATCGACGATCGACACGCGCAACCCACGATCCGGGCGCGAGAGCACGACGTCGGCCGCGAGCCGATCGCTGCGCGTCGCCCAGTACCCACGCGCCTCCATGAAGGGGCTGCGCAGCCGCGGCGCGAGGTTCGTGTCGACCTGCGCGTCCGGTCGCAGCGCAAGCATCTTCTTGTACGCCTCGCGCGACGCGTCCTCGTCGCCCGAAGCGGCGTACGCGACGCCCATCAGCTCGTACACGCGCGCGAGCCGATCCGGCGAGAGCCGCCCCGTCGCCATCGCCTGACGCGCGAGATCGAGCGTGCGCTCGAAGTCGACGTTCATGTAGGCCTCTTCGGCCTGGCCCAGCAGATCCTGCGCGTGCGCGACCGGCGCGACGAGCGAGAGGACCCACACCGACAGCGCCACGAAGGCGCCGCGCACGGCTCGCATGGGGAACGTCATCGGCACCCTCGCAGGCACTTGTCGTCGGCGGAGCAGACCTCGGGATCGGTTCCGACCGGGTACGTGGTTCGGTAGCGCTCGGTCGGAGCGAGCACGATCTGCAGGGGGTGGTCGTCGACGTAGGGGTCCGCGATCGTGCAGCCCGTGAGCAGCACCTGGCCCGCTTCGTTGGTGGCGGCCGCGACGAACGCGTAGAGCCCTTCGTCGACGTCGGGCACCGTGAGCCGACCGACCGAGGCGTCGCACACGCTGACCGCCTCCGACTGGAACACGTCGCCCGTGAGGTTGCCGAGCTCGGACTGCATCACGAGGTCCGGGCAAGCGCCGAGGTCTTCCCCCACGTCCACCACGAAGAGGCGCGCGTTGGCGGAGCGCACGAACGAATCGGACGAGGGGAACGCCAGCTCGATCGAGACGGTCTCCCCCCCACACCCCGCGAGTCCCGCGAGCCCGAGGAGGCCGATCGCTCGAAAGTGCCCGCACGCACGTGTCGCCCGCTCGGTCGCGTGGCGTCGGATCGTTGCCCAGTGACTCGTCATTGAATGGTCGAAGCTCCGATGGTGGCGGTACGCACGAACGAGCTCGTCGCAGCGTCGAAGCGCCAGATCTCGTAGTCGCTCACGACGTTGCCGAAGGCGTCGAAGTCGACCGGGCCGCCCGCGCCTTCGTAGTTGACGCCGAGGCCGTCGCGGATGCGCTGCAGCGCCAGCCCGATCTGCCCGGGCCCGAAGAAACGATCGCCTGCCTGGTCCGCGCTCGACACGTCGAAGAGCGCATCGCGGATCGCGACTCCGTCGGTGGTCTCCGCCTGCTCGATCGCGAGGAGAACGAGCGCCATCGCGTCGTACTGGCTGCCGCCGAAGATGCCCACCGGCTCGCTGAAGGTCGCCTCGTAGAGCGCGGCGTACGCGTTGAACGCGGGCGTGACCGGCTCGACGATCGGTGCGGTCCCGGTGACGCCATCGACGAGCGCGGCGCTGCCGGCAGCCATCGGGAAGCCCGAGTCCTTGATGCCGTCGGTGCCGATCCACGTGACGTCAGGCGCGCTCGCGAGCGCGTTCCAGTCGCGCAGGATCGCGCCACCTTCGGCGGGGAACGCGACGAGCCCGACGCAGTCCGGCGTGGCGTCCGCGATCATCTGCACCTGCGTCGAGTAGCTCGGTCGTTCGGCTGGGAACGGCACTCGCGCAACGACGGTGCCGCCGAGCGCCTCGAAGCGCTCCTCGATGGCCATGCCGAACGGGTTGCCGTAGCTGTCGTCGAGGTGAAGGACCGCGAGCCGCGTGCAGCCGATCGAATCCGCCTGACGTGCGACGACCACCGCCTGGAGATCGTCGGCCGGCACGGTGCGGAAGAGGAAACGATCCATCTCCGGCTGCGCGTTCGTGAGATCGGGAGAGGTCGAGCAGCAGCTCACCTGCGGGATCTGCGCCTCCGCCGTGACCGCTTGGACCTCGAGCGACGCACTGCTCGCGAGCGAGCCGACGATCGCGACGACGCCTTCTTCTTGGACGAGCCGCTGCGCTTCCATTCGTGCGAAGGCCGGATCGGTGCGGTCGTCGACCACCACGAGCTCCACCTCGCGCCCGCCGAGCAGACCACCGACCGAGTTCACCTCGCGGGCGGCGAGGCGCGCGCTGTTGGCGAGGTGCGGGCCGACGGAGCCCAAACCTCCCGTCAGCGAGACGATGACGCCGATGCGGATCGGCTCGCCGCGCACCCCCGGATCGGGATCGCCGCAGCTCCCGAGCAGCATCGTGCAGCCGATCGCGCAGGCGACGTGACTCACGAGCTTGCGGGCCCGTGAACCAGCGGACGAAGCGTCTCGAGGAGGCCCTTCGGACGTCCTGCCCGATCGACCCGACCGAACGTGGAGGAAAGAGAGCACACGCGGAGCGTTCATTGGATCGCGATCCTACGAGCCGTGGTCTGACCGGGCTGCACGACCACCCGGTACGTGGAGCGAATGCCCTGCTCCGGGTTGGTGAGCGTGAGGTTGTGCTCACCGGGCGGGAGCCGGAATCGAATCAAGGGCGTGGTGCCGAGGCGGCGGTTCCCGAGCGCGACGTTCGACCACGGGATGGTGTCGAGGGTGAGGAACCCGTCCTCCGCAGCCGGCGGAGGAGGCGCCTCCTCCATGCGCGGCGGCGTGGTCGCCTCGACCGGCGTGGGGTTGCGTGGGCGCATGGTGGTCGAGTTGCGTGGACGCTCGCTCATCGCGCTCGTCGTCACCGCCTCCACCATCGCGGGAGGCTCGGCCATCGAGGTCACGGGCTCGGGAAGAGTCGGCGGGTTCGCGGCAGAGTCCTCGGTGCCGACGGAGCCCGTGCCCGTCGTGTCCGCACCCGTCGTTCCAGCCGCCGTGCCCGTCGTGCCCGTGCCAGTCATGTCGGCGCCCGTCGGGTCGGCGCCCGTGGTACCCGGACCGACCGCGCCCGTACCCGCCGTGCCGCTCGCGCCGGTTGCGTTCGTGCCCTGCCCGCTCGGATCGCCGTTCGCCGCGCCGACCGTCCCCGCGTCGGCCACCGGATCGTCCGATCCGCCCGAGAGCGCGAAGAACGCGCCGACGCCCGCCGCGAGCAGCAGGAGCAACAGGACGACCAACATCTGCTTCTTCTTGTCGCCCGCGTCGGTCGCGACGACCGCGCTCGCCGCGCTCGGCATCGACGAACGGCTCGACACGCCCGAGCCCGTGCCTCCGCTGATCGAGATCGGCGTCATCGAGATGCCCGGCGACTCGCCGCGCATGTACGCGCTGAGCACGCGGCGCTGATCGTCGCGCTCGCGCTCGAAGAGCTCGGTCACGAACGAGCCGACGTCGTTGCGTCCTGCGCGGAGCCCCTCGGAGTGCATGAACTGCTCGAGGTCCTCCTTCATCGCGCGCGCGCTCGGATAACGCGCGTCGGGGTCGCGCTGCAGCGCGCGGTCGACGATGCGCGCGAGCTCGTTCGGCACGTCGATCTCGGTGTCGAGCGTCAAGATCTCGCTCGTGAGCGCGTTGTGCAGCGTCGCGACCTCGCTGTCGCCCTTGAAGAGGCGCTTGCCCGCGAAGGCCTCCCACATCACGACGCCGAGGCTCCAGATGTCCGCGCGCTGATCGTGCTTTCCGTCGGTCGACGCCTGCTCGGGCGCGATGTAGGCGAACTTGCCCTTCACCTGACCCGCGCGCGTCTCGACGAGCTGCGTGCCCGCGCGCGCGATGCCGAAGTCGAGCAGCTTCACCTGGCCGTCGTACGTGACGTAGACGTTGCCGGGCGAGATGTCGCGGTGGACGACGTTGAGCGGCGTGCCGTCGAAGTCCTTGAGCGAGTGCGCGTACTGCAATCCGTCGAGGAGCTCGACGAACATGCGCGTGCCCACCCCGAGCGGGAGCGGCTGATCGAGCCGACGCAGGTGCCGCAGGACGCGTGCGAGCGACTGCCCCTCCAGGTACTCCATCGTGAGGAAGTGGAGCCCCTCGACGTCGCCGACCTCGTAGGTCTGCACGACGTTCGGGTGGTTCAGCCGCGCCGCGAGCCGCGCCTCGTCGAGGAACATCCCGACGAGCGCGTCTTCCTCCTCCAGATGGGGGTGCAGACGCTTGAGGACGCAGAGCTTCGTGAAGCCGGCCGGGCCACGCACCGCGGCGAGGAACACCTCGGCCATGCCGCCGTGCCCAATCTTCGCGATCAGTGTGTATTTGCCGAAGCTCGTGTCCCCGAGCATGGCCGGCGCGGTGCCGACTTCGCTCGTGGAGAGGCTCGCGGGCCGACTCCCTCCCATGTCGAGCCGATCTTTCTCAGCACGGCGGACGACTGTCAACGCCTGCCGGGTGAAGCCACGACTCCGTCACGCCACCGGAAACCGCGCGGACATGAAGCGCATTTTCTGCGCTCCCATGAGGGCTCCAAGCGGTAAACCAGACCGCCCGTGGATCGTGGGCGACATGACCGAGAGCGAGCGCACGAAAGCCACCCCCGAGCCGTGGCGCAACGCGTCGTGTTCGCACGCGGATCCTTCGCGCGCGCCAATGAAAAAGGGAGGCCGAAGCCTCCCTCATTCAGGGGATACGCCCCAGTCGAGGCGTTCGTTCAGGTGGGCCCGAACGCCGAGTCCGCGATGCTCACCGGGCTCTCGTCGCAAGCGCGAAGGGTCTTCGCATCGCCGATCACCTCGGGGACGATGTTCATCGCGTAGTAGATGCCGCTGAACTTCTTGCCCTCGTAGTATGCGCGGTCGCGCTCCGAGAGGCCGCCCGCGTTCAGCTTCTCGATGGCGATCGCCGCGCCGTCGAGGAGGAGCCAACCGATGGCGAGCTTGCTCATCATGTGGAGGAAGCGCTCCGCCATGAGCGTGATGTTCGGCATCTTCTGGGCTTGGAACCAGCCGAGGAACTGCATCACCGACGCGCCGACCGCCTCGTGCGCCTTCTGCAGGTTCGCGACGCTGTCCTTGAGGTCCGGGTGCTCCTTGTTCGCGCCGATCCACTTCTGGACGTCGCCGAGGAACGCCTGGGTGTTCTTGCCGCCGCCCTGGCCGAGCTTGCGGCCCACGAGGTCGAGCGCCTGGATCGCGTTCGTGCCCTCATAGATCGAGAAGATCTTCGAGTCGCGCGCGTACTGCTCGACCGGCCAGTCCTTGAGGTAGCCCGCGCCGCCGTAGACCTGGATGGCCTTCTCACAAACGCGGTAGGCCTCGTCCGAACAATACGCCTTCACGAGCGGCGTCAGCAGGTCGATCTGTCCCTGATGGTAGGCCGCGCTCGCATCGTCCTTCGCGCCGATCGCCTTCAGACGATCCGCGTGCACCGCGAGCTTCGTGATGAGCGCGCGCATGCCCTCGACCTTCGACTTCATCTCGAGCAGATCGCGGCGGACGTTCGGGTGCTCGATGATCGCGACGCGGGGCGCCTCGGGGTTCTTCCACTCCTTGATGGAGCTGCCCTGCTTGCGGTCGCGCGCGTACTCGAGCGCATTGAAGTAGGCGCTCGACGCGACCGCGAGGCCCTGGATGCCCACGCCGATGCGCGCGAAGTTCATCATCTTGAACATCTGGCGCATGCCCTGGTGCTCGATCTCGCCGACCAACGTGCCGAGGCAGCCGTCGTTGTCGCCGAAGTTCATCACGCAGGTGGCCGAGCCGTTGATGCCCATCTTGTGCTCGATGC
>CALJLK010000467.1 GCA_937982655.1 uncultured Sandaracinus sp.
GTCCACACCGTGGACCTGCGCGAACGCCACCGTGAAGGCGCCGCGACCCACGCCCGTCCAGGGCGCTGCCGTCAGAAGACGCGAGCTCTCCGCGATCAGCTCGAGCTTCGAGAGGTCCGTGTCTGCCGCGGCTCGGAGGTACCTCTCCGCGCCGACGAAAGCCACTGCCCCCACGGCGACCACGATCCCTCCCGCCACGAGACGCCACGACGAGCCTCGGCGGCGGCTCGCGATGCCGAACGTCACGACTCCCACGAGGAGCGTGGGCAGCGCGCTTCGGGACAGCGTACCCACGGAAAACGCCGCGAGGAGGAGGGCGAGGAAGAGCCACGCGTTTCGCTCACGTCGTTGTCGAGCTCGGAGGCTCTCGGCCCACGCGAGGGGGACCGACGCGGCGAGCACGGCGGCCAAGTGGTTGTCGTTCAAGAGGGGGGTGAGGAACGTCGGATTCGCGAAGCGAGGGGCGTAGATCCCTCCGAGGCGTTCGAGTCCCAACACCGCATGCACCATCGCGATCGCGATCAGGCTCGCGGACACGGCGAGCGCACCGCGAAGAAGGGTTCGCCGCGCGCCAGCTCTTACGAGCGCCGAGGCGGCCCATGCGGCTGCGACGACCATCAGCGACGTCGTGAGAGCCGCTCGCGTGCGTCCGGGATCCTCGGAGAGCGTCGCCCACGTCGGCGCGGCTTCTCCCAGCAAGTCCGCCGCTTGGCGGGCGTGGTCTGCGGCTCGAGGTGCGAAGCGTGTGACCCAGTCGATGGGGAGCGAGATGGCCTGCAGTGCCGTCCAGACCGCAGCCACGACGACCCCGCCGGACCAGGTTGAGTCCGGCTTCCATCCGCTTCGCCGCGCGAGCCAAGCGGCCAACGACGTACCGACCACGATGACGCCACCCACGAGGGTCGCCGCACGCGCGCTCGCTCCGCCCAACCACAGCGGGCCAGAGCACAGGCAACCGACCGCCAACCAGGTCAGCAGGCGATCAAGAGCGATAGGGGGGGAAGTAGGTCTCACGAGGGGACCAGCTCTCTCCGCGTTCGGCGGCCCACGCTGTGCGGCGCTCGACCAAGCTCGCGCACTCGGAGGGCAGCAGCACGAGGCTGGCGGTCCGAAACGGGACCACCCCGTCCGGCGCAAAGGCTTTCTTGTACTGGAAGATGCCGTCTCCGGGCGTGAAGCCGCCTCCGAGAACGAACGCCTCGAGACCTTCGGCGTGGCCCCAACCGATCACCTCGTGCTTGAGCAGGTCGTTCGCGCGCAGTTCGAACGCATCCGACAGCGTCCCGCCCAGGAACGAGTAGAGATGCCGACGCGAGCGGAGCACGAGCTCCGTCGAGACCACACGATCTCCTGCGAGCACGTGGAAGTAGACGCACGCCGACGGGATGGTGAGAAGCTTCTCGAAGAACGTGCGAGGAAAGAGGTACGAGTCGCTCGCGCCGCGACGGGCCATCGTCGACTCGTACACCGCCAAGAAGTCGTCCAACCGCCGACCCTCGAGGTCGATCTCGCAGCGAAGACCGTGCTGACGGGCTCTGTTGACGTTCTTCCTCACCTTGTGGGCGTATTCGCGCCACTGTTCTTCGGGCGGCCGATGCAGTGAGCAAACGACGTTGGGTGCGACCTCCGTCACCTTCCAGTTAGGGGGGATCGCCGCGAGTCCGGGAAACAAGCTCAGTCGGCTGAACGCCGCGACGACCTGCTTCGCGCGCAACTGCGACTCCAACTCCGAGAAGAACGCCGCTTCCTGCTCGACGGCCGGTTCTCGGAGGCGAGTCGGTCCTCCATATCCGTACGGGGTGGTCGCGTCTCGTGACGGAGCTCCACTGGCCCATGGCAGGCGGTCGATGGGGCGAAGCAGCAACGGGAAGAGCACGCCGCCATCGTCCCAAAGGCCGACCGCGCAGAGCACGTCGTCGCCTTCGCCCGCGAACTGCTCGGCGTAGGTCGGGTGGGCGAAGACGTCGCGTTCCGCGCTCGACTCCCAGAGGCGAACCCACTCCGCCCTCTCGTCGGGGCGGCGCGCATCGAGGATGGAGAGCTTCATCGTTCAGTCGATTCTCGTTCGAGAGATTCGTTGCCAGCAGCTGCCACGAGACTTGCAACTCGTTGGAGGTCGGTCGCGTCGTACCGCGCATCGCAGTGGAGCACGAGGATCGTTTTCGAGATCTCCCGTGCGATGGGCGACACCGCGACGACGGGTTCGTCGAGGGGCCACAACACGGCGGGATACACGCGATTCGAGATCAATCGCGATCGAACGCGCTCGCGGCGCTCGTGCGTGTCGACACGTGCGACGAACGCGGATGGGTAACCGTCTGGGTGTGCGTCGAGTGGCGTGAGCCAGCTGAGGTCTCGCAGCGCCTCGTTCAGTCGCTGATGATTCGCGCGTCGGACCGCGCGCCATTCTGCGATCGGCAGGAGCGGAAGCAGCTGCCGGGTGGCTCGCGTCATGCCGGACACGTCGCCCGACGCGATGGAGGCCTCTCCCTCGAGAGCGAGCTCACGAAACGCCGGTTTGTCGACCCCTGCTCCAGCGAGGTACGCGGCCTTCAGCCACATGGCTTCGCGTTTCGCGGATGCCGCTCGTTCGCGGTCCGGCGTGCACGGAGGCGCCGCCGGCAACGGGCCCGCGCCGCTCCAAGCGATGCCACCTTCCGGAATGGGAAGCGTCTTGCGCAACGAGGCGACGCAGTAGTCCGCGTGGCTGGTGGTCGCCCAAACCGACGTCGGATCGTGTGTGTGGTCCTCGATGACCCAGAAGGGCCGCATCGGTCGGGGAGCGACGCTCGGCGGTGGACGCTGGCCGAAGTAGGGGAGCGTGAGGAGGACGTCGTGACGACCGAAGTCGCCCCCCAGGACGACGTCAGACCACGGATTGCAACGATACGTCTCGACGAGGAGCCGCTCCGTGGCGAGCGCCGCGATGACCTCTTGGCAGAAGTAGTCGGGAACGAACAAGCGCGACCAACCATGACGCTCGCGCCCGACGCGAAGCACGAACCGCATCGCGTCGCGACCGGAGCCGAAGAGCTCGGCCCCCGCGGGCCACCAGGGGGTCGGGGCGGGGGGGAGCTCGATCGGCGCGAGCAGCGTGTGGAAGTCGGAGCCGTGCTCCCACCGGTCGGTTCGCGTGGTCATTCGTGCCCGTCGAGAGGAACGAGATACTGTGCGCGGATGCTCTCTGGCAACCCGCGGGAGGCGCCTCGCTGGATCGTGGTGAACCAATCGCTCTCTCCCGCGTTCGCGACCATGATCGAACGCCTCGCACGGACGTTTGGACCCGCGGAGCTTTGGACGGGTACCCCTCATCGAGTCGACGAGGAATGGGTTCGGACGCGGGTGCTCACCGCATACGATCGCACGTCGCTCTCCACCCGAGCGCGGACGTGGGCGACGTTCGCTGCCGAGGCGGGAGGCTTGCTCATGGGGGTGTCGGGGCGGCCGTTCGTGCTGGCTGTGACGAACCCACCGTTCCTTCCGAACGTCGTTTGGTCGGCCGCTCGAGTGCGACGGCTTGGTTACGCGATCCTCGTGTGGGACCTCTACCCGGAGCACGTCGTTCGAATGGGGGTGTCGAGCGACGACTCGGTGGGGGTCCGCGGATGGCGGGCGTGGAACGGACGGGTCTATCGGGATGCCGGTGCAGTCATCTCGCTCGGACCTCGCATGGCGGCCGCGGTGGAAGCGCAAGGTGGGTCGATGCGACGCCCGTGCGAGGTGATTCCCAACTGGGCCGACCCAGCGCTGCGACCGCTCCCGAAGGTCGACAATCCGTTCGCGCACGAGCACGGCTTCGTCGATCGAACGGTCGTGATGTATTCGGGAAACCTCGGGGGTAGTCACGCCCTCGAGCCGATGCTGCAAGCGGCGGCCGTCTGCTCCGCGCGGGACGACGTGGTCTTCGTCGTCGTAGGCGATGGGCTCGGGCTCGAAGCGGTGCGTCGAAGGGCCAACGAGCTGGGGGTGCCACCAAGAGTCCTTCGGTTCTTGCCACGCCAGGAGTGGTCGGCCCTGCCGCTCAGCCTCTCGTGCGCCGACGTCGCAGTTGTCGCGCAATCCCCAGGAACCGAGCACCTCTCGGTACCGAGCAAGACCTATTCGGCCCTCGCGGTCGGGAGCGCGATCGCTGCGATCACGGGGGCCGACTCCGATCTCGCCGAGCTCGTGCTTCGACATCGTTGTGGCTTCGTTGCTCGTTCCGCCGAGTCGTTCACCACCGAGCTGCTGGCACGGCTCGACGAGCCCGAGTCGCTACGACGCGAACGGGCAGCGGCGGTCGCGGCGAGTCGTGAGTATGGCGTCGACGTGATTCACGAACGATGGGTCGAGGTGCTCTCGCGCGCGATGGGTCGCTCGGAGTAGCGCGTGCGGACGCGCTTGCGTCAACGTTCGACGTCGGCGGCAGATTGGTCGTTCAGCTGACCTTCGCCTCGGAGCACGACGCCGATCGTCTTGGCCAAGATCGCGATGTCCCCCCGGATCGACCAGGTTCGTGCGTAAGCACGGTCCAACTCGATGCGTTTCGATCGGGGGAGCGCGTTTCGACCCGACACTTGTGCGAGCCCAGTCAAGCCCGGTTTGACCTTCAGGATCTCGCGATAGTCCTCGGCGTGAGCGTCGACGATGATGTCGAGCTGTGGGCGCGGACCTACGATGCTCATGTCGCCCTTGAGCACGTTGAGAAGCTGCGGAACCTCGTCCAACGACAATCGTCGTGCGAGCTTGCCTGTCTGCGTGTACCGAGGGTCGTTCTTCTCGTTGTACAGGCCTGCTCCGATGTTCTGGGCGTTGGGAATCATCGTTCGAAGCTTGTAAAGCGTGAAGCGTTTTCCATCGCGACCTACGCGTGGTTGAAGGAAGAACGGGTTGCCGGGGCTCTCGACGACGGTGGCCAGAGCGACACCCAAGACCACAGGGGCGGCCAGCGGCAGCGCTGCGGATGCGAGCGCGATATCCATGGCCCGCTTCGAGAGGCCCCTCAAGTTCGGTCGCATCACTCGTTGGCTCCGGCAACGTTCTCTCGTGCGGTGTGCGTGGGCTCGAGCGGCACGGCACGATAGTCGTCGTACGCAGGGGTGCTCCGGTACTCCTCGGCAAGTAGGGCGATTCGGGCCTGATCGTGAAAGCGGCCGTCACGAAACGCCGACTGTCGGCTCACGCCCTCGACTCGAAACGAGCACTTGTCGACGTACGCCCGGAGCGAAGCCGTGTTGTAGGTCAAGATCTCGGACCAGAGGCGATGGAGTCCGAGTTGGTCGAACGCGAACGCTGCGACCGTCTTGATGGCGTCGGTGCCGAGCCCACGCCCTCGGTCCGACTGGGATGCGAGCTTGAGGGCGGTGAGGGCGGAGCGGGACTGGTAGTCGATCTCCCACAGTCCAGTGAGTCCGAGTCGCGCGTCATCCTCCCGTCGGGCGACGATCCAGCGCTGAGTTCGTTCGTTCTGTAGCGAGCGCTCGTACCAGCGACGCTGGCTCGTCAACGACACGGGGAACGAAAATCCGCCCACCATTCGTGACACTTCTGGGTCGTTCAGCATCGATTGAAGGAACTCGAGATCGTGGTCTTCAATCGCTCGAAGGTAGATTTGTTTGCCGAGGATCATGGTTCTACCGTGGCTGCCAGGTGCTGGTGGCTCGGAGGAGTCGAACGAGTTGGAGCGACGCTCGCGATTGGGACCGGCCGTCGCCGAACTCCCGCTCGAGCCACTCGCGCGAGGGGGCGAGGTTCCTTGTGACCCAGTTCGACGCCCCCTCGTCTTCGAGCGCAACGTCGAGCAACAGCGCTTTGCCGCGAGCAAGTCGCGGTCGTCCGCGATCGAAGACCGACTCGGCCCGCATCAGCGCTTCGAGAGCACGCCCCTTGGTTCGTCGGCCGAGCTCGGCTCGGGCCGACATCGGAATCGGCGTGCCGAGCAACTCGGTCGCGAGCTCGAACGCGAGCCACCCACGGTTGCGTGCTCGAGCGCTAACGAGCTGGGCGACGACCTCAGGCCAGTCGATTCCACCGAGTCGCACGACGCGGTCGATGTCGACGTACAGACGCAGTCCTGGCGCACGAACGAACGAGTGCATGGAGGTGTGAATCGCGACCTGCACGAGCAGGTCGGCGGGAGACAGCACCGGTAGCCCACACGACGTACGGGTTCGTCGGGACAGCCAACGCGCCTCGAGAGGGGGAAACGGGAGCGGGGTCCAGTGGCGCTCGAACGTGACCTCGCCGATCTCGATCCGAAGCGGACGGTCATCGACGACGTGTACGAGCTCGACTCGCGAGGTGCGCGTGCGGCCGTCGCGAGGCTCTGGAACGAATCCGTAACCTGCACAGATCGAAAGCGCACGCGCGAGCGACCCGCGCTCGATGATGATGTCGACGTCGCCCGACCCGAGCGCGCGAAGGGGCATGGCGGTGGCGACCGCGACCGATGCGCTCTCGACGAGGGCGTGAGCGATCCCCACGGAATCGAGAGCCGCCGAGACGGTTCGGACGGCCTCGAACAGACGCTCTTTGGCTACCGCGTTCGAGGCAAGCTCGAGAGCCCAGGCCGAGTCAGGGGCGAGCAGCTCAGAACGAAGGAGCCCGTCGCCCACGACGTGGTGGACCTGATTCGAGCATGCGGTTTCGAACAGCCGACCCATGTCCGCGCTGGTGATGAGCTCACGCAGCGTGTGGTGCTCAGCCTCCGTGCGCTCGCCTCTCGCGGCCAGGACGAGGATGAACTCTTCGGGATGGGGTGCGGCGAGCATCGGAGTGTCAGGGTTGAACCGCGCGCCGAATCGAGGCGACGTAAGACTCGGCGATTTGATCCCACGTGCGCGCGACGTGTGCAAAGCGTGCCCGCGACGCCTCGGCCTGTCGCTCGCGCGATGCTCGCAGCGTCGCGTTCACGGCACGGCCGAAGTCCTCTCCAGAGGATGGATCGGCGTAGCGGGCGGCCTCACCACACGCCTCGCGTGCAAACCCCCGGTCGGCGGCGACGACCGGAGTGCCGACCGCCATGGCTTCGTAGAAGCCGAAACCAAACGACTCGAGTAGAGAGGGGAGCACGGCGCACTCCGACGAGGCGAGGAGGGACATCGCCCGCTCGCGCGTCACCGCGCCCTCGAAAACCACGCGGTCGAACACTCGCAGGCGCCGACACCTCGCGACGAGCTCGGGGACCTCATGCGAGGCAACCGTGATGCGGAGGTCGACGTCGTCAGACAGGGTCGCGAGCAACTCGGGGAGAACGGACAGGTTCTTGTGGGGGCCGGCGGACGTGACGCAGGAGATGAACGGCCGTGAGCTCTTCAGTGGCTCGTGAATCGGCACAGGAAGCACGCTCGACGGGATCACGTCGATGCGCTCGCTCGGAAGATCCCAACGAGCGCTCAGCTGCTGCTTCATGTCCTCGGTTTGCACGGTGAATCGGGTGACGCCCGCCATGCCGGCACGAAAGTAGGCCTCCAGAGCGAGCATCTTGGTGCGAAAGCGCCGAGGCGGGCGATATCCCCACTCATCGGCGGGGTACGCGAGGTGGGCTTGTTGCACGAGGAGCACGTGGGGCCGGCGCGGGATGGGGGTGCCCGTGTCGCCGAGCGAGAGAACCGCGTCGAACATCCGAGAGCGTGAGGGAATCGACAGCTCGTGAAGCAGCTTGGGTCCGAAGCCAGGGGCGATGCGATGGACCTTCGACGGGACCCGAGACCAGTCCCGCGGCACCCACGCCGTCTGGTCGACGTCGCCGTGTCGGTCGAGTGCGGCGACGAGACTCTCGCCGAGGATTCGCGAGCCCGAACCGCGCAGGGCGACCGCTGAGACCAAGACCTTCATCCGGGCCACGTCCACATCGTGAGCAACCGATGGACTTCGCCGAGCAAACTCCCCAAGCCCATGGACGGGCGACGAAACGGTCCGGTCAGACTCTCTCGCACGAAGAAGAGGAGGTCCTCCGCCAAGAACCAGGCGACCGCGTCTGCTCGCGTCGGGCCGATCCGGTCAGCGGCCAAGAACGCGGCCGCCCGATCGGCCAGACCCGCCGCGGAGCGACTCGACAAAGAGTACGTCAGCTCATCGTACGCGCTGGAGCGTTCACCAGCATGCTCGAGATCGATGAGGATGGTCGAGAGATCGCGCTTACGAACGAGGACGTTCCCTGGCTGAAAGTCGCCGTGCGACTGAGCAACTTCGACCGTATCTGCCCGCACGAGCCCGAGCAGACGACGCGCCAGCGTTCTCACTTGCGCACCCAACGCCGATTGAAATCGCGTCTCGAGCTGCTTCGACGCCTCGTCGATCTCCGCGCCGAGCCGTCCGGCATACTCCTCGCGGGGAAGACGTCGTCGCGTGGCGTTTCTCCACGACTCGAGTTGTGCCTCTGCTGACCTGCGAGCGCGCTGACGATTCACCCACGGTGGCACCCGCGCGAGTGCCCACGCCTCGACGAAAGGCTCAGTGAACCAACCTCCCGCGACGTCGTGGTTCAGCACTTCCAGGAAGCGCGGGGCGAAGCGCAAACGAGTCTCCACTTCGCTTCGCATGGTGCGCAGGTCGAAGCCGTCCTTCTGAAAGACGTGGACCGTCTCCGTGTCGAAGTCGATGAAGCGAACCCGCTGATTTCCAGGCAAGATCAGTGGGGCGTGACGGCCCTCGAAGGCGTCGCTGATCCACAAACGAGGGTGCGAGAGCGCTCGGAATCCCGGGACGGACCCCGCGATGGTCGCTGCGGTCGCTTGCGGTAGCCACCGTGTAGGCGAAGGAGAGAATCGATAGAGGTCGGTGAGGAATCGTCGGGCACGCGTCGCGTCGCCCGGACCGATGAATGCGCCGAACAGCCGATGCTCTCGCCAGGTCGAGCCGTGGGGCGCCCGAGGCGATGGCGCGACTTCGACGGCTGAGTGGCGGAGACGTGTGAGATGGCGTGCGAGAGTAGCCGCGAGCACGTCGTCGAACGCTTCCCGATGTCGGAGCTCAGACAAGTTCACCGGAGCGCCCTCGATGTCTCGATGAGCTGCCAGATTCGATCGTTGGTCTCCTCGATGGACGCGACCGACGTGTCGACTCGATGGATTCGGGCGCCCTTCAGCTCGGAGTACAACGCGTATCGTCGATCTCTCAGGTCGGGAGGGTCGGGGAACGGCTCTGACTTCCGGGCTTGTCGGAGGATCATCTCTTCACGAGGAATCGTAAGCAAAACGTGGGCGTCGGGTGTGGGCATCGACGCATCGACCACACGCAATGCCGTCGACCATCCGGGCTGCATCTCCGGGAATCGAAGCGTGAAGTCGATCTTCGCGTCTACGAGGCCGCGATCGCAGAGCACGAGGTCGTGACGCAGGAGCATTCCTCGTAGCCTCAGGGTGTACTGTGCCCACAGGTCGGCGAGGGCCACCGAGACCCAGGCGACGCGGACGTCTGTACGACGGAAGGCGGCGTCTCGTCGGGCATTGTTCGCAATGCCGGGCGTCGGAAGCGCGCCCGGACGAACTCGGCGGAGGACGCGTCGTGTGGCGTCCAACCAAGGCGAGTATCCAGGGCGAAGCCAGAGCGTTTCGGCCGAGAGGCCCTGCTCCGAAGCGCGTTGGCGCAAGAGGTCGAGCTGGGTGCTCTTCCCGGCGCAGTCGATCCCCGACAGAACGACGAGCACTCCGCGTTGGAGGGTCATCCGTAAGCGTCCTTGAGCGTGCTGGCTGCGGACTCTGCTCCAGCCAGCACAAGGAAGCAGGGTAGGGCGTTGATCGAGCAGCTCATCGTCGCGATGCCGCCGACGAGCACGAACGCAGCGCCATCCGTCGACCCGCGTGCTCGCATGCTTCGCGACCAGTACCAGAGCACGGCGAGGAACCCGAGAACGCCAAGTACACCGGTGTCGCCCAAGAAACGCATTCCGGTCACGGCCGCCG
The DNA here is from genome assembly GCA_937982655.1 of uncultured Sandaracinus sp. Lineage (GTDB taxonomy): Bacteria > Myxococcota_A > Polyangia > Polyangiales > Houyiibacteriaceae > JACKEH01. The sequence goes on from CALJLK010000467.1 coordinate 9,885, forward strand.
TCGGGGTTCGGCGATACGCACGTTCGGTCGCGGGGACGAAGGGGATGACCTCCAGATCGGTTCCACCGAACCCGAAGCCCCAGATGCCGTGAATGGGATCCCTCTCGAGCACCGGCCAGAGAAAGTTGTCCTTCTGTCGTTCGACTTCGCTCGTCCGACCCGTGAGGCGGCCGGCGAGCCGTTCTTCGACGGCATCGCGGAAGGTCGGAGTCGAGAGCGCGCCGGCGACACCGAGGAGCGCGATGGCAGCGAATCGATGCCAGCGCGACGAGCGAAGCTCGCGGAGCGACGTGTAACCCAGAACCGCGACTCCGAGAGCAAATGCGACCCATGCCGAGGTCGAGTACGTCGCATAGAGGCCGACGGTGCATGTCGCGAGGAGCACGAGTTGCTTCCGTGAGTACTTGGGACCGAAGACGATCTTGCAGAGGAGGAACAAGTTCGTGACGACGAGCACTGCGCCGAGCATCTTCGGCTCTCCGCTCAGTCCACCGATCCTGCCGACGGTCACCGTGCCGACCTCGATGATGCCCTGCATTTCGTTCTGCGAAAGCATGCCTCGACCCGTCACTGCGACGAGCACCAGGCCGAACGCGATGCTCGCAACGCAGCCCCAGATCAAGCCGTCGCTGGCCGCGTTCGCATGGGCGACGCCGCTTCGTGGCACCAACCAAGCACTGGCGACCACGAGCGCGAACGTCCCGAGCTGTACGGGCATCTTGTAGACGGATTGAGCCGCGCCGAGGCCCATCGCTTCGGCGAGCCAGTAGCGATGCAGCACCGTGTACTCGGCGAACATCCAGACGACGCTGACTACGCTCGCGTAGAGCAACCACAGCTTGAGTGAGCGGAGCTCGGGGAGCTCGAGTCGCGGACGACGCGCGAGAACCGCGAGGAGCAATGCGAGTGGGCCAACGACCTTGTGCCAATCGATGCCGATGGCGAGCGTGAGGCGCGGGGTCATCAACGGAGTCAGGAACGCCGCAAGCCACACGAACGCTCTCACGTTCGTCAGGCCCAGAACGAACAAGAGGAGAAACAGGGCGCCGAAGAGCCCCGACTCCACGACAGGCGAAAGCATCAGGCGGTCCCGGCGGACGATGCCACGACGCCGACGTTGGGAAGAGCGTCCGGCTGCGCCGGGAGCGCGCGCGTCGTTGGGGTGTACTCGGGTACTAGAGCCTTCAGATGAGAGCGTACTTCGCGCCCATCGAGCGCGGCAGCTCGAAGCGCTTCGAGTTGCGTGGAAAGTCGTGGCCACTCGCTCTTCCGCGCCTTACCGACGAAGATCTTCTCGTGACGAGTCTTGGTCACGCTTTCTTCGTCGACGGAAAGCTCCTCGAAGAGTTTCTCTCCCGGGCGGGTGCCGGTGAACTCGATCGCCACGTCTCCTTCGCGGACGCCGGACAGACGGATGAGGTCGCGTGCGAGGTCGACGATCTTCACGGGGGAGCCCATGTCCAGCACGAGAATCTCACCCGAACGACCCAAGATTGATGACTGAAGCACCAGCTGGCATGCCTCTGGAATCGTCATGAAGTAGCGAACCATGTCCGGGTGCGTGACCTTGACCGGACCTCCAGCCGCGATCTGTTCCTGAAAAATGGGGACGACGCTTCCCGCGGACCCGAGGACGTTTCCGAAGCGCACCGTAACGAAGGTCGTGCGCGCTCGTTCTGCGAGGCTTTGTACGTACATCTCGGCCACGCGCTTGGTGACACCCATGACCGAGGTTGGGTTGACGGCTTTGTCCGTCGAGATCATCACGAAGGTCGCCACCGCGTGCCGTGCGGCCGCATCGGCCACGACCTTTGTCCCGAAAACGTTGTTGAGCACCGCCTCCGATGGGTTCCACTCCATCATGGGAACGTGCTTGTGGGCGGCGGCATGGAAGACGACGTCGGGGCCGAACTTCTCGAACGCGCGATCGACTTGGCTCTCGTTGGTGACGTCGAGGACGACAGGCACGAGGTCGAGGGCGGGGTACTGCTGCTGAAGCTCTCGATGAATGTGAAACAGCGCATTCTCGGAGCGCTCGGCCAAGATCAGTTGTTGGGGCTCGAAGCGACTGACCTGCCCACACAG
>CALJLK010000468.1 GCA_937982655.1 uncultured Sandaracinus sp.
GCCGGAGGGCCCGACGGCGACTGAGTGACCCCGTTCGTTTCACTCACCGAGACCGTGTCCGAGACCGTGTCCGAGACCGCGTCCGAGACCGTGTCCGAGATCGTGTCCGAGATCGTCCGAAACTCGCCAATGGCGACGCCCCTGAAACGGGGAATCGATGCCGCTTCCCCGCTCGACACCTCACCGAATCAAAACGAGATCCCGTCCTCGCAGCCGCCCTCTTCACCCGGGATCACGAAGACGACGTCCTCGCGGCCGAGGCGCGCTCGTTCGAAGGCTCGGAAAGAGACTCGGGCGGGGATTCGGATCGTCTCGGGCGACGGCGGGAACGCGCTCGCGTCGAGCTCGATGGTGAAGGTGACCCGCGTGCCGGGCAGCGTGCCGAGGAAGCTGGTGGCGGTGATCTCGCGGACGTTGCCGGGCGGGTCGGCGGAGCGCGGTCGGATCGCGCGGACGAGATCCGTGGCGTCCCAGGGATCGCCGGGGATGTCCTCCACGATGGCGTCGACGTCGAGCGGTGTGCCGAGCGCGAGGCGCTCGATCGCGTCGACCACGCCGCGACCCACGCCTTCGCCGCTTCCGCCGATGTCGAACGCGAGGGGACCGCGTCCGTCGACCGAGCCGGTGTCACGCGCGAGCTGGCGCAGGTGGCTCATGGGCGACATCGCGAAGCTGTCGCGCGCGCCCAGACCGATGACCAACGCGTCGATGCTTCGCAACGCAGCGAGGGCCTCGGCGTAGGTGTGTGGCGTGCCGGGGCGCGTGAAGCGATAGCGTGATTCGGGCGAGACCCCCGGGGGCCCGTTGTTCATCGGCGCGTCGGTGATCACCACGACGATCGGCAGCGCTTCACGACGGAAACACGCGGCGCCCGAACCTCCGGTCGCGCAGCCCGACGAGGGCGGGATCCAGGGCGAGAGCCCCTCGCCCGTGATCACTTGGTAGAGGGCCTCGACCTGCGCCTCCGGCTCGTCGAAGTTGCCCCACTCGGGCGGTCGCTCGAGCGACGACTCGACCACGAGCGTGTCGGTCGTGATCGGCGTGCGCAGCTCGTAGGGACGCACGCCCGGGGGCCCGTGCGGATCGACCGGGAACTCGCCCGCGAACGCGACGCCGAAGGCTGCGTCGGGGATGCTCGCGCGGACCCCGGGCACCACGACGTCGCGCAGCCGCCGACGCACGTTGTCGATCTCGTCGATCATGCTCGCGGTCGCGTCGATCACGAACATCACGTCGACGACCGCGAGACGCACCGGTAGATCGAACGCGACCTCCACCGGGCCCGCGTCGCGTGGCACCTCGATGCACGGGATCGCGGCGTCCATGCCCGCGTCCATGCCGGCGTCGAGGCCCGCATCCACGCCCGCGTCGACGTCGGCGTCCGGCGTGTAGAGCCCCGTCTTCGCGCCGCAGCCGACGAGCGCCGCGAGCGCGCCGAGGAGCGCCAGACGACCTCCGAGCCGTGCGAGCCGCACGCCCATCGCGCTCACGCTCGACATCGTGGTCAGGGCTCCTCGAGCAGCTCGCATCCGCCGTCCGTGCCGGGGATGACGAGGTCGACGAAGGTGCGGCCGATCCGCCGACGCCCGTCGCCTCGGAACACCACCTCGAGCCGCACGCGTCTCGGTCTCGGCCCGGGGGCCACGACGTCGTTGCGAACCGTGATCATCCAGAAGAGCTGCGTGCCCGCGCGCGCCCCCACGAAGACGTTGCCCTCGATGCGCTCCACGCCGTTGCTCGGCACCGCCCGCGAAGGCACGAACGACTCGACCAGCTCGAGCGCGTCGATCCCGTCGGAGGGATCTCCGTCGAAGATCACCGCGTCGACGTCTTGGACGAAGTTGCTCGCGAGGGTGCGGATCGCGTCGACGACGCTGGTGTCGAGACGCTCTCCGCTCGCGCCGATCACGTAGTAGAGAGGGCTTCCGTCGGGCTGGACTGCGCCCGTGTCACGCGAGGTGGTCTCGAGGTGTCGACGCGCCGCGCCGGTGGAGTCGAAGCCGATGACCCGCAGCCCCGAGGCGTTCGCGACCTCGATCATCTCCGCGTACGTCGCAGGCGAAGGTCGGATCTCGGAACCGTACGGGTTCGCGTTGCGGGGGCCGTTGTGGAACTCCGCGTCGGTGAAGAGCAGCGCGACGGGGAGCGCGTCGTTTCGGAAACACGCCGAGCCGAAGCCCCCGCTCGGACAGCCGGCGGACGCAGAGACGTACATCCCTCGGCCCGCGCCGGTGACGAGCTGATAGAGCGCCTCCACCTGGCTCTCCGGCAGGTCGAGCCCGTCGCCGAGCCCGATGCCGTTCACGGCGGCTTGGACGAGGAAGAGGTCGTTCGTCGCGACCTGCAGCAGCTCGTACGGGAGATCCATCGAGGCGCCGTAGTTCGTGACGGGGAAGTCCTCGAAGGTCGCGACCGCCAACCGCGAATCCGGGATCGCCGCGCGAATCGCGGGCGCCATCTGGTCGCGCAGCGTGGAGCGAATCCGCGCGATCTCGTCGCCCATCGACGCGGTGGTGTCGATCACGAACGCGATGTCCGCTGCGCCGACCTCGGCTTCGATCGAGAGGTCGACCTCCACCGGTCCGCCGTCGAACGGGATCTCGAGGCAAGGCGCGTCGGGGGCGGCGTCGGCGGCGTCGACGCCGGCATCGAAGGGTGCGTTCGTGCTCCCGTCCGGTGTGTAGAGCCCCGTCTTCGCGCCACACCCGATCCCGAACGTCGCGCCGACCGAGAGCCACGCGACGACGAAGAGGGAGCGAAGTCGCGGAGACATGGGGCGGATCGTAGCGTCGCGCCCGTGAAGCGTCGAGAGCGCGAGGTGTCGAGAGCGTGAGGCCCAGGGCGTGAAGCGCGAGCGTGAAGTGCGAGCGCGAGGGCGCACCGCGGAGAGTGAGGCGGTTACCGCGCGGGAAACGCGCAGCGGACGAAAAAACTCGTAAGCTCCGCGCGTGGAGCCTCTCCTCGTCCCGAGCCGCACCATCTACCGGTGGGACCTCGACAAGACGTACCTCCGCACGGAGTTCGACACCGTGCGCGATCTGCTGCGCACGGCGTTCGAGCGCCCGGCCGAGAAGAGCACCGTCCCCGGCGCGAGCACCTTGCTCCGGGAGCTCCGCGCGACCGGTCCGGCCGGCATCGCGATCTTGAGCGGCAGCCCCGAACAGATGCGCCGGGTGCTCGAGGCCAAGCTCCGCCTCGACGGCATCCGCTGGGACTCGTTCGTGCTCAAGCCGAGCGTCAGCAAGCTGCTGCGCGGCAAGGTCCGCTTCCTCAAGGATCAGGTCTCCTACAAGCTCGCGGCGCTGCTCGACTCGCGCATCCACGCGCCGCCCGACACCCACGAGGTGCTCTTCGGCGACGACGCGGAGGCCGACGCCTTCATCTACTCGCTCTACGCGGACCTCGGCGCGGGCCGCGTCGGCACCGAGACGCTGATGAAGGTGCTCGAGCGCGCACAGGTCTACCGCGACGAGGTCCCGAACCTCGTGCGCCTCGCCGATCGCATCCCGCGACGCGACCACGTGCGGCGCATCTTCATCCACCTCGAGCGCATGTCGGCGCCCGAGCTCTTCGCGGAGTTCGGTCTGCGCGTCGTGCCGTTCTTCAACTACTTCCAGCCCTCCGTCGTGCTGCTCCAAGACGGCGCGCTCTCGCCGGACGCCGTGCTCCGCGTCGCGGCGGATCTCGTGCTCGGGCACGGCTTCGGCGGCGAAGCGCTCGCGGCGAGCGTGCTCGATCTCGCGCGGCGTCGGTACGTGGGTCGCGACGTGGCGCAGACCCTCGAGCGCGCCGCGCGCGACGTGGACGGACCGACCTACGCGGGCGCCGCGCCCGCCCTGCGTCAGATGGCGGAGCGACTGCAGCGGCGCCTGCCGGAGCTCGGCGAGGCCGCGGAGGTCGAGCGCCTCGCGATCGACTACGTCGATCTCTTCAGCCGCGACAAGGCCCGCGCCCGCGCCGCACGAAAGCGCGCGACCTCGCGCCGCTGAACGCGCTACTTTCCCGCCGTGCTCGAGAAGGTCCGCATCGACGAACGCACTTGGAACGAAGCGAGCGACGCGCGCCGCATGGAGTGGGACGCGGTGATCCGCGAGATGCTGGTCCCCGGCGAAGCGTCGATGCGGGCCGACGTGCACGCGCTCGCGATCCTCGTGACGCAGCAAGGCTTCGTGCTCGACGCGATGGACGCGGCGGACGCGAAGCTCGCGACGATCGAGATCCCACACGACGCGCTCGCGGAGCTGGTGCACGAGTACGTGGACGTGGTGCGCGAGCTCGCCCGCGCCGACGTGCAGGGCGGCCTCGCGCGGCTCGAAGCGCTCGACATGGCCAAGAAGGTCACCCACGACAAAGCGGGTCGACTGCTGCAACGCCGCTGCGTGGATCTCGAGATCGATCACCCGACCGCGCGGCGCCTCTTCTCGTTGCTCTTCGCGCTGCGCGTCGACACCACGCGCCTGCACGGAGTGCACGGACACCGCCGCATCCGGTGACGTTTTGCTATGCTCGCGCCCGAATGGCCGAGCTCCTCGTCCTCGCCCCGACCGCACCCGACCTCCGTGGGCTGCGCGACCTCCTCGGCGACCGACTCGAAGGCAGCGTGCGCGGGGTCGACGTCGCCGCGAAGGCGGTCGGCGTCGGCCTGCCCGCGGCGGGCGTCGGCGCGGCCAAACGCATCTTCACGCGTGGGCCTCGCGCGGTGATCTTGCTCGGGACCTGCGGGGTCTACCCTTCCCCGCCGGGCGTGCCCGCCGCGTGGCAGCCGAACGACGTGCTGGTCGCCACACACGTCGAGCTGCTCGCGATCGAGGTGGACACGCGGCGCAGCGCGTTCCCGGAGCCGATGGCCACCCGCGTCGAGCTGCACCGCGCGATGAGCGCGGGGCTGGCGAGCGTGCGCGGTCGGCTCGCCTCGGTCACCTCGCCCCTCGCCAGCACGGTCGACGATCCCACCGCGGCCGCCGTCCGCACGCACCACGGCTGCGAAGGCGAGCAGCTCGAGGCCTTCGCGGTCGCGCACGCCGCACACCTCGGTGAGGTGCCGTGCGCCGCGCTCTTCGGCGTGACCCACGTGGTCGGCTCGGTCGGAGCGGAGGACTTCCGCCGCTTCCACCGAGGCGCCTCGCTCGCCGCGGCCGAGGTGCTCGTCGCGTGGCTCCAGTCCGGCGCGCCCGGGCTGCCGCACGCGTGAGCACGAGGTCGTGTCCGAACGTCGTGGCCGAACGTCGTGTCCGAACGTTGTCCGAACGTTGTCCGAACGCTGTCCGAACGTTGTCCGAACGTCGTGGCCGAACGTCGTGGCCGAACGTCGTGGCCGAACGTCGTGTCCGAGCGTCCGAACGCCGTGCTCTCATCGCGGAGCTTCAAACACGATTCACGAACGAGAGACACCGGGATCACCGACGAATCGGCGCCTCCCACGTGCCGCTCAATCGTCGAATCCGTAACGCTTGAGCCGCTCGCCCAGCGTCGTGCGGCTGATGCCCAGCTCCTTCGCGAGCCGCGTGCGGTTGCCGCCGGTGCGGGCGAGACCCTCCGAGATGATCTCGCGCTCGAGCGCCTCGACCGCCTCCGCCAGGGTGGCCTCGCCACGCACCGCCGCGCGCACCGTCGGGCTCTGCGTGGTCGAGAAGCCGCCCGCCGCGCCGATCTCGGGCGAGAGGTGCTCGGGTCGGATCTCCGTCGCGTCCGAGGCCGTGATCTGCCAGCGGAACACCTCCGCGCGCAGCTCGCGCACGTTGCCCGCCCAGCGGTGGTGCTCGAGGCACTCCCAGGTCACGTCGGCCACGCGCCGCGGCACGCTCGGGGGTAGCTCCGCGAGGAACGCTTCGACGAGCAGGCGCAAATCGCCGAGCCGCTCCCGGAGCGGCGGCAGCCGAATCGGCAAGACGTGCAGGCGGTAGAAGAGGTCTTGTCGAAACGTGCCTTCTTCGACGCCTCGCGCGAGGTCGCGGTGCGTGGCGGCGACGATGCGCACGTTCGCCTTCCGTGGGTTCGTCGCGCCCACCGGCATGTACGAGCCGTCTTGCAGCACGCGCAGCAGCTTCACCTGCAGCGCGGGCGACATCTCGCCCACCTCGTCGAGGAAGAGCGTGCCGCCGTCCGCCGCGCCGAAGAGCCCCTCTTGGCTGCGTGACGCGCCGCTGAACGCACCGCGCACGTGCCCGAAGAGCGCGCTCTCGAGCAGATCGTCCGGCATGGCGGCGCAGTTCTGGGCGACGAACGTGCGGTGACGTCGCGGGCCGTGGTCGTGGAGCGCGCGCGCGACGAGCTCTTTGCCGGTCCCGCTCTCGCCGAGCACGAGCACCGTCGCGTCGCTCGCGGCCAGACGCGGCAGCAGCTCGAAGACCGCCTCCATCTGCGGCGAGCGACCGACGAGCCCCCAGAGCCCCACCGGACGCGCGCGTCGCTCGTCCTCGCGCGCGCGCTCGTGCTCCCGCAGCTCGTTCGCGAGCACCCGCAAGAGCGCGCGCACCGGACGTCGCGACGCGGGGTCGACCACCGGCAGCTTGCGCGCCGCGTCCGACACCGTCGCATCGTCGACGCCGAGCTCGGCGAGCGCCATCGCGACGCTCGTGCGGTCGACCTCCTCGGCCGGGCTCGAGAACCCCGAGACCACGAGGTGCGCGACGATGCGGTCACTCGTCGCCGCGAGCACCGGCTCGCTCCACGCCTGCAACCCGAGGTGGCAGCGCGCCTCGCCCGCCTTCGCGTCGCGGTAGAAGGCGTCGCAGCGGGCGAAGCCTTCGCGCGAGAAGAGCGCCGCGCGACAGCAGGGTCCGCTCGATCGGATCACGCCGCCGCGACGGTGCGCGAGCGGTCCGTCGTCGGTCGTGAGCACGAGCGCGAGCCCCCACGCGTCCTCCAGCACGCTGCGCGCGAGCCGAACGCTCCGCAGACCTTCCCACCGCTCGAGGGTCGCCGCGTCGACGGACATGAGCGTCGCACGATACCAAAGTCGCGCGGGCGTCTCGGGGCAAACGCGCGCGAGACGCCCGACGCTTCAGGATACGCGTTGCGGTCGGACGACCGAACGCACCGCGACGCTCGCCATCTCGCGCCGTCGCGGCCTCAGGTGAGCAGCAACAGCGCGACGAGGCCGAGCGCGCCGCCGACCGCGACCAGGATCAGCCCCATCACGACGAGCTTGGCGGCGTTCGACTCCGGAGCCGCCGGGCCCATCGCTTCGTCGGCGTGCAAGCGCGGCGCGCGCGCGGTCGGCGTCGCGTTGCGCGAACGGCTCGGAGAGAAGCTCGGTGCCGCGACGGGAGCCACGCTCGGCTGCGGCACGCTGGGCTGCGGCGTGCTGGCCTGGCGTCGCGCGTCTTCCTCGAGCTTCGCGCGCTGCAGCGCCTCGACGTCGACCACCGGCTGCGCGAGCGTCTCGCCGAGCTCGTCGATGGCCGGCATCCGCGGCGCCTTCGGGATCGCGGACGCCGCTCCCGACGCCATCGGTGGCGGCGCGACCGACGGTGGCTTGCGTTTGGTGAGCGCCATCGCCGCGACCGGCTCGCCGATCGGGGCCACGTAGGGCGCGAGCTTCGTGGCCAACGTCGCGTGTCCCGCGCCACGCAGCGCCGACACGAGCTCTTCCGCGAGCTCGCCCATCGACTGCGGACGCGAGCCCGCGCGTTTGTCGAGGCAGCGGTAGATCACGGCCTCGACGGAGGGCGGCACGTCCACGCTCGGCTCCATCGTCCGCAGCGCGGGCGGCGGATCCGAGAGGTGCTGCTGGATCACGCTCATGAAGGTCTCGCCGTCGAAGGGCACCTTCCCGGTGAGCAGCTCGTAGAGGATGAGGCCGAGCGCGTAGATGTCGCTCCGGTGATCGGTGGGACGACCCATGCCCTGCTCGGGCGACATGTACTGCGGCGTGCCGAAGATCATGCCGGTGCGGGTGAGCTTGCGGCCCGGGGCACCGTCTTGTTCGGTCTCGCTGATCTTCGCGAGACCGAAGTCGACGATCTTCACGAACTCCCGCTCGTCTCCGCGGGCGACCAAGAAGACGTTCTCGGGTTTGAGATCGCGGTGGACGATCCCTGCCGCGTGCGCGGCCCCGAGGGCGGTGCAGCACTGGAGCACGATGCGAAGCGCGCGGTCGAGGGGCAGGCGTCGCTCGCGCGCGAGCACGTTCCCGAGGTCCTCACCGTCGAGCAGCTCCATCGCGAGATACGACAGGCCGTTCTGCGCGCGACCGAAGTCGAAGATGTCGACGATGTGCGGGTTCCCGAGCCGCGACGCCGCGCGCGCCTCGCGCTCGAAGCGACCGACCGCTTGCCCGTCGTCGTCCTGCACCGGCCGCAGCAGCTTCAGCGCGACGGGTTTGTCGAGCGCGACCAGCTTCGCGGCGTAGACGGTGCCCATGCCGCCGCGACCGAGCACGCGGTCGATGCGGTAGCGCCCGTCGAGCGTCATGCCGAGGTAGGGATCGGTCGGCGGCACCGTGGCCATCGCGCGCGCCCCCTCGCGAAGGCGGGCGCCGTCGAAGGGGCAGAACGCCTCACCTTCGAGGTACTCGCGAGCGCATTGCGGGCAGACGCGCATCCGAGATCACGGAGTACCACGCGAGGGAGGGCGCGCGAAACGGGCGCGCGGTTCGTGTAAGCGGGGCTCGAGTCCGAGTCCGAGTCCGAGTCCGAGTCCGAGTCCGAGTCCGAGTCCGAGTCC
>CALJLK010000469.1 GCA_937982655.1 uncultured Sandaracinus sp.
CTGTGGGGTCGGCTCGCGCGGCGGAACCGGTCGCACCGCCGCGAGCGCCGGGGTCTCGTCCATGCGCTGCTCGCGGCGCGCCTCGACCGCGCGCCCGAGCGCTTTGACGTCGTGCCCAACCGCGGGCGTGGGACGGTCGTGCTCGGAGGCCAGCGGATCGTCGAGCACGTCGACGGGCGGTTTGCGCAGCCCCGTGCGCTTGGCGGTGATCGCCGCGAAGGGCACGACGGGGTTGCCGCTCTGATCGAGCTGCGGCAGCTCGGAGGTCGGGAGATCCTCGTCCTCGTCGGGTTCGCCGACCGCGAGCAACGCGTCGAGATCGTCGTCGACGTCGCCCGGGAGCTGACCGACCTGTGCGAGGTTCGGCGGCCGCGAGCTCGGCCGCGGTCGACTCTCGAGATCGCGCACGATGCGCGAGAGCACACGGCGCGCGGCGGCACGGTTGAGGGGCACGAGGCTCGCTTCGAGCTCGTCGCGCAGACGCGCCGGATCCCAACGCCCGTCGGAGGGGCCGTGCTCGACCAGACGAAGCAAGCCGGGAGGAACCCCCGCGCCCGCCGCGACGAGCAGATGCGCCATCAGACCTGCGACGCTCTTGGCTGCCTCGGGTCCGCTCGCGGAGTGCGGCGCCACGTAGATCGCGAGCGTGCCTTCGGGCCCGATGCGCACGTCGTCGGGGCGCACGACCGCCGGACCGTCGAGCAGCCGCTCGATCGTCTCGAGCGCGACGAACGCCCCGATCTCGAAGGGCAGGCGCTGATCGCGCGCGCGCAGCTTCTCGACGAGCTCCCGGGCCGTCACCCCCATCGTCATGCGTTCGACTCCTCGGGCGGGCGCACGCGCACGCCGTGGCGGAGCAAGAACGACTTCACCTCGCCGACCGTGTGTTGGCCGTCGTGGAAGATCGACGCCGCCAGCGCCGCGTCCGCCCTCGCCTCCCGCAATCCCTCGAGCACGTGCGCGAGAGTACCCACTCCGCCCGACGCGATCACGGGAACTTCGACCGCGTCCGCGATGGCCCGCGTCAGCGGCACGTCGTAGCCGTCGCGGGTACCGTCGCGGTCCATGCTCGTCACGAGCAGCTCGCCCGCGCCGAGGGACGCCATCTTCTTCGCCCACGCGATCGCGTCGAGTCCCGCCGTGGGTGAAGATCTCGAAGTGGTCGCCGACCTTCTTGGCGTCGATCGCGACCACCAGCGCCTGCGCGCCGTACGCGTCGCTCACGCGCGCGACGAGCTCCGGCTCCGCCACGGCCGCGCTGTTGATCGAGACCTTGTCGGCCCCTGCGTTCAAGAGGTCGCGCACGTCCTCGCGCGTGCGCACGCCACCGCCGACCGTGAGCGGCACCGCGACCGCGCGCGCGCACCGCTCGACCATCGCGAAGAGCGTGCGCCGCGCCTCGTGGCTCGCGGTGATGTCGAGGAAGGTGATCTCGTCCGCGCCTTGCTCGCTGTAGCGCGCGGCGAGCTCCACCGGATCGCCGGCGTCGCGCAGCCCGACGAAGTTCACGCCTTTGACGACGCGCCCTTCCTTGACGTCGAGGCAAGGGACGATGCGCTTGATGCCGCTCACGACGCACCGTCCGAAGACGTCGACGAAGGCGAGGTGGCGGCGAGCGCGGAGAACGCTTCTTCGAGCGTGAAGGCGCCGCCGTAGAGCGCGCGCCCGCAGACGGAGCTGCGCACGCCAGCAGCCGCGAGCGCGGTGAGGTGCTCGATCGCGCCGATGCCGCCCGACGCGATCACCGTGCAGCGCACGTCGCGCTGCATCGCGGCCGTGCCTTCGACGTCGGGCCCGTGACGCGTGCCGTCCCGCTCGATGTTCGTGTAGAGGATCGCGGCGACGCCCCAGGCGTCGACCTCACGCGCGAGCTCCGACGCGCGCACGCCGCTTCCTTCGAGCCAGCCCTCGACCGCGACCTCGCCGCCGCGCGCATCGATCGCGACCACGACCTCGCCTTCGGCGGCGAGCTGTTTCACGAGCGCGGGATCCTTGATCGCCGCGGTGCCGAGCACGATCCGCTGCGCGCCCGCCGCGCGCCAACGCGCCGCGATCGAGGCGTCGCGCACGCCCCCGCCGACCTGCACACGCAGCTTCGTGGCAGCGAGGATCGCCTCGATGGTGGCGAGGTTGCCGGGCTTGCCGTCGCGCGCGCCGTCGAGATCGACGACGTGCAGACGCATCGCACCTGCGGCCTCGAAGCCGCGCGCGATCGCCACCGGATCGTCCGAGTACACCGTGACCTGATCGTAGCGGCCCTGCGTGAGCCGCACGACCTTGCCCTCCAAGAGATCGATCGCCGGGATCAGCTCCATTGCAGGAACGACTCCAAGAGCTTCGCGCCGCGACGCTGGCTCTTCTCGGGGTGGAACTGGCATGCGAAGAGCGGCCCACGCTGGACCGCCGCGCAGAAAGCACCGCCGTAGTCGGCGGTGGCGACGGTGATCGACGGATCGTCCGGCACGCAGCAGTAGCTGTGCACGAAGTAGTACCAGCCGCCCTCGTCGAGCAGCGGCGTCTCGCGCGCGAGCGTGATCGGGCTCCACGTCATGTGCGGCACCTTCAGGCGCTCGCCGTCGACGTCGCGAAGCTCGTGCGGGAAACGACGCACCGTGCCCGCGAGCGCACCGAGCCCCGCGTGGCCGGGCGCCTCTTCGCTCGACTCGAACAGGAGCTGCATGCCGAGGCAGATCCCGAGGTACGGACGCTCGCTCGCGAGGTACTCGCGGAGCGCGTCGCCGAGCGCGCCCACGAGCGCCTCGCTGCCTTCGCGGAACGCGCCTTGGCCGGGCACCACGAGCCGCGACGCGCCGCGCACCTCCGAAGGGTCCCGCGTGATCGACGGCTCGGCGCCCACGCGCAGCAACGCCTGGTGGACACTGTGCAGGTTGCCGAGCCCGAGGTCGACGACCGTGACGCGCGTGGCGCTCGTGGCACTCATCGCGCTCACTCGGTCAGCGTCCCCTTCGTCGACGGCAGCGTGCCGGCCGCGCGCGGATCGATCTCCGTCGCGTGCCGCAGCGCCTTCGCGAAGGCCTTGAAGCAGATCTCCACGATGTGGTGGAGGTTCTCCCCCGCGTGCAGGTGGAAGTGCAGGTTGCACTGCGAGCCGCGCGCGAAGCCTTCGAAGAAGACCTCCGCGAGCTCGGTGTCGAACTCGCCGATCTTCGCCTTCGGCATCGGCACCTTCCACACGAAGTAGGTGCGACCGGAGAGGTCGAGCGCACAGGTCACGAGCGCCTCGTCCATGGGCAGCGTGGCCGAGCCGTAACGACGGATGCCGCGCTTGTCGCCGAGCGCGTCCGCGAAACACTTCCCGAGCGTGATGCCGAGGTCTTCGGTGGTGTGGTGGCCGTCGATCTCGGTGTCGCCGGTCGCTTTGACGACGAGATCGAAGAGCCCGTGGCGTGCGAGCTGATCGACCATGTGGCTCAAGAAGGGCAGCGGGGTCGCGACGTCGTGCTTCCCGGTGCCGTCGAGATCGAGCGAGACCGAGATCGAAGTCTCGGAGGTCGTTCGCGAGTGCTCGGCGCGCCGCGTCATGGGGCGCGAGCTTAGCAGGGCCGGGCCGCCGCGCAGTCGCCTTCGCCGAACGTGGCGATTCAAGGTTCGGGCGTCTCGCCCGGCAGCATCCCATCACCGCGCAGCCCCGCGAGCGGCTCCACCACGCTGCCCGGCGCGAGCGGCGGAAAGTCGTGCGCGAGGCTCGGATCCGCGTAGGCGTAGACGAGCGCGCGAACCGACCAGTCCGCGAACCACCAATGCCAGAGCTCGAGATCGAAGACGAGCTGCGACGAGAAGCGGATCGGATCGAGCACGTGCCAGCGCAGGTTCGAGCTCCGCCCGACGTGCCCCGGTCCGCTCGAGCAGGCCTCTCCGACGTGTCCCCGCGCGTCGGGCGCCAACGTCTGCGCGTGGAAGGGTCGCGCGTACCGATCGAGCGAACAGAACGCGGCGCCGAAGTAGTCCTCGGTGCCGGTGCCGAACCACGAGGGAAACGCCTCGCCGTCGAGGTAGATCTTCTCGTCGCCCTCGCCCCACCACGCACGCCCGCCGTTGCCGACCTGCAGCAGCATCCCGACCAGCGCCCCCTCTCCCCGCAGGTCGACGAGGCGCCAATCCCGTCGCGGCTGCGTGCGTGCGATCCCGAGATCGCGCCAACCCGCGACGAGACGCCACGTCGTGTCGATCGGCGCGTCGACGTGCAACGTGCCTTCGACCACCAGCGGCTCCGGAGACTCCACCGCGATCCTCAAGCGAGCGTCGAAGGGCATCGGCAATCGACTCACCAACGTTCCGTCCTCGCGCATCGAAGCGAGCGCGGTGTCGAAACGCGCGACCCCCGGGCCATGCCCGAAGAAATCGCCCAACGGCACCCGCACGGTCTCCACGCCGTCGAACGCGATCGAGAGCACCGCCGCGCGCAGCGTCGCCTCGTCGAAACGTTCGGGTCGAAGACGGAGCGCCCGCACGAGCCCCGAGCCTTCGAGATCGAACGCATTGCCCTCGAGCACGAACGCCTCTTCGCGCCCGACCTCGTAGCGGCTCGGGTCCTCGAGCTGCGCCGCGATCTCGCGCCGTCGCGCTGCGAGCGCCTCGTGCGCCACGTCCGACCACGGCTCCACCGCGGTCCGCTCGGGGTAACGGCGGACTCCGACGTGGTAGTAGAGCCCTTCGGTGTCCTCGCCGGTCACCCGCAGGCTCCGACCGAACGAGATCGGTGACGCGAAGGTCACGCCCCCCGCGGCCTCGTACGCGAACGGAGGCGGAAAACGCGGGTCACGCCCGGCGAGCAACCCGTCCATGGGTGCTTCGATCGCGAGCGCGTCGTCGACGTAGATGCGGATCGTGCCGTGTGGGTTCGCGCTCCAGATGCGTGTGAGCACCCCCGGACCGTCGACCTCCGCCATCACGTCCTCGCGTCGGCCTCCGGTCGAGAACGTGCCGTGAAAGTGGCCGCGGTCGCCGTTCGCGAACCAACCGTCGAGCGTCGCATCGCTCGGGTCGGACGCCGCAGGATCGGTGCTCGAGAAGAGGAGGTTTCGTTCGGGTCGCCACGTCGCGAGGTGCCCGAGCTCGGAGAGCTCGTCGAGGACGTCACGGAGCGTGACGTCGAAGGGGCGCACGACGGAGCCATCGGGTCCCCTGGAGCCATCGGGTCCCCCCGCGTCGTCGGGTCCCCCCGCGTCGGCGCTCGAGGTGGGCGGTCCGTCACCGCAGCCGAATCCGACGATCACGACGAAACCCACCCAGGCCGAGGCACGCACCGCGGCAGTGTGCACGGTCCATCGCGCCGCGCACACGTCGGGCGTCTCTCCGAGTTTCTGCCCCGGACCACCGAGTCCGCGTCGGGATCCACTCCTTTGGTGCTTCGAGCTGCCGGCGACCGGCATCGCATCCGCTTCGCACGCGACGCGTCCGTTGGTACGGTCCCGCTCGTGGCCGACCGCCTCGACGACCTCGACTACTACACGTTGCTCGGGCTCGAGCCGAACGCGACCGCCGACGCGATCCGCGACGCGTTCCATCGCTTCGCGTTGAAGTACCACCCGGACAACCACGCGGGCGGCGACCCGACGCGTCTCGCGCGCGCCACGCAGATCTTCCGCCGCGGCGCCGAGGCGTACCGCGTGCTCTGCAGCCCGGACTCGCGCCGTCGCTACGACGAAGGGCTCGGCCGCGGCGAGCGTCGGCTGACCGCGGAACCCGAAGCCGCCGCGCGAAAGCCCGCGCCGGCCCAGACGATCAACCGCAAGGCGCATCCCTTCTACAAGAAGGCCGAGCAACTCCTCGCCGCGGGCGATCTTCCGAACGCGAAGCTGCAGCTCAAGATCGCGCTCGGTCACGATCCGGAGAGCGGGCTCTTGCAGGGCAAGCTCGCGCAGGTCGAAGAGCAGCTCGCCGCGCGAAAGCGCTGATCGAACGCGGGCACGCACCCCACGTGACGCACACCCGCGACCAGGAGCACAAGCGCGCACACGAGAGCACTCGGCCCACCACGGCCCGCGAAACACCCGTAGCGCACGCGCGGACGCTGCTACGCTTTGCGCTTCACCGAGGAGGCCCCGGATGCCGATGTTCCTGTCCACCCGCCACGCTCCCGCTCGGTCGATGTTCGCGCTCGCGGTCGTCTTCGGCTGCGGCGACGAGCCCGCTCCGCCGCCGAACGTCGCGCAGGCCCCGACCTTCGCCAGCGCACCGACGATCGAGGTCGAGCCCGCGCACGGCGGCACCGTCGTGGTCGCGGGCACGCAACCGGTCGAGGTCGTGCCGCACGCGAGCGGCGAGGTGCACGCGTACGTGGTCGGAGCACCACCGCCCGCAGGCGCCGAGCTCGCGGTCACCGTCCCCGTGCGCGACGGTGTGCGCACGGTGGAGCTCGAGTGGAATCCCGCCACCGTCCGCTTCGAAGGCCGCGTGCGTCGCGTCGAGGTCGTTCCGGGCCCGGTCGACGTCGTCTACGTGACCGGCGGCACGCGCTGGGTCGGACACGCGCCCACCGTGGTCGTGGCGCCCGCCGTCGTGGTCGCGCCCGCCGCGGTCGAAGTCGAGGTCGGCGGGCCGCGCGAGGTGATCGTCGCGCCGCCGAGCCCGACCGTGGTGGTCACCCCGCCGCGCCCCACCGTCGTCGTCACGCCACCGCGTCCGACCGTCGTCGTCACCCCGCCGCGTCCGCACGTGGTCGTCACGCCTCCCGGGGTCCACCTCGAAGTGCGCGGAGAAGCGCGCGGCAAACACCGCAAGCACCGCAAGCACCGGGGTCACCGCGGCCGCGGACGGGGTCACGCCGACGTCCGAGTGCGCATCCGTTGATGCTCGCGCGACCGCTCGACCGTGCGCTCGTCGGAGTCGTCGCGGCGGTCGCGCTCGCGGGCCTCGTCGCGGAGCTCGGTGACTTCCTGCTGGGCTGGCCGCCCTCCGTCGCGCTCGCGCTCTCGCTCAGCTACGAGCACAACCTTCCGTCGTGGCTCGCGAGCGGTCTGCTCTTGCTGGCCAGCGCATCGCTCTTCGTGTGTGCGGAACGCGCGCGTTCGGATCGCGCTCGTTGGACCGCGCTCGGCCTCGTATTCGCGCTCGCGTCGCTCGACGAAGCGATCGAGCTCCACGAGGGCCTCGGCGCGCTCTACGCGGGCTCCGGCGCGCTGCACTTCGGTTGGGTGATCCCCGGCGCAGCGATCGCGCTCGCGATCGGGCTCTCCTTCCTCGGCTTCTTGCGTCGACTCCCTCGGATCGATCGTCGACGCTTCGTGATCGCCGCCGTGCTCTTCCTCGGGGGCGCGCTCGGCATGGAGCTCCCGCTCGGGCTCTGGACGGAGACCCACGGTGACCAGAACCTCGGCTACGGGGTGATCGACTGGATCGAAGAGAGCCTCGAGCTCGCGGGCGCGACGTTCTTCGTGCTCGCGCTCCGAGCGAGGCTGCGACGAGGCGACCCGAACGAAGCGACGCCGCCTACGTCTCCGACCGAGGCATCGTCGTGAGCCCGTACCTCGTCTCCGCGCGCTACGACTGGGCGTTCTTCCTCGCCCCGCCCGTGCTCGCGCTCGTGCTCGGCGTCGCGCTCGCAGGCACTCCCGCGACCGCGGAGCTCGCCGCGCTCGGCGACAGCCCCGCCGGCCTCGGCCTGGCGATCCTCATCCACGCCCACCTCGTGGCGGTCGTGTTCCGCAGCCACACCAACCCGACGATCTTCGAGCGCCACCGCGTGCGCTTCGTCGTGGTGCCGCTCGTGCTCTTCGTCGCGCTCGTCGCGTCCGATTGGATCGCGCTCGCCGCGACCGTCGTCGCGACGTTCTGGGACGTCTGGCATTCGGGCGCACAGACCTTCGGCTTCGCCCGCATCTACGACCGCAACGCGGGCGTGCCGCCGGAGCGCGACCGCAAGCTCGACTTCGCGATGAGCCAGCTCCTCTACGTCGGTCCGGTGATCGCGGGCGCGACGCTCGTCGACCACCTCGCGGAGCTCGAGCTCTTCGCCGACTACGCCGATCCCGTCTCGCAGGCGCTCGCCCACGTGCCCGCGGAGACCCTCGCGCGGCGACCGATCCTCGCGGTCGCGATCGCGCTCGCCATCGCGATCGTCGTCGCGGTCTACCTCGGCGTCGCATGGCGTCGACACCGACGCGGCGAGCCCGTCTCCGCGCTGAAGCTCTGGCTCGTGCTCTCGACCGGCGCGTGCTCGATCGTCGCGTGGGGCTTCAACACCTGGGGCGAAGCGTTCTTCGTGATGAACCTCTTCCACGCGGTGCAGTACCTCGCGCTCGTGTGGTGGTCGGAAGGACGACGCCTCGCACGCGGACGCCTGCGTAGCGCGGGCGCGCTCGCGATCTTCTTCGGCGGCACGCTCACCTACGGCGTGTTCGCCGCGACGATCGACGCCGAGCACCACGCGCTCTGGAGCCTGACGATCGTCGTGTCGCTCATGCACTTCTGGTACGACGCGTTCGTGTGGTCGGTGCGCCGCGGCGACGTGTGACCCGCGCCGGCGGGCTCGCGCGATGCTCCGACATCCGGCCGAGCGGAGCCGTTGCCAGCCGGTCAGCGCGACGAGCGCTCAGCGCGACAAACGATCGATCGCGCGCTGCACGTCGCGACGCAGGCACCGGTCGTCACGCTCCGCCTCGCGCGCGAGGCGGTACAAGGTCGGCAGCGCACGCGGATCGCCGAGCACGCGCAACGCGCGCACCGCGTCGCGTCGGTCTTCGCACTCCGCGCTCGTCTCCACCGAGAGCAGCATGCGCGCGAAGGGCGGGAGCTGCGCCTGGTGCGGAATCAGCCGCGCGGCGGCGCCGGACCGCGTCGCGGCATCCGGGCTCGTGATCAGCGTCGTGACGTCCAGCGCGAGCTCCGCCGGCACGTCGCCGATCGGCCCCGCTTCGCCGGCCGAGACCGCGGTCACCGCCTCGGGCGCGTCGTCGCCTCCACATGCCGCGCGTACGCCGAGGCACGACACCACGAGCAACGTCAGCGCACCCATCGCGAGAAACGCGCTCCTCGGGAGCGGCGGGCTCGACGCGGGGCGCGGCGCGGGCGCGATCATCGTCGGCGCGAGGGCGACCGGCTGCGAGTCACGTGCCGGGACCGCGGCGGGCCTGCCGATCGTCGCAGGCCCCGTCGACGAAGGTGAGCTCGCCATCGAGGCGCCGGGTGGAGGTGTCGCGATCGTCGCGTCCGACGGAGGCGGCGGCGTCGCGATCGTCGCGTCCGACGGCGGCGGCGGCGTCGCGATCGTCGCCGCCGACGGTGCACGCGCGCGGGTCTCGGTCACCCGCGGCACCGGCCCGAGCGCATGCGCCATCGCGCGCAGCGCGTCGCGGATCGGCCCCACGTCGCTCGGCCGCGCGTGCTTCGAGCTCGCGAGCATCGTGGCGACGAGCGCGTCGAGCTCGGGCGGGACGTCCGGCACGCGCGTGGAGAGCCGCGGCGGATCCGCGGTGAGCTGCGCCGCGAGGATCTTCCCGAGCTCGTCTTGCGGATACGGCAACGTGCCCGTGCAGAGCTCGTAGAGGATCACGCCGAGCGCGTAGATGTCCGCGCGCGCGTCCACGGGCTCGCCGACCGCTTGTTCGGGCGGCATGTACCCCGGCGTCCCCATCACGGTGCCGACGCGCGTGAGCACGCTCGTGCCCGCCTCGGTGACGCGCGCGATGCCGAAGTCGAGCACACGCGCCTGCACGCGCTCGTCGACCATCACGTTCTCGGGCTTGAGATCGCGGTGCACGACCCCGATCGCGTGCGCGGCCACGAGCGCGTCCGCGATCTGCGCGCCGACCTGGACGGCGAACCGCCAATCGGTCCCGTCGTCGAGCCACGCGCGCAGGTTCTTCCCCGGCGCGAGCTGCATCACGAGGTACGCGCTTCCGTCGGCGAGCGTCCCGTAGTCGATCGCGCTCGCGACGTTCGGATGCTCGAGCTTCGCGCTCACCATCGCCTCGCGTGCGAACCGCTCCGCGAGCTCCGCGCTGCCCGCGAACGAGCCATGCACGACCTTGAGCGCAACGCTCTTCCGTAGGCGCAGGTGCTCGGCGACGAACACCGCGCCCATGCCGCCTTCGCCGAGCACGCGCTCGATCCGATATCGCCCGTCGACGATCTCGCCGACCCCGAGCTTGCTCGCGTTCACGTGAACCACGCGGCGGGTCGGGGGATCTTGGCCAGCGCGCGCCGCATCGCGCCCGCGTCGACGAATCGCGCGTCGGGATCCTTCGCGAGCGCGCGCTGCACGAACGCTTCGAGCGCGGGCGCGACACCGAGATCGTGGCGCGCTTCTTCGAGCGACGGCGGCGGCTCGCAGAGGTGCATGCGGAAGAGCTCCGACACCTCCTCCGCGACGAAGGGGAAGGTCCCCGTGAGCATCTCGAAGATCAGCACGCCCATCGCATACACGTCGACCCGCGCGTCGACGGCGCTCGCACGAATCTGCTCGGGCGCCATGTACGCCGGTGTTCCGAGCAACATGCCTTGCGACGTCAGGACCGTGCGCGGTCCCCACGGGTCGTCACTCGTCTGCTTCGCGAGCCCGAAGTCGAGCAGCTTCGGCACGACGCCGTGCACCGTACGCGCGAGGAAGACGTTGTCCG
>CALJLK010000470.1 GCA_937982655.1 uncultured Sandaracinus sp.
CGAACCTCCCCCCGCGCGCCCGCGTCCCCTTCGACGACCTTCGCGACGAGCGACCCGTCGTCCAAGCTGGCGTGCTCGTTCACTCCCTCATGTTCACCAACCCGGACCGTGGAGGTCAACGCGGGGCCACCGGACATCGAGGTGCTCGGGCGCGACGAATCGCGCCTTCCGTTCTGCGCCTTCCGATCTGACCGAGTCTGGACACCGAGTCTGGCGACGGAGTCTGGCCGGCGAAGCTGGGCAGCGAGCGTGGCCAGCGAGCGACGGCGAGCGGGACCCGCGTCGGCCGCTGACCCGGCCGACCGAGAAGCGTCGTCGCGAAGCGTCCGGCTCGCGTTGACACCGCGTGCACGCGCTCCGTACCTTCGGGCCCTCGCGATGGTCGAAAGGATCGGCAATTGCCGCGTCGTCGGTGAAATCGGCAGCGGCGGCATGGCGGTGGTCTACAAGGCCGTCCAGGAGCCGCTCGGTCGCACCGTGGCGATCAAGGCGCTCAAGCCGTCGATCGCGATGGACAGCCAGTTCGCCAAGCGCTTCGAGCGCGAGGCGCACTTCATGGCCTCGCTGCAGCACGAGAACATCCTCCACGTCATCGACTTCGTGAAGGACGGCCGCTCCATGTACATCATCATGGAGTACGTGCAGGGGATCGACCTGTACGACCTCCTGGAACACAGCGAGAAGCTGCCTCCCGAGGTGGCTGCGATCATCGCTTTGCAGGTTTGTCGCGCCCTCGACTACGCACATTTTCGCGGAATCATTCACCGCGACATCAAGCCCGCCAACATCATGATCTCGCGTCAGGGCGAGGTGAAGTTGATGGACTTCGGCATCGCGCGCGACGAGTCTCTTTCGGATTTGACCGAGACGGGCACCGGGCTCGGAACTCCGAGCTACATGAGCCCGGAGCAGATCCTCGGCGACAAGCTCGACTTCCGCAGCGACCTGTTCTCGGTGGGCATCGTGCTCTACCAGATGTGTACGGGGCAGAAGCCCTTCGTGGAGGACGAGTCGCGGACGGTGATGCAGAAGATCCGTCTGGATCGCTACACGCCTCCGCGGAAACTGAACCCCGCCGTGCCACGGCAACTGGAGCGAATCCTCGGGCGCTGCATGGAGAAGATGCCCGCGAATCGTTACCCGACGACGCAGGCGCTCATCGACGATTTGATGGAGTTCCTCGCGCCGCGCGTGCCGATGAACTACTCCGCGCGCCTCGTGCTCTTCCTGCGCGACGTCGGCGTGCTCACCGATCGCGAGGCGGACGAGCTGCTCGCGGCGGGCGCGCCACGAAACGTGCGACGCGGCTCGAAGGATCGGACGCTGCTCCGTCACGTGAGCGCGGTGGGCGGGCTGCTCTTCGCGGGCCTCGTCGGGGGCGGCTTCGCGATCCAGTCGGCCGCGGGGCGCTTCGACGAGGACTCGGTCGACTTCACGAGCGGCAGCGACGCGCTCTCGCCCGCACGCGCAGGGTATCTGCGGGTGGTGGTCGATCCCTGGGCGGAAGTGTCGATCGACGGGCAAAAGGTCGCGACCACCCCGATCGCGCGCGCGATCGCGCTCAGCCCGGGGGTTCACTTCGTGAAGCTGAGCAACCCGTACCACCGAGAGCACCAGCAGCGGGTCCGCATCCGCACCGGCGAGACCGAGCTGGTGGAGGTGGAGCTCGAACCGCTGCACGTGCTCGACGAGGGGGCGGCACCGTGAGCGCCGTGAGCGGGGCCGTGAGCACGAGGGCCGTGAGCGCCGTGAGCACGAGCGGGGCCGTGGTTGTTCCGAGGCTCGGCGTCGGGGCGTGGTTCGGCGGTCGTCCCGCGAACGTGTCGCGGTGCCGTTCCAAGCTCGCTCTGGTGGGTCTCTCGATGCTCGTGCTCGGCACGCTGACGTCGACGGCCTCCGCGAACCGAGGCTTCCAGCACGTGGTGCGCGAAGGCGAGACGCTCGCCTCGATCGCGGAGCGCTACTACGGCGATCCCCGTCGAGAAGCGGCCCTCGTCGCGGAGAACGGGCTCACCGCGCAGGGAGGCTCCCCGATCGTCGTGGGTCTTCGGCTCCAGATCCCGTTCGTCGCGTTCCACAACGTCCGCGCGGGGGAGACGTGGCAGGAGCTCGCGACCCGGTTCTTCGGAGACTCCCGACGCGCGTTCGCGCTCGTGGAAGCGAACCACGGGGTGCTCACCGAGCAGCCCGCAGAAGGCACGCAGCTCCTCATCCCGTATCCGCTTCGCGTGGTGG
Source organism: uncultured Sandaracinus sp. (assembly GCA_937982655.1). Taxonomy (GTDB): domain Bacteria; phylum Myxococcota_A; class Polyangia; order Polyangiales; family Houyiibacteriaceae; genus JACKEH01. The sequence goes on from CALJLK010000470.1 coordinate 2,236, forward strand.
CCGGCCAGCGTGACACCGCGACCAGCGTCGCGCGCCTCTACTACGGACCGAGCACCGAGGCCTTGCGGCGGCTGCGACGCTTCAACGACCTGCGCACGAACCGCCTCAACCGCGGGCAGATCGTGTTGGTGCCGCTGACCGATCTCGTGCTGAGCGAAGAGGGACGCAACATCATCGCGGAGCAGACGGGGGCACCGCCGCCCGCGGGCGAAGTCCGCGCGCTCCAAGCGCGCATCGACGAAGAGCTCCCCGCGCTCGGAGAGCACGTGCGACGCGGCCGCTTCACCGAGACCGTCGCGCTCGGCAACCGGCTGCTCGGCGCGCGTCAGCTCACGGGCAATCAGATCGTGACCATCCAACGGCACCTCGGGACGGCCTACGTCGCGCTCGGTCGGGAGGATCTCGCGGTGTCGGCGTTTCGCGCGGCGTTGCAGCGCCAGCCCGACATGCAACTCGACACCGTGCGCACCTCGCCGCGCGTGATGCAGGCGTTCGAGCGCGCGCGCGACGAGCTCCGAGAAGCCGTGCAGCCCGGTCCGAGCGCGACCGACGCGGGCGTCCCGGACGCCGGCGCGCGGTGAGGTCGGCGAGCACGTCGACGCTTCGACCTCTGGGTAGGCGCTCGAGCTCCATCAGCTCCGCCGGGCGGTCGAGATCGCGGACGCGATGGTGGCGATCGGCCCGCTCGAGGACTTCGCGTACACCGACAAAGCCCGCGCCCTGCACGCGCTCGGCGAGCTCCGCCCCACGATCTCCGTGAAGCGAGAGTCGCGGGACGAGCGAACGATGTCGCTCAGCCCACGTCCCAGAGATCGGGCCAGACGTGACGCTCGAAGAGCTCCGACCGCAGCGACGACGGGAGGTCCGCCGGCACCCGGGAGGCGCTCCCGAGGGCGAGGTGTCGCCACACCCCATCCACACACACCGTGGCGCTCGCACGCACGGCGGCCCGACCTCGTTCGTCACGTAGCGCGTCCCACGCTTCGACCAGACGCTCCAAGGCGACCTGCTCGGCGCCGAGCGCGACGCAGCTCATCACCTCTTCGAGCAACGTCGGAGCGTCGCGGGTGAGCACGAACGCGCGCCCGCGCCCGTCGATCAACACCACGCGGTGCGGCCCGACCAACTCCAGCAGCTCCCGCTCGGCCGCTTCGGGAGTCTCGAAGACCCACTCCGCTCGGTGATGAACGACGTGGCCCGCGCCTTCCCACTCGTGCGCGTCCAGGGGCGCCCACGCCCGTCGCTCCGTGCTCGGGACGGCCCGCGGCACGACGCGTCGCGCGGTGGGCTCGTACGTCGCGTCGCCTACGAGTCGCCACGCGGTCGGCAACGTCGGTCGCTCTCGCTCCCGCAGCTCGTCGCGAAGCGCGTCCGCGCCGCGAGCGCGCGCACGCGTGGCGAGGGTTCCTTCGGCGATCGCACGTCTTGCTCGTGTCGTGGCGACCCGAACCGCCGCGAGAAAGGTCGCGCTCACGCCCTCGTCGCGTTCGGCGCTCGCGACGACGACGGGCACCTCGAGGGTGAGGCCCTGCCGAGCGGCGTCCGGATCGAGCTCGTTCACCCGATCGGACTTGTTGAGCTGCACGACGAGCCCGTCGACCGCGGCGCCAGTCGCGACGAGCGCATCGAGGGACTCGCGGTGAGTCTCCGGTCGCGTCGCGTCGAGGACCAACACGATCGCGTCCGCTTCTGCGAGCACGTGCGCGCGTCGGGCTGCGAGCGATCGTTGGCCCGGCACGCTGAGGAGCTCGCAGCGGAGCGGGATGCCTTCGACGTAGCCGCCGAAGAACTCCCGCCAATCGAACCACTCCGTGCGACGCCCGACCGAGTCGGGGCTCTCGAGCGCGCCTTCACGCGTCGCGAGCAGCCCCTCGTGGAGGCGCCGCACGTTGGTGCTCTTCCCCGCGCTCGGCGCGCCGTCGTAGACGACGCGGATCACGAGCTCGCCGGTACGCGCGTCGAGGTACGCCACGGATCGCGATCAGAGGCTCAGGCCTTCTTCCACCTGCCGCACCTTGTGGCGCGCGAGGCCGAGGTTGCCCTTCGCCTTGTCGATCGAGACGTAGAGGAAGAGCGACGGGTTCTTCGAGAGCGGGCGGATGAGGTGATACTGCGAGCCGAGGGTGATGAGGATGTCCTCGATCGCGCCCTCGATCCCGAGCGCCTTCATCACGCCCACCTTCGCCTTCACGACCGCGGTGTTGCCCGAGGCGGCGAGCTCGATGTCGAAGCCCGCGCCACCCCCGATCGTGCCGAGGGTCAGCCCCGACTCCCAGTCCACGAGCGCTGCGGCGATCGCACCGTCGAGCTTCATGATCTCGGAGAGGCTGCTGTTGATGTTGGCCATGTAGGGGATCTCCTTCGTTGCCTGCGCAGCGGGATCAGCCGCCGCGGGTGTCGGTCGTTCCGGGTTCGTTCGTTCCGGGAGATCACGCGATGGCGATCCCTCGTGAGTCGTGGCGTCGTGGGTGCTGTCGGGAGCGTCGGGAGCGGTGTCGGGCGCGGTGTCCGCCTGCGGTGCGGTGGAGCTCAACGCGATCCGTCTCGTCGCGGTCGGGCGCTCCACGCGGTCGGACTCACGCAGTCGCTCGGCCTCGGTGAGCTCTGCCACCGAGAACAAGAAGTCGGACGCGTAGTCCCTCGGAGCCGGGCGAAAGAGCACCCGACACGTTGGTGACGGGCGCGCGATGGCCGCGAGCTGGCGGGCGTTGTGAGCCCGGAGGACCTCGCGCATCACGTCCCGCTCGACCGCCCCGCTGCGGACCAGCTCCTCGGCGAAGTTCGCCCCCGAACGACGACACACCTCGAGCACGTCGCGCAGCACCGCCCTCGACACGTCGGTTTGGTGGGTCAGGGCGTCGCTGAGATGCTCGCCGGGTTGGTCCGCGACCACCCACGCCACCCGACCTTCGCAGAGGAAGATGCGCCCCACACCGCGCGCCGTCTCGACGCGAAGCTCGCCCGATCGCAGCTCGCCGATGCGGTCGAGCCACGCCTGCAGGCTCGCGGACTCGCGGTCGTTCGGTGCAGGGACGGCGGCAAGCGTCATGGACGACACCACCCTACGCAGGTTGTGTGCCACTGGATATTCTCACCCAAACGGGTGAGTCGCGCGCGGAATCTACCAGAACTGAAATGCATTCATTCAGTTCAGAAATGACCTAAACATCAGTGTATTTGCGAGCAACGGAGTGTCCCACAGAAAGGTAAGTAACGCTACGGCCGGTCCTACCTCGTTTGGGATAGGACGTCCGCGCACAGGGACACCGACCCCGGTGAGGGCTCCCGCCCTCACTCGGGGACACGTTGCGACGTGCGGAGGCAGGGGCACGAGGCTCGCGACGCGTGGAGTCCGTCGCGAGCGACGCACGAGGAGTGGCGCCGTCCTTCTCGCGCTCGACGGCGCCTCCGTCGCGCGCGCGGCCCGCGAGCCCACCCGTGCGGGATTGGGGACGCGCTTACAATTGACGTTTTTGGAGCCGGCCGACAGGCCGAGCGACCCGACGTCACGTGAGCGTCGCCGTCAGGCGACCGAACCATCGAATTGGCATACGAAAAAACCCCGCCGAAGCGGGGTCGTTTCCGATCTCGTCGGTGCGATCAACGAACGCGGAACGGGAAGTTCACGTTGAAGGTCGGGCGCGAGAAGGGCTGCACCTGAGCGCTGCGCACGCCGCGAGCGACGCACGACTGCACGGCCGGGGGCACGCCCGTGACGTTCACGCCGCTCACGCGACCCGAGCTCGCGAAGGTGATCGCGGCGTTCGCGACGCCCGCCGTGCCACCGCCGCAGCTCTCGACCCGCGAGGACACCGAACGAAGCGCGCGACCCACGTCGTCGCGGTTCGGCTGCTCGGGCAGGTTGCTCATCGCGGGCGCCGACTCCATCGAGGCGGCCATCGGGCTGCTGCCGCCACCGAGCGCGCGGTCGAGGAGGTCGTCGATGTTTCCACCACCCATCGCGGTGGTCATCGCGGCGGGAGCTTCTTCCATCGCGGTCGCGCGCGCGGGCGCCGAGTCCATCGAGCTCGTGCCCGACGGACGCTCGCGTCGCGACGTCGAACCGCTGCGCTCACGACGCTCGTCTTCCGCCTCTGCCGGTTCTTCGGTCATGGCGGCCGGCGTCGCCGGGGTCGCCGGGGTTGCTGCAGCGGGGACCGCCGGAACCGCGGGCGCGACTCCTGCTGCGGCCGGGACCGCGGGCGTCGCCGCGTTCGGGTTCGCGAGCTCACCCCCCGCCGCGTTCGGCGCCGCTCCCGCCACGGCGGCGACCGGCTCGGGCTCCTTGGAGAGGATCACCACGAGCGCCGCGAGCAGGCCGATCACCGCGACGCCAGCGACCGAGAGGCCGATGATCAGGCCCTTGTTGTTCTTCTCTGGCTCCGGCGCGGCCGGCGCCAGCACGGGCGCACCGAGCGAGGAGCCGAGGCCACCCGAGCCGCCGATCGCGAGGAGATCGTCGGGCATCGCGTCGCTCTTCTTCGCGCTGCTGCCGCCCGACGCGGGGGCCGCGGTCGCGCTCGCGAGCGCGCGGATGTCGATGAGACCCGAGCCTTCGCCCGTCGCGTGACCCGCCTTGGCCGCCGGCGCCGCCGCGGCCTTCGGGCCCGCCGAAGCGGCCGGGGCACCGCTCGGTCCGCCCGTCGCGAGGGCCTGCAGGTTCGAGAGCGAGAAGAGCACCGAGTTCTCGTTGCGCTGGCCCGTCATCGAGGCCTGCTCCTGCGAGACGCGCGGGCTCGGCGCCGAGGCGACCACGCCGTCGTCGTCGGCCGGGCCTCCGAAGGGGCTGCTCGCCGGATCCGACTGCGCGAAGAGGTCGGCGCCCGCGTCAGCGCTCGCGCGCGCGGCTTGCGGAGCCGGCGCGGCGAACGCGCTGTCACCACCGAAGCCACCGCCGCCGCCCGCGAAGGGATCGGCGCCGAACGCTGCGTCGCCGCCACCCTGGTCGGCGTCGTCGCCGCTGATGGCGGTCACGAGCTCGGGGATGTCACGCGCGGGCTTCCAGCCGTCGAAGCCTTCCTTCCAGACGTAGGCTTCCCAGTCGATCTGGCCGGCGGTCATCATCTCGCCGAGCTGCTGCGGCGAGAACGGCCCCTGTTGGTCGCCTTCGACCACCACGTGCCACACCGCGTCGCCGCCGTAATCGAAGCCCGCCGAGGTCGCAGCGTCGTCTGCCGCCGCCGATTGGTCCCCACGGACCACGATGACGTGAGTGCACTTCTTACAGCGGATCTTGAAGACCTTGCCGGCGACCTTTTCGTCGGCGATCGAGTACTTGGCTCCGCAGTTGTCACAAACGATCTTCATGGAGGGTGTGCCCTTCGATTGCTACGGGACGGCCCGTTTCCGCAAGCGGTTCGCGATGATAGTCGTGCGTGCACGAGTGGATCAACACTTCGCTGGTCGCGTCGGGTGCGCGCTTCGACCGATGCCCCCACTGACACGACGCCGCGCGTGGAATTGGGGCAGGCACGGATCTTTTTTCATCGGCTCCGCGCTCACGCGCGGCCCGATAGTTTCGCGGAATCGTTCAGCTTCGCGGACTGCGTCCGCTTCGCCTCGAACGATTCCGCTTCAATTCGTCGGGTGGAGCCCCGACAGACCGGATGCGGAGCTCGCAGGCGCCCGGCGCAGCGGAGCGAGCTGGCGACAGCCCCTCGGAGAAGCGGCTACCCTTCGCCGGATGTGGTTCCTCGTCGGCGGTGCGCTCGTCGCGGCCAAACGCGCGAAGCGGAGCAAGGCACGACACGTCCGCTGCACGCGCTGCGGTCGGCTCGTGCTCGAGCGACCGCACGTGAAGCGTTGCCCGCGCTGTTACGAGCCGTTGCCGGCCGCGCGCGGGAAGTGACGCGAAGCGGTGCGGCTCGGGTCGCGACGCGAACGGGGCGAGTGACGACGCGCGACGACGTGCGCCGCGTCGTCAGCGGCGCCACTGGCGCTTGAAGCTCTTCGCGTGCGGCATCCCGCTCGCGTCGACCGCGGCGAAGAAGGCGTCGAGATCGAACGCGACCTCGCGCAGCTCGATCGAGATGCGCTCGCCGAGCGTGATCACGCCGCACTCCGCCCACGGCAGCACCACCGGCGGCTTGCCCGCGGTCGGGAGCCTCGCGAAGGGCGTCGACGTGCTGCCGACGTTCACGAAGTAGCGCCCGTCGAGGCGACGGATCGTCTGCACGTGGGTGTGCCCACACACGAGCACGTCGAAGGGCTCGACGCACCACGCGCGCAACGTCTCTTCCGGCGTCTCCGCGTAGAGCCCTTCGGTGAGCGCGCGCGGCGACGCATGCACCGCGAGCAGTCGGTGGCCGTTGGCTTCGACGCGAAGCGCTTCGGGCAGGGCCGCGAGCCACGCGCGCCGATCGTCGTCGAGCACGTGCTCCGTCCACCGCTCGATGTCGTCGAGGAACGGGAGCTCGGGATGCTCGTCGATCGTGTCGTGGTTCCCGCGCACGCAACGAATCCCGCGCTCACGCAGGAGATCGACCACCGGCCCGGGCTCTGGCCCGAGGTCCACGATGTCGCCGAGGCAGATCACCTCGTCGACGTCGTGCAGCACGGCGAGCGCCGCACGCAGCGCGTGCAGGTTTCCGTGGATGTCGGTGACGAAGCCGAGGCGCATGTCGATCGGAAGGCGAGGGGAGGGCGACGAGCGGTCGAGCGAAGGCTGGTGAGAGGAGCCCCCCTAGCAGCCCGTTGAAGAACCTCGTTCTTCAACGGAGCCGCGTGTTTTGGGG
>CALJLK010000471.1 GCA_937982655.1 uncultured Sandaracinus sp.
ATCTGATAGAGCCCGCGGCTCATCAGCAGGTCGGGGAAGTTCACGCCCGCGCTCTTCACCTCCACCACGAGCTGGCCCTTGCGGGGCTCGGGATCGGGGAGCTCGTGGACCTCGATCGCGCTCGGGCCTTCGAGCGCGGTGATTCGTGCGGCACGCATGGGCGCGACTCTATCGCGCGGGCTCGATTGGGAAAGGCGAGACCGCGACGGAGACGGAGGCGAGGCGGAGACGGAGGCGGAGACGGAGACGGAGACGGAGACGGAGACGGAGACGGAGACGGAGACGGAGCTGGGGGAGGGGAGGGACGAACGCAGCGTCACTCGTGTACGATGCACGGCCGGAGGTGTTGGAGATGAGGCGTGTACTCCGCGGTTTGGCCGCGCTCGTGCTCGCGCTGGGGACCGTGTCGGTCGCTCGTGCGCATCCGGTGGTGGTCGATGGCGACGCGGCCGAGTGGTTCGCGACCCCGCTCGCCGGCGTCAACGTCGGGCGACTGCAGCGCAACGCGGCGGGGCACGGCGAGATCGTCCTCGTCGACGCCAACGACGACGCGCGCAACGACCTCGCGACCGGAATGTCGGGCGAGATCGCGGATCTCCGCGAAGTGCGGCTCACCGCCGACGCGACGAACCTCTACTTCCTCGTGACCCTCGACGGCACGATGGACGGCGCGAATCCGCCGATGATCCAGATCGCGCTCGATCTCGATCGCACGGCCGGGAGCGGCGCGCGCTTCTTTGCCGGATTGTCCGACCTTCAAACGTCGAACGACGCGGCCTTCGAGTGGATCGTCCGTACGCGGTCTCCGGCGGGCGGTCCGGTGCGGCTCGACGTCGTGAGTCAGACCTACGCCACCACCGAAGGCGCGGGCACGATCGCGGTCGACGCGGCGAGCGCGCGATTCGAGATGGCGGTGCCGTGGACCGCGTTCGGGCTCGTCGCGCCTCCGGCGGCGTTTCGATTCAGCGTGGCGACGTTCCGAGAGAACGCGGGCAGCGGCGACGTGATCGGGCTCGGTGACGAGACGATCACGAACGTGCTCGACGTACTCACCGACTACGCGGATCAGCCGGGGGTGACGGGGCTCTTCACCTGGCCGAACGAGGTCGGTATCGGTGATCTCGTGCTCGACCACTTCAACGAGGTCTGGCTCACGAGCGCGGGCGAGCCGCGGTCGCCGATCGTGATCTCGCGTGTGCATCGCGCGAGCTCTGCGCCCGACGCGGACTGGTTCGAGCTCGTGAACGTCAGCGCGGGCAGCGTGGACCTGCTCGGCTTCAAGGCCGGCGACGAAGAGACGATCGGCAGCACGGAGTCGATGCGGCGCTTGCCGACCTTGGTGCTCGGCAACGGTGAGGCCGCGATCTTCGCCGATCAGACGGCGCGCTTCGAGGCCTTCTACGGATCGCCGCCGGAGGCGCAGATGCAGGGGCTCACGAGCTTCGGCGCGTGGGTCAGCGGGAACAACTTCGACCTCGCCACGAACGACGAGGTGATTCTGCTCGGACCCGACAACGTCGTGCTCGACGTCGCCGTCTGGGGAACCGGTGTGTTCGCTGGAGTGCCGTCCCTCGGGGCGCTCGGTAACGTGGAGGTCGCAGTCCGCACGCCCGTCACCCTCGACACCGATCAAGGCAGCGACTTCGCGGTGCGTCCGCTCTGCCACGCGACGCTCGCGTGCACGGGCGGCGTGTGTGCTTCGTGTCAGCGCTTCGCGTGCATCCCCGCGACGGTCGGGACGTCGTGCGCGGACTCGGACCTCTGCGACGGAGAAGAGACCTGCGACGGCAACGGCGCGTGCGTCGACGGAACGCTCCTGAACTGCGACGACGGAAGCGCCTGCACGACCGACGACTGCACGCCGCTCACCGGCTGCTCGAACACGGCGATCACGTGCCCCGACGACGGCAACCCCTGCACGGTGCCGCTTTGCAACGCGGCGACGGGCTGTGGCTTCGCGAACGTCATGGACGGCACCTCGTGCGACGACGCGAACGCGTGCACGTCGTCGACCACGTGCATGGCGGGCTCGTGCGAGGCCGGAATGACGACCACCTGCACCGACGACGGCAACCCGTGCACGGTGGAACGTTGCGACGCCGCGCTCGGCTGCGTGAGCGAGCCGGTTGGCAACGGCACCGGCTGCAGCGACGGCAACGCGTGCACGACGGGCGAGGTCTGCACCGCAGGCGCGTGCGGTGGCGGCTCCGCGGTCACGTGTACGGACGACGGCAACCCGTGCACGGCGGAGAGCTGCGATCCCGCGACCGGGTGTGCGTCGACGCCGGTGGCGAACGGCACGAGCTGCGACGACGGCAACGCCTGCACCTCGAGCACGACGTGCACTGGCGGTGCGTGTGGCGGCGGCAGCGCGATCGACTGCCCCGACGACTCGAACCCGTGCACGGCGCCGCTCTGCAACCCGACGACCGGCGCGTGTGGCTTCACGAACGTGGTGGACGGAACGGGCTGCGACGACGGCAACCCCTGCACTACTGCGACGGTCTGCGGCGCGGGCGCGTGCGGCGGCGGGGGCGCGACGACGTGCGCCGACGACGGCAACCCCTGCACGATCGAGATGTGTGATCCCGCGAGCGGTTGCACCTCGATGCCGGCGGCGGATGGTGCATCGTGCGACGACTCGGACGCGTGCACGACGGGCGAGACGTGCACGAGCGGCACCTGCTCCGGCGGCGCGGCGGTGACCTGCACCGACGACGGCAACCCCTGCACGGTCGAGCTCTGCACGCCCGCGACGGGCTGCGGCACCACGAACGCGGTCGACGGCTTGGCGTGCGACGACGGCGATCCCTGCACGGAGAGCGACGAGTGTACGGCGGGCACCTGCGACGGCAGCCCCGTGCCGGCGTGTATGGTCGACGCGGGCCCGATGGATGCCGGGATCGAAGACGCAGGTCTCGAGGATGGTGGCGTCGACGACGGCGGTCTCGACGACGGCGGTCTCGAGGACGACGCGGCGGTGCCGGTCGACGCGGGCACGGACGCGGGACGCGACGCCGGTCGGCGCGACGCGGGCGCGGACGCGGGCGAGGGCGGTGCGAGTGGCGGCGGCTGCAACTGCCGCACGGACGGCGGGGAAGACGCGCGCTTCGTGTGGCTCGCGCTCGGCTTGGTGGTGTTCGCGCGTCGCCGTCGCCGCTGACGTCGACGTTCTCGAAGGCGAGCGCCCTGCGATCCCGCGGGGCGCTCGTGCTCGTGAACGCGAACGCGAACGCCAACCGTGACGAGGGGCCTCACGGAACACCACGACGACCGCGTGGTCGACTCCGCGCGTTCGACAACCGTCTACCATGTGGTAGACGAACGCCAACCGAACGGTAGGTGCCTCATGGTCGCGCTCCGTCACGTGCTCCAACAAGGTCCGGTGGTCGCGGCGCTCGCGAAGGGCGCGGCGGGCGCGCTGCGAAAGCCCTCGCACGACGCGCAGCCGACGCCTGGACCCTGGCATCGCACTACGGTGCCGCCGCGTCCGCGCGCGTTGATCGATGACTACGTCCGCCACGTCGGTGGCGACCTCGCGAGCTACCGCGGGCTCGTGCCGCCGCATCTCTTTCCGCAGTGGGTCTTTCCGCTCCAGGCGCTCGCGCTCGAGGGCGTGTCGTATCCGCTCCAAAAGGTGCTCAACGGCGGATGTCGGCTCGAGGTGCGGGCGCCGCTGCCCGACGATCGCCCGCTCGAGGTCGCGACGCGCCTCGACGCGATCGACGACGACGGACGCCGCGCGGTGTTGCGCTTCCTCGCCACCACCGGGCCGGCCGACGAGCCGGAGGCGCTGGTCGTGCATCTGAACGCGGTGGTTCCGTTGGCCTCGGCGAAGTCGTCGAGCGCTGGCCCGAAGTCGGCGGCTGACCCCGCCGACCCAGCCAAGAAGTCGGAGAAGGAGCGCGCGCGGGTTCCGACGAACGCGCAGGAGCTCGCGCGCTGGAAGCTCGGGCCGCGCGCGGGGCTGGAGTTCGCGATCCTCACGGGCGACTTCAACCCGGTGCATTGGATCCGTCCGTACGCGCGCGCATTCGGCTTCCGCAGCACCATCCTCCACGGCTTCTCCACCTTCGCGCGCGCGTACGAGGGGCTGCGCACCGCGCGTCGGCTCGCGCCGCGCGTCCTCGACGCACGCTTCACGCGACCGTTGGCGTTGCCCGCCGAGGTCGGGCTCTACGTCGAGCCCGAGACGCGCACGGTGCACGTCGGCGACGCGCCCGGCGCGCCTGCCTACCTGCGTGGCACCTACGACTGACGTCCTCCTCTTCACCACAGAGTACCCATGTCCCGCGACATCCTCCTCACGCTCTCCTCCGAGCCCCGCGCGCGGCGGCTCATCCAGCGCCTCGGGCTTCCGATCCCGCTTCCGCAGCGGCTCGATCGCGAGGACGCGCCCTACGCCGAGCAGCCACTCCGCGATCGACGCGTGCTCGCGCTCGGGACGCTGCGCGGCGAGCTCGGTCGCGCGATCGCGCGTGCCTTGGTGGAGGCCGGTGCGAGCCCGGTGATCGCGAGCGAGACGGACGTCTTCGACGCACCGGGCGAGGCGTGGGGACGTCGGGCGGAGGCGCTCGATCACGAAAGCGCGCGCCGCTTCGAGGCGCTCGTCTTCGACGCGTCCGAGCTGGCGGGACCCGCGGATCTGCGCGCGCTCTACGACGGCTTCCACACGTCCGTGGGTCGGCTCGCGCCCTGCGCACACGTGGTCGTGATCGGTCGGCCGCCGGAAGAAGCGAGCACGCCCGCCGTGGCGGCGGCGCGGCAGGGGCTCGAAGGGTTCGTGCGCAGCCTCGCGAAGGAGCTCGGACGCCGAGGCACCACCGCCAACCTCGTGCTCTGCGAGACCGGCGCGGAGAGCCGCCTCGACGGCGTGCTTCGCTTCGCGCTCTCGGAGCGCAGCGCGTTCGTGACCGCGCAGCCCCTCGTGGTGCGTCGGCTCGCGAAGGCGCCCCCCGCGTCGACGTGGAGTCGTCCGCTCGACGGAAAGGTCGCGCTCGTCACCGGTGCGGCGCGTGGCATCGGCGCCGCCACCGCGGCCTGCCTCGCGCGCGAGGGCGCGAAGGTGTTGCTGCTCGACCGTCCGGACGACGACGCGCCGCTCGCGCAGACCGCGCGCGAGGTGGGCGGCGTGCCGGTGTTGCTCGACGTGACCGCGCCCGACGCGACGGAGCGTTTGCTCGCGGTGGCGCGCGAGCACGGGGGGCTCGACGTCGTCGTGCACAACGCGGGCATCACGCGCGACAAGACGCTCGCGAAGATGGACGCGGCGCAGTGGGAGCTCGCGGTCGAGGTGAACCTCGGCGCGGTGGTGCGTCTCACCGACGCGCTGATCGCGCACAAGGCCCTGAAGAAGCACGCGCGCGTCGTGTTGCTCTCGAGCGTGTCGGGGCTCGCCGGCAACGTGGGGCAGACGAACTACGCGGCCGCGAAGTCGGGGCTCGTCGGTTACCTGCGGCACCTGGCGCCGCAGGTCGCGGAGCGCGGCGTGACGGTGAACGCGATCGCGCCCGGCTTCATCGAGACACGCCTGACCGACGCGATGCCGGTCGCGATCCGCGAGGCGGCGCGTCGGCTGTCCGCGCTCGGGCAGGGCGGCCAGCCGCGCGACGTGGCCGAGGCGATCACGTTCTTGGCGACACCGTCGAGCGTGGGGATCACGGGCGCGGTGCTCCGTGTGTGTGGGGGCGCGCTCGTCGGGGCGTGACGCCTCGCCGCGTGACGGCCGCGCGGGGCTTCCCTTCGCGTGGTGGACCGGGAGAACCTCGCGCCCTCGCGGGTGCCGCGAGCGGGGAGCAGGGGATGTCGAGCAAGAAGAAGTCGGGACGAGAGCGGGACACGAACGAAGCGGTTCCCGAGGTCGAGAAGTCGGCGGCTGACCCCGCCGACCCGGTCGAGAAGAAGCTCTCGAAGAAGGAGCGGAAGTCGCTCGCGGGCGAAGCGGCGCCGGCGCTCGACGAGTCTTCGGAGAAGAAGCTCTCGAAGAAGGAGCGGAAGTCGCTCGCGGGCGAAGCGGCGCCGGCGCTCGACGAGTCTTCGGAGAAGAAGCTCTCGAAGAAGGAGCGGAAGTCGCTCGCGGGCGAAGCAGCGCCGGAGCTCGACGAGACTTCGGCGAAGAAGCTCTCGAAGCAGGAGCGGAAGTCGCTCGCAGGCGAAGCGGCGCCGGCGCTCGAGGAGTCTTCGGAGAAGAAACTCTCGAAGAAGGAGCGGAAGTCGCTCGCGGGCGAAGAGGCGCCGGACACCACGCCCACCACGCCGCCGACCGAGACGTCGAGCGGAACGGGCGACGCACCGAGGTCGCGCACGGAGAACGGCGAGCGTCGGCCGTCCGCGCGCGCGAAGGAGCTCGATGCGCGCTCGCTCCGACGCGGGAGCGGACCCAAGCGCGTGTCGAAGGTCGGTGACGCGACGCGCCGCGCGGTGATCGTGGCCGGCATCCGCACGCCCTTCACGAAGGCGTTCGGCGCGCTGCTCGGGCTCGACACCATCGGGCTCGCGGACGCCGCGGTGTCGGCGTTGCTCGAGCGCACCGGGCTGCCTCGCCGCGAGATCGAGTCGGTGGTCTGGGGCGGCGTGATCTTGCCGAGCGCGGCGCCGAACGTCGCGCGTGAGCTCGCGCTCGATCTCCGGCTCGGCGCGGGCGTCGAGGGCATGACGGTGACGCGCGCGTGCGCCTCGGGCCTGCAAGCGATCACGCTCGCGGCGGCCGCCATCGAGCGCGGCGAAGCGGACGTCGTGATCGCGGGGGGCTCGGACTCCACGAGCCACGCAGAGGTGAAGCTCCCCCAGAAGGCCGTGCACGCCCTCGCGCCGGTCGCGTTCGGCAAAGCGAAGAGCTGGCGCGACTACCTCGGCGTCGCGTCACAACTCCTGCCGATCACCGAGGTGTTGCCGAAGATGCCGAAGATCGCGGAGCGCACGACGGGCGAGGTGATGGGCGAAGCGGCGGAGCGCATGGCGGGTCGCAACCGCATTGCGCGGCAAGCCCAAGACGCGTTCGCGGCGCGCTCCCATCACCGCGCGGCGGCCGCGATCGCGAGCGGTCGCTTCGACGTCGAGGTCGCGCCGGTGACACTGCCGAACGGCGAGCGGGTCGTGGTCGACGATCTCGTGCGCGCGGACACCAGCGAGGAGCGGCTCGCGAAGCTGCGCCCCGTCTTCGCGAAGGACGGGACGATCACCGCCGGCAACGCGAGCCCGCTGACGGACGGCGCGGCGGCGGTGTTGCTCATGAGCGAGGCGAAGGCGCGCGCGCTCGGCCTCACGCCGCTGGCGGCGTTCCGATCGTGGTCGTACGTCGCGGTCGATCCGGCCGATCAGCTCTTGATCGGACCCGCCCTCGCGATGCCGAAGGCGCTCGCACGTGCGGGCATGGAGCTGTCGGACGTGGACCTCGTGGATCTGCACGAGGCCTTCGCCGCGCAGGTGCTGAGCGTCACGCAGGCGCTCGCCTCGGATGCGTTCGCGCGCGAGCGTCTCGGTCGCGACCGCGCGGTGGGCACGATCGACGACGACGCGCTCAACGTGCACGGCGGCTCGATCGCGATCGGGCATCCGTTCGGCGCGACGGGCGCGCGCATGGTGACGACGATGGCGAACGAGCTGGTACGTCGCGATCGCGAGACCGCGATCCTGGGCATCTGCGCGGCAGGCGGGCTCGGCGCGGCGGCGATCCTCGAGCGCGTTTGAGCGCGCGGTGCGTGAAGGTGCCGCGTGAGCCGAGCACGTGGCGGACACGGTTGAACCCGAGCCGAGTCGACCCCACGTCCGCCGTTCGATGGTTCGGTCGCCTGACGGCGACCTCACGTGACGTCGGGTCGCTCGGCCTGTCGGCCGGCTCCAAAAAACGTCAGTTCATCGGCTCCGCGCTCACGCGCGGCCCGATGGTTTCTCGGAATCGTGCAGCTTCGCGGACGGCGTCCGCTTCGCCTCGCACGATTCCGCTTCAACTCTGTCGACGCGCGCTCGGCGCGCAGGAGGACGCCCATGGCCCACCCGACCGCCACCCTCGTGCACTCGCTCCGCCTCGCCGCGTCGCGCCTTCGCGAGGGCGCCGAGTACCGCTGGTCGCACTACGGCATGTGCAACTGCGGAAAGTCGCGCAACGTCGGGTGATCGTTCGGCTTCTGCGGACCCCTCTTCCGGTGTCACCCTGGATGTCACCCTCGGGGTGCTCGATTCCGCACCATCCCGCGCAGCCTCGGAGGTAGGTCGTTGAGTGATCGAACCTGGGTCGTTCAACGATCCTTCTGACCCTCGGCGGCGTTCCCGCGATGTCCGTTCCGACGCGCTCGCACCCTCCGCCACGCCGGCCACCACGCGACCGTAAGAGGCGCCGCGAGCCCCGGGCGCGCTCGTCGACCCCTCGGTGGTGCTCGAGGCCGCGTCCGGGGCGGACAACGACGCGGCGGCAACCTTCGGGAGCTCCACCACGTCCGCGTGACGAACGAGCACGATGTCGAGTCGCTGCACCGCGGCGCACCGCGCGAGCCACCGACTCTGGGTCGCGACGTAGGTGCGGAAGGCGCCGCGCACGGGCTTCGTCTGGTGGGTGATGCCTGCGATCACCGCCTCGAGCTCGGGTGCGTCGACGGAGGCTAGCGTCGCGAAGGTGTTGCGTAGCGTGTGCGGGCACCGAACCGGCATCGCGAGCGCCTTGCAGTCGCGCCGGAGCTGGCCGAGCGACGTCCGGTTCAGTCGGTGCAGCGTCACGTCGCCAGGGCGCGGGCTGATGTAGTCCCCCGGCCGCGGGTGACGTCCGAAGGTCTCCGCGAACCCGTGCGTGCGCCAGCGCTCGAGCACGGCGCGAAGGGTGGGGTGCACAGGGATCTCGCGCGACAGACCGCGGCCGCGCTTGTCCTCTTTGAGGCGGAGCCCGCCCGCCTGTTGCGTCAACACGATGCGGGCGAGCGGTTCGGTGCGAAGGTCGACGTCCGACCACCGAAGGCCCGCGGCCTCGTTGTGGCGCATGCCGGTGAGGCCGAGGAGCGCCCAGAACACGCGACGCTCCTCCGGGATCCGTGCGTCGGTGAGAAGCGACTCGAGCTCCTCGCGCTGGAAGCCTTCCCGAGGGCGATCGACCAGCACGGGAAGCTCGTCGTCGTCGAGCTGGTCGACGGGCGGCACCCACGCGACCCCGTGACGTCCGAGCTCCTTTGCTGCGTCCCGAAGACACTTCGAGAGCGTCCCGAACGTGTTCGTGATCGTGTTCTCCGCCAACGTTCGCCCCGTGCGCTTCGACGTCTTCGCACGGAGCTCGGCGAGCACGCGGCGCACATGGTCGACGGTGATCGCGTCGAGGCGCACCGGACCGAGCACGGGCCGGAGGTGATCGCGAAGCCGGGCGATGTCGTCGTGGAGCGTCCGCGGTGGGTTCGGGCGCGCAGCACGCCGCTCGAGCCACGTGTCGGCCCACTGGTCGAACGTGAGCGACTCCCGCCGCCGCTGGTCGGCCCGGATCCACGTTCCCGCGCGGACCTCGGCGATCCGCTCGGCACGCACGCGCACCGCTTCGCGGAGGTCCGTCCCGAGCGTCTCTTGGACCCTCCGACCGTCCGGGCCGGGATAGAAGATTTCGTAGGGGCGCCCGGGCCGACGACGCACACCCGGCGGGAGCTTGTCCGGCCTACGCGGCATCGCGACCCCGAAGGAACCGATCGAGGTCGTCGCGTCGGATGCGGAAGTCACGACCGGCCCGCACCGCCGGGAGCGTCCCGTCGGCGATGCGCGCTCGGATCGTCGCTCGACACATGCGGGCTACCTTGGCCGCGTCGGCAGTCGTGAGCATCGCCGGGATCTCGGCTGGGCGTGATGCTGCGATCTTCGCTGCTACGCGCTTTGCGAGCTCCTCGAGCTGCTCTTCGCTGAGCTTCACTTCGATCGTCATGCGGGGGCTCCGTCGTTGGGTCCGTGGCTAGGGTTCAGGATGCCGAGTCGATCGCGGACTCGGTGAAGCTCGCGGAGCAGCGCGGCCGCGTCGACCGGGCCCTCCGGCACGTAGAGCACGACGAGGGCCTTCCGCTCGCCGTCGCCGGCGACGAGCGCGCCCTCGAGCTTCGCGTGGTCGTTCGGGCGCCACGCGACCGTGGCGACCTTCTGCAGCGCGTCGAGCAGCCGCTCGCAGTCGCGCGACGCGAGGCCCTCGAGCGAGGGGCACCCGCTCGGCGGCACCGTGCGCCGAGCACGAGGGCGGCGCGCGCTCACGAGGCCCCCGATGCGCGGTGGAAGCGGGCCGCGACCTCCCGCACGAGGGGCCCGTCGACACCGACGGCGCGCGTGATCTTCGCTTCGTCGACGAGCCGTTCCAGCGTGGTCGAGCGCGTGAGCACCGCTTCGTCGTCGTCCGTGTGCACGAGCTCGACGAGCAACGTCGCGAGGGCCTCGCGCCGCGAGGCGACGCTCACCGCCGCGACCTCGAGCAGTCGATCGCGCCACGCACCGAATCGCTCCGTGTCGTAGTCGTCGATCGCGCGCGCCGCGTCGCCGTCGCGCTCGAGCTGACGCGCGATGAGCTTCAACAGCGGAAGCACGAGGTCCACATCGCTCGCCGTCATGCCGTGGTCGAAGGCGCGCCACCGAGGGATCCACTCCCCTCGCGCCGCGATGGCCGCGAGACGGTCGTGCGTCGTCCGCCGGTCCCCGCCGCATGCGAGCGCAACGTGGTCGAGGAGCAGGCGATCGAGGAGGTCGCCGTCGACGACGCAGAACTCGATCGCGACTTCGGCGAGGGCGCGCCGGGCTTGGTGCTCCTCGGCGACCTCGAGCGCGCGCACCTCCGCGCTCGCGCGACGGAGGCGAAGCACCTGTCGACGGTGGGCGAGCTCCGCCGCGGCTTCCACGAGGGCGGCGTCGATGCGCCGGAGGGCCTCGGGCGCTCCGCTCGTCACGTCGGCGAAGAGGACGCGAGCCAGGCCGGCCGGCGCTGCTTGGCGCACGCGACGGAGCCGATCGAGCACGCGCTCGATCGCGACCTCCATCGCGACCGCGACGACGAGCTCGCTCGCCTTCGGACGCGGGAGCTTCGACAGCGCGCCGAGGAAGTGCCCAACGGCTCGCGTGCGCACGTGGTCGGGCGCGACGTCGGGGTCGAGCACCTTCGCGAACGCGTCGACGTCCTCGGCGGGGAGGAAGCGCGCGCCGTGCAGCTCCATCGCGCGATGGAGCGCGCGCGGGTACCGCGCGCCCCACACGAAGGCGAAGTCGTCGAGGTAGGGCACGAAGCCGAACCCCACCGAGAGCCACCCGCGGCCGCACGCGCAGGGGGCGTCACCGAGCCAGGCGCGCTCGATGGGGAGGTCGCGCCCGCAGGGGCACCGGCTCGCGAGTCGTTCGGGGGCGATCACGATCGAGGGTCCTTTCGCAGCACCGCGGAGCGGTAGGGGTCGGCAGGTGCGAGCGCGCGCCTCGCCGAGCGGTAGGCGTGCGCGCGGATGCGTCGGGCATCGCTCACGAGCAGCGCGGCCGCGCCGAAGCTCGCGAAGAGCACGAGCCCGACTTCGACGACGACGCCGACGGTGAAGTGCGCGCACCGCGCGACGTGAAGCGCGAGCCATCCGAGGCCGAAGGCGACGCACGCGGCCGCACGCGCGAGCTCGAGGCGCGCTTCGCGGAGGTCCTCGACGAGCGCGCGCGCGACGTGCGCCTCGAGCAGTTCGAGGGCGTGACGTCGCGGTCGCCACGGCCCGACGAGCTCACGCGGCATCGGCGCGCTCCGTCGGGTCGAGTGAGGCCGCGAGCGCGCGCAGGTGCGCGGCGAGCTCGCGCGCGGCGTGCGGGCGGCGCTCGAGGGTGGCTTCGAACGAGGAGAGAACGCGGGTCGGGAACCCCTCGACGACGGCCGGGATGACGCGCCGAACCGCCTCCGTCTTCTCCGATTCGCGGACGATCACGAGGAGCACGCCGCTCGCCGTCAACCGCACCTCGCAGTCGATCCCGAAGGCGCGCCCGGACAGCAGCTCGAGCAGCGCCTCGATCGCCTCCGAGGGCGGCATGCGCTCGCCGGTCTCGCGCCGAGCGACCTCCTCGCGCAGCGGTGCGAAGCGCTCGCCGAGGTCGACGAGCAGCGCGGCGAGCTCGTCCTCGGACAACAGTCGAAGGCCCGCGACCACGCCGGCAGGCGTCACGCGCAGGTGGCGCGACTTCCCCTCGGGCACCTCGACGAGCCCGCGGTGCTGAAGCACCCGCACGAGCTGTGAGACCTGCGACGTGCACGAGATCCCGAGCGTCGCCACGAGCTCGCGGTGCGTCGGCACGTTGCCCGACCACCATCCGAGGAGCAGCGCGACGAGCACCTGCCGTTGGCGCGCGGTGAGGCGCGGCGCGTCGTCATCCCGCATCGGGAGCCTCCATCGCGACCCAGCCGATCGCCGGCACCGCCCCGCTCGTGATGCGCTCGATCCGCGCGGCGAGCCCGAGCGACGGCATGGAGGCGCCCGATCGAAGCTGTCGCACGCGCGAGCGGGAGCACCCGAGGCGTTCGGCCATCCTCGCGATCGAAACGCCCTGCTCAAGCATCCATCGACCGAGCGCCGCCGCCGTCTGCTCCGAGCCGCACGGCGCCCCCGCGTTCACCGCGCAGAGCTCGTCGCGAGCGACCCACGCGGACCACGTGAAGCCGTCGCCGAGGGTGTCGGCGACGCGTGCGACGTACCCGAGCCCCGCGCGAAGCGGGCCCGGCTCCGTGCTGCAGACCACCGCGCGGCGCCACGTCCCGCTCACGAACGCGTCGCAGGGGTCGCCCACCTTCCACGTGCGTGCGTCGGTCACCGAGCGCCCCCAGCCTGCGCGAGGACCGCGCGGAGCGCCGAGACGTCGTAGAGGTCGCTTCGCGTGATGCAGTGCCCGAGCGCTTCCTTCGCGCTCGCCGCGAGGCGATGCCCCTCGAGCTCGATCCTCGTCCTTCGCGCCGCGGAGCGCTTCGCTTGCGCGAGCGTGCCCTCGAACACGAAGAGCTCGTCGACGCGCTCACCCTGCGCGAGCGGTTCCCCGTCGGGCGTGAAGACCACGCGCCCCGCGGCGACTCGGACCGTTCCGGCGCGGTAGGTGCGCGGGCCGTTCCAAGGCGCACCGCGAAGTTGAATCGCGGCGATCGTGATGTGCCCAGCCTCCGACTCGACCGCTTGCGCGAGCTCGCTCGCGTGCTGCCGTGCCTTGCTGAGCGACTCGAAGAAGTGCTCGCGCTCCATCGTTCGGGTCGGAAGGTTCTCGGGCCGCACGACGAAGCCGCGCGCTACGCGCACCTCGAACATGCGGCGGCTCGCGTTCCACACGATCGCCACCGCCGAGCGGCCGTAGTTCGTGACCTCGAGCAGCGCGTCGCGCCCCGAGATCCGATAGGTCCGTTGGAGCTCGCGCCAGGCCTTCGCCTCCTCACGTCGTCGCTTCACTTCAGGCCGCATCGTCTTCTTCCCCTTCCTCGCGTTCCGCGAGCACGAGCTCGACGCGCTCCGAGCCGTCGAAGCCGAGTCGAGCGGGCGACCCGAAGGTCTCTGCGAACCGACGCCCCCGCTCGGTGAGCCGGTAGAACGGGAACCGCGGATCCTCCGGCTCCTCGAAGGCCTCGACGAAGCCCGCAGCGCAGGCCGCGCCGATCGTCGCGTCGTCGAAGCCGCTGTTGCGGACGGCCCACAAGCCGAGCGCGCCGTAGGACCTGAGCGTGAGAGCGAGCTCGGCGATCCGCTCCATGTCGACGGCCCGGGGCGCCGCGCACCACCGCTCGCGCACGACACGCGCCACCGAGAGCGACGCGAACGCGTCGTCGAGCGCTCGGTGAGCCCGCGCGCGCGGAAGCCGCAGCGCGTCGCACACGGGCTGCAACGACACGCGCTCGCCCTCGCCGAGCA
>CALJLK010000472.1 GCA_937982655.1 uncultured Sandaracinus sp.
TCGGTCGCCTGACGGCGACGCTCACGTGACGTCGGGTCGCTCGGCCTGGCGGCCTGCTCCAAAAACGTCAGTCTCATCTCGGAGGTTCGCGATTCTCCGTGCGTCTCAATCCGCCGAAGAGAACACGAAGGGATACGTCACGCTCACCATGCCGCCATCGCTCGGCGCGGGGAAGCTCCAGCGCGTGATGGCTTGCGTGATGCACTGCTCCGCTTCGCCGCTGCCGAGGGTCGAGCTCTGCACCACCGAGGCCGCGACCGAACCGCTCGGGCTGATCATGAAGCGCGTCGTGACGCGACCTTCGAGGTCCGGACGCGCGCGGAGCGCCTGCTCGTAGCAGAACTTCACCTCGTTGTGGTGGCGCCGCACCACACGGCGGATGACCTCCTTGGAGAGCCCACCGTTCGTCTCCACCGGACCGACCCGCATTTCACGGGGCGTCTGCGTTGCGCGCCCCATCCCGAGCCCGCCGACGCGGCCGTAGCCTCGGCAGGTCACACCCGGATCGCAGGTCGCGCCGCCGCCGTGCCCGAGGGTGTCGCCGAGCGAGTCGAGCCCGATGGTGCCGCGACCGTCGCCGCCCGCGCCGCGGCCGGTGCCGCGCAGCCCGAGCCCGAGCGCGCCGTGGCTCGAGCCGAGCTCGGCCCCGAAGAGCGCCCCGAGCGCGTCCATCGGATCCTGACCGATCGCCATCGCTGCGCCGTAGGGCGAGGTCGGCGCGTTCCACGTGCCGGCGATCGAACGCAGCGCACCGAGCGCGCCGACCTGCTGCACCGCCTCGGGCGAACGATCGCGCGCGAGGGTGGGGTTCTGGTTGTCGCGCGGGCCGCGCACCGCGTACTGGCGGTTGGTGCGCGTCTCGGCGGGATCGCCCATCGCGCCCTCGTCGCCGTCGTGCCGCTGCCCTTCACCGCCCGCCGGACCCGACGGACCCATTTCGGGGATCGGCTCCTCGGTCTCCGTCTCCGGGGGCGAGAGGAAGATCGCCGCGAGCCGGCTGCGCGCGTCGAGGTGATCGATGCTCAGCGCGGCGCTCTTCGGCGGCACCAGCGAGAAGCCCACGATCATCAGCCCCGCGAGCGCGAGCGTCGCGCCGACGTACGCGACGGGACGCCGATCGAGCTCGCGTCCCCGCTCGGCGGCTTTCCCTGCGTGCGTGCGCATCGCGCGCACCTCGAAGTCGCCCACGTGGAAGCGCGCGACGTCGTCGCCCGCGCCCGTCGTCACCGCGCTCGGCGGCAGCACCACGCGCCCCTCCTCCACGAGCACGTGGCGCGTCACGCCGAGCAGGCTCGCCGGGACCAGCCAGTCCACGTCGTCGCCTTCGCCGATCACGAAGCGCTCGCCCGCTCGAACGTGTTTGATCACCAGCACGTCGTCGCCCCACGCGACGCGCACCTCGACTACGTCCTCCGACGTCTCGAGCTCCGCGGCGTTCGCGAGCGGCGCGCGTGCGAGCGGCACGTAGCGTTCGGTCGTCTCGGTCCCCAGCGTCGTCGTCTCCATGATCGTCCTCCTCGTGCTGCCTCGTGGCGGTCGACGGACGGAGCTCCGCCCACGACCCGCGTCGTCCGGACGGTCGGGAAGGGCGCGTGGATTAATCGGCGGCTGACCCCGCCGACCTCGTGGATCCGACTCGCGTCGGGGCTCCATCGCACACACTCTCCGGCTCGCGCGGCGCCCGTTCGTTCGGGAGCGCCACCGTCCATGCCCGCTACCGACAGCGGTCCTCGGGACAGGTTCCGCGGGAAGACGAGAAAGTTCGTCGGCGTGGCGATACCGCGCGTCCCGAGGGTCCGCGGTCTCGGCTGCTTCGCAGACCGCGACGACCGCGCATCGAAGCACCGTCGCGGATCGCGCGATCGACGCGAGCGAAACGCGTACGCGCGAGACGTGATCAGCCCGGTGTCGGCGCGCCCGCGCTCGCCTCGGGCGTGGCTTCGACCACCGGCTCGGGCTCCTCGCGCAGCCGCACGACCACGCGATCCGGACGTCGCACGTTGTCGAGATGCACGTAGAGCGCGCGCGAGCTCTCGGCGTCGAGCCGGTCGAGCACCCGACGCAGCTTGCGCAGCTTCGGCAAGAACGGTGCGCGCCCGAGGCGGACCTCCATCGCGTCCTCCCCGACGTGCAGCACCAACCCGTCGTCGGCCTCGACGTGGATCTCCGCGATCGGCTCGCGTCGCCACAACCCCGCCGCACGCCAATCGTCGAGCAGCACGTCGATCTCCGAGAGCAGCGCGGTGCGCCACGCGCGCTCGCGCAGGAAACGATCGCGGTCGATGCCGCTCACGATCGGAAGGTCCACCGGATCGCCCGGCGCGACCTCCTTGAAGACGCTCCCGCTCTCGTCGACGAGGTACAGGCTCGGACCGAGCGAGAGCACCAGACTCGGGGTGCGCTCCACGATGCGCAGCCGGAACGTACCGGGAAGGCGACGCTCCACCTCCGCGGAGGCGATCCACGGATGACGCTCCAGGCGCGCGCGGACGTCCTCCGGCGCGAGCTCGAAGACGTTGGTGCCGATCGACACGCCAGCGGCGCGCAGCACGTCGCTCTCCTCGAGGCGCGCGCGGCCTTCGAGCTCGATCGTCGCGATCGCGAAGGCGGGCGACGTGCGCACGTAGTCGCGCGTGAGCCGACCGACCGCGACCGCGCCTGCGATGCCAGCGAGCACGGCGACGAGCTTCAAGGTGCCGAGGGCGATCCGACGTGCGCGCGCGAAACGTTCCCCGCGCGGCGGCGGAGGCACGGACGCGAGCGGGGTCACGGCGAGCGCGTCCGCCGGATCCTCGGGCACGCTCGTTCGCTCCACGCGACGATTCGCCGACTTGGGTGCCGACTCGGGCTCCGACGCGGGAAGCTTCTTGCCCGAGTCGGCGGGGTCAGCCGCCGATTTCCCGCGCCGCGGTCGCTGCGCGGGCTCCGGCCGCGTGCGCACCTCGACCTTGCGACGCGGGCGTTCGTCGACCGGCGCCTCTTCTTCACGCGCGCGCACGCGCACGTTGCGCGGCTTCGCGCGCACGGGGCCCTCTTCTTCGAGGTCGGATCGACGACGCACCACGGGCACGGCTCGGATCACCTCGCACGAAGGGCGGCGAACCGTCCAATAAGCGGCGGAGGCGGCACCACGAACACCGCGACGCGACGGAACGACGAAGCCCCCGGTGTCCCGAGGGCCCTCGCCGGAGCGTGCGGGCTTCAGCTTCTCCGAGGGTCCGTTGCCAGACCCTCCACGGCACGAAGCTCCCACCCGCGAGCCTTCGCTCAGATCATCCCGAACCCGACGCAGTCGCCGCCGCGGCACGTCTGGCGCGCGCTGCAGACGGTTCCGCACTCGCCGCAGTGGTTGCGGTCGCTCGAGGTGTTCACGCACGAGCCGTCGCAGAGCGTGTTCCCACGACCGCAGGTGCACGTGCCGTCCGTGCAGCTCCCGGTGAAGCCGCAGCTGTTCCCGCAACCCCCGCAGTTGAAGAGGTCGCTGTCGGTGTCCACGCAGCGGAAGTCGCAGCGCGTCTGACCGGCCGGGCACGCGTCGAGGCAGATGCCGCTCGAGCAGCTCTGGCCGCGCGCGCAGGTTCGCCCACACGCGCCGCAGTTCGTCACGTCGGTCGAGGTGTCGGTGCACACGCCGTCGCACGGCTGCTCTCCGGCCGCGCACGCGCAGCGTCCGCTCGTGCAGCTCCGGCCGCCCGTGCACACGACGCCGCAGCGTCCGCAGTTCGCGTCGTCGGTCGACGTGTCCACGCACGAGCCGCCACACTCCGCGAGCTCGCCACAGTCGGCCACGCACGCGCCCTCGCTGCAGAACTGCCCGCGCGGGCAGACGTTGCCGCAACGACCGCAGTGGAACGCGTCGCGCTCGGTGTCGACGCAACGATCGCCACACGCGGTCAACGGATCCGCGCAACCGCACGCGCTGTCGACACACGACTGATCGCGCGCGCAGAGAACGCCACACGCTCCGCAGTTCGTCGCGTCGCTCGTGGTGTCGACGCACGCGCCGTCGCAGTCGGTGGTGCCCGCGCGGCAACCCTCGACGCACTCGCCGCCGCTGCACACCTCGCCGTCGCCGCAGGCGTTGCCGCACTCGCCGCAGTGGCTCGGGCTCGTCAGCACGTCCGTGCAGGCGCCGTCGCACTCGAGCAGCCCGCTCCCACACGCGCAATCACCCGCCGCGCACGAGAAGCCTTCGCCACACGCGTTCGCGCATTCGCCGCAGTTCGCGTCGTCGCTCTGCAAGTCGATGCAGCCGCCGCTGCACTCGGTGAGATCCTCGCCGCACTCCGCCGCGCAGGTGCCGAGGTTGCAGACCTGGCCTTCTTCGCAGGCGACGTCGCAGCCGCCGCAGTTCGCGGGATCGGTGCGCACCGCGACGCAGTCCTCGCCGCAGAGCTGCTCGCCCGCGCCGCACGTCGGCTCGGTCGTTCCTCCGTCGACGTCACCGCCGCCGCCGCCGCCGTCACCGCCGCCGTCGACGTCGCCGCCCCCGTCGGTGCCTCCGCCGTCGGTGCCGGGCCCCGAGTCGAGATCCCCGGGCCCGTCGTCGTCGCCGCAGCCGAACGCGAGCAGCCCACACAAGCCAACCATCACGACGTAGAGACGTCGGTTCGAAGCCTTCCTCATGCCTACCTCCGCGGACGATCCTAACGGGCTCGATCCGCGAGGAGGCGCGAAGTCCGGCTTCGTCCGGACGGCGAACACTGGAAGTTTTCACTGCCTGGGAGCGCCGAAGGACGGATCCCTGCTGCTGGGCGCGAGATGCGCCGCGGTCAGCCCGCGAGCATCGCGGAGAGCTCACGGCCCGTGCGTGTGATGTCGCCCGCACCGAGCGTGAGCACCACGTCGCCCGGCCGAAGCCGCGCGCGGATCGCTTCCGGGAGGTCGCCGCGTTTGGCCACGTGCGTGACGTCGCGGTGGCCGTGCGCGCGGATCGCGCGGACCAAGCTCGCAGAGTCGGCGCCCTCGATCGGTGCCTCGCCCGCCGCGTAGACGTCGGAGAGGAAGACCACGTCCGCGCGGTTGAACGCGCGCACGAGCTCGTCGAAGAGGTGGTGCGTGCGCGTGTAGCGGTGCGGCTGGAACGCGACGACGAGCCGCCGTCCGTAGGCGCGCTGCGCGGCTTCGAGCGTCGCGACGATCTCCGCCGGGTGATGCGCGTAGTCGTCCACGATCACGACCGGCTCGTCGCTCGGCTTGCTCTGCGGCAGCGCGTGCTCGGCGACGATCGTGAAGCGCCGCTGCACGCCGCCGAAGGTCGCGAGCGCCTTGCGCAGCTCGTCGTGCGGCACCCGCAGCTCGTCCGCGACCGCGATCACCGCGAGCGCGTTGAGCACGTTGTGGATCCCGGGCATGCGCACCTCGAAGGTGCCGAGCTCTTCGCCACGCCGCACCACGTCGAAGGAGACCGAGAGCCCGCTCATGCGCGGGTTGCGCGCGCGGTAGTCGGCCTGCGCGGCGAGCCCGTAGGTCGCGACGCGTTTGTCGATCGACGGGAGGATGTCCTGCACGTTCGGGTGATCGAGGCACGCGACGACGAGCCCGTAGAAGGGCACGCGGTTGGCGAACGCGACGAACGCTTCTTTCACGTGCGCGAGGTCGCCGTAGTGATCGAGGTGCTCGGGATCGATGTTCGTGATCACCGCGATCGCGGGCGTGAGGTGCAGGAAGGAGCCGTCGCTCTCGTCCGCCTCCGCGACCAGGAGATCACCCGCGCCACGCGCCGCACCGCTGCCGAGCGCGTTGAGCTTGCCGCCGATCACGACCGTCGGATCGAGGCCCGCGTCGCGCAGCACCGTCGCGACCAGCGAGGTCGTGGTGGTCTTGCCGTGCGAGCCCGCGATCGCGATGCCGTCCTTGAGGCGCATCAGCTCGCCGAGCATCTCGGCGCGCGGGATCACCGGGATGGCGCGCGCACGCGCCTCGACGAGCTCGGGGTTGTCCTTCGGCACCGCGCTCGAGAACACGACCACGTCGGCGCCTTCGACATGCGAAGCCGCGTGGCCCGCGAAGAAGGTCGCGCCCTTCTCGATCAGGCGCTTGCTGTACTCGTTCTCGCGCAGGTCGGAGCCCGACACCGCGAAGCCCGCGTCGAGCAGCACCTCCGCGATGCCGCTCATGCCGACGCCACCGATGCCTACGAAGTGAATGGAGCGAATGCGTCCTCGAAACACCGGGACCTCACGAAGTGCGCGCACGGTGCGCGAAGAAGAGGGGACGACGTGGGCGCCGCGATCGAACGAGTGCGAACGTCACGATCGAACGCGTTGCAATCGAGCACGTGACGAACGGTCGCGATCGAGCACGTCGATCAACGGAGCTGAAGCGAGACGCTGCCGAGGCTGCCCGTCGGAGCCTCTTCGCGCAGCAGGAACGCGAGCGCGACACCACCCGCTGCGACCACCACCAGGCCGACGAGCACGCCGACCCACCACTTCGACGAGCTCTCCTCGACCTCGGTCGGACCCGTGGTCGGACCGAGCGGCGTCGCCACGCCACGCTCCGCCGGGACCTCCAGCACCAGCGGCTGCGCTTCGTCGCCGAGCTGCGCGAGCGGCGCGCCCGAGGGCGCGAGCGCGAGCACGAAGTACTCGATCGTCTGCGCCTCGTTCGGCGCGCCCACGAGCGGGAGCCGACCGACCGCCGTCGTGCCGTCGAGGTTCAGCACCAGGTTCGCGAAGCGCGGCGCCCCGCCGGTGCGGTACGCGATGCGCACCTCTTGGACCGCCTCCATGCCCTCCGACACCGTCACCCGCACTTCGGGGGACTCGCGGCGCGCGAGCACCGGGCGGTCGTGCTGAAGTCGTACCGCGAGCGTCTCCGGCAGCCGCTCGCGCGCGCGCTGGAAGGCGGCCTGCACGAGCGGGCTCGCGTCTCCGTCGGAGAGTCGGTGCCCCGGATCGCGTCGGTAGAGCTCCCGCAGCGTCTCGTCCGCCGCCGCCTGATCGCGGTTGGCGACATGCGCGGTCGCGAGCACTTCCAGCCCCAGCGCGCGGCTCTGCGCGTCGAGATCCGTGCGCTCGAGGAACGTGCGCGCAGCGGTGATCGCGGCGTCGTAGTTCGCGTAGAGGATCTGCTCGCGAATCTCCGCGAGCGCGACCGCGGCGGATTGTGCGCGTGCGGTGCCGGAGAAGGCGGTGAGCGCGAGCAGCGCCAGGGTGACCGCGCAGGCGCGAGCGGAGAGCGAAGGGTGGAGGCTCGTCACGGTCGGCGACGGTAGCCGACTCGACCTCTGCGAGCCATTCGTTCGGCGCGCGGTCGACCGGGAGGTCGAGAAGGGCGTGGCGGCGTCGGTACCCCCGTCACCTACATGTTGCGGCCGA
This sequence comes from uncultured Sandaracinus sp., assembly GCA_937982655.1. Classification (GTDB taxonomy): domain Bacteria; phylum Myxococcota_A; class Polyangia; order Polyangiales; family Houyiibacteriaceae; genus JACKEH01. Next base: position 7,323 of record CALJLK010000472.1, read on the forward strand.
CCTTACGCTTCGTACCGGCGTTCTGAACGCCGTCCGCTATAGTTGGGGCCGTGCCCGCCGAGCGGACCATGGTCCGGAACCTTCCGGCCATCTGTGCTTTTGGACGCTACGAGCTCCTGGGACGCCTCGCCGTCGGCGGCATGGCCGAGATTTATCTCGCCCGCGAGACCTCGACCGTCCAGGGCGCGGGGTCGCGTCATCTGGTCATCAAGCGCGTGCTCGCGCACGTCGCGGACGACGAGACCTTCCGGACGATGTTCTTCGACGAGGCGCGGCTCGCGATGCGCCTCAACCACCCGAGCATCGTGCACCTCTACGAGTTCGGCGAAGAGCAGGGCTCGTGGTTCCTCGCGATGGAGTGGATCGACGGCGTCGCCCTCGGGAAGCTCATCCGCAAGGCGCGCGACGCAGGCGGCATCCCGGCGCCGCTCGCGGTGAAGATCTGCGCGCAGGTCGCGGACGCCCTGCACTACGCGCACAACCTCAAGGACGAGGTCGGCGAGCCGCTCGGCATCGTCCACCGCGACGTGAGTCCGCAGAACGTGATGGTCAGCTTCGAGGGCTCGGTGAAGCTCCTCGACTTCGGCATCGCGAAGGCGAGCTTCCAGCACACCAAGACCCAGGACGGTCAGGTGAAGGGGAAGTTCGCGTACATGTCGCCGCAGCAATGCCTCGGCGAGCCGATGGACGGTCGCGCGGACGTGTTCGCGCTCGGCGTCGTGCTCTACGAGTCGCTCACCGGGCGCCCGCTGTATCACCGCAAAACGCAATACGAGACGATGCGCGCGGTGATCGAGGAGCCGGTGCCCTCGGTCCGCAAGTACCGCCCCGACTTGCCGGAGTCGCTCGACGCGATCGTGCAGAAGGCCCTACAGAAGCGGCAAGAAGACCGCTTCGAGAGCGCGGCCGCGATGCAGTACGCGCTCGAGCATTGGCTCGCGACCCAGCACGAGGTCGTGTCGGCGCCGCGCCTCGCGGAGTACCTGCAGGGCGTGTTCGGCGAAGAGATCCAGCGCGGTCCCGCGGTCGACTCCACGCCCTTCGGGCAGAGCTTCCAGCTCCTCGATCGCCCCTCGGGCATCTCGATCCCGTCGCCCCCGCCGAGCTCCCTCCCGCCGCCTTCGACGGAAGCGCCTCGCATCCTCGACCTCGGCGCGGAGCCGCTTCTCGTCGACGAGGAGCCACCGCGTCGTTCGCGCACCGGCCTCTACGTCGGATTGGCGTTGCTGGTCGTGCTCCTCGTCGGCGGCGGAGTCGGCGCGTGGTGGGTGATGCGCGGCGCCGCTTCGGTCGCTGCGGCCGCGGCGGCAAACCTGCCCGCCGTCGCTGCGACCACGCCGCCTGCGACGAACGTCCCCGGCACCGTTCCAGCCAACCCGCCCGGCACGACCCCCACCGTTCCGAGCGCTGGGACGGAAGCGCCGAGCGAGCCCGTCGCGGTCGGCGCGATGGTCACCTTCCGCAGCGAGCCTCCCGGCGCGACGGTGCACATCGGCGATCGCGACGTCCCCGGCACCACGCCGACCGCGATCGGCGATCTGCCCGTCGGTGAGTACGACATCACGATGAGCCTCGACGGCTTCGCGGATTGGACCGAACGCGTGACGGTGCGCGAAGGGCGGCCCCTCGAGGTCGAGGCGCGCCTGCGTCGCGTGGTGGTCGCGACGCGTCCCCGAGGAACGCCGCGCGAAGAGACCCCACGCGAGGCCGAGCCGCCGCGCGAAGCCGCGCCCGCGGCGGTCGGCCGCATCTCGATCAACACGCGCCCCTGGTCGAAGGTCTACGTCGGCGAGCGTCTCCTCGGCACTACGCCCATCGGCAACGCCGAGGTCCCGTCCGGCGCGGTCCGCCTGCGCATCGTCGATCGCGACGGCACGGAGCACACGCGCTCGATCCGAGTGGAGCCCGGCGCCGACGAGCGCGTGTTCTACGATTTGAGCGGCATCGAGTGAGCGGACGCCACACCGGCGACTCATCCGAGTCGCCGGATCGTCGCACCGCTCGTGTCCGGCGCGCCCGAGTCCGTCATGATCCACTACGCACTCACTCCA
>CALJLK010000473.1 GCA_937982655.1 uncultured Sandaracinus sp.
CGCCGACTCGGTGGAGAAGTCGGCGGCTGACCCCGCCGACTCGGCAGAGAAGTCGGCGGCTGACCCCGCCGACTCGGCAGAGAAGGTGTCGTCGCGCCGGCCACCGTTCCGCGGCAGAGGCGGGTGCACGCTCGCCTCGATGCCCATCGGGTCGATCACCTTGAGCTGCGTGTGCGCGACCCCGACCACCGACGCACCAATCACCATGGGCAGCATCATCGGGAGCACGACCCGCAGGACGCGGCGCGTGTCGTCGGGCCGGTACCAACCGACCGCACGCGCGGAGTCCAGCCGATCGACGTCGTCCACGAGCCGAGTGTTGGATCGTCTCGCTCGTGAGTCGAGCGCGTCGTCGTGCGGCGTTCGGTCGCGGCCGAACGTTCGACCGCCGATCACTCTCGGTCGAGCAAGCGACTTCGATCTTCGTCGTCGAGCACGAGCAGCGAGCACGCCACGCAGCGCTCGACCTCCGACTCGCCGTGCCGCGTGCGCAGCCGCGAGCGCCGCATCAGGTCGCCGCAGCTCGGGCAGCGGTGTGGGGCCGCGACCCAGTACCAGTCGTTCTGGGTGACGTCCGCGAACTGGCCGAGGGCCTGCCCCGCGTCGTCCAGCTTCACGACCTCGACGTGGCAGACGGAGCACGCGCTCAGCTCGCGGGCGAACGATCGGTAGGCACCTCCCACCGCGCGGTCGCGCAACGACGCGTTGCACTTCGGGCAGCGGCCCTTGCCTCCCGCGATCGTGGCGACCGACGCGGCGGAGACGGTGTGGAGCGAGAGGCGCAGGCAGATCTGCGGCAGTGTGAAGAGGAGCGGCTGCACCGGCACGAGGTCGCGCGAGTGGGTCTCGTACCAACAGGCGGCGCGGTCGTGCTCGGGGTCGGGGATCACCACGAGCGGGCTCGGCAGGTCGAAGCGGCGCTCGGTCGGCGCCTCGGGGCCCACCTCGAAGCGGGTCTGGGTGGCGAAGCTCGAGTGACGCACGACGGTCTGGCCATCCCGCGCGAGCTCTTCGATCACGAATCGCATGGAGGCACGGTGCCAGAGGACGGGACGCGACGCGACGGGTCCGCACGCGGTCTCGGCGCCGGCGCCGGCCCGACCTTCACGAATCCTTTGTCGATTTTTCCGGCGAAGGAGTACCCTGGCCGCACTTTCGGGGCGCGCCTTCGTGCCCCTTCGTCGAGCGGCCACGGGTCGCTCGCGTCGGAACCTTCCCGGCGGCTCGTCGTGAGAGCCGTCGCGACCTCGGAGCCTCGATGACCGACACGCGCAAGGACAAGCGAGCGCCGCTTTCCCTCAAGGTCCGCTTCAAGAGCGCCACGCTCGACGAGTTCGTCGAGCAGTACAGCCAGGACATCTCGCGCGGCGGCATCTTCATCAAGTCGAAGAAGCCGATGAAGATCGGCACGCTGCTCAAGTTCGAGTTCCAGCTCAAGGACGAGTCGTCGCTCATCCACGGCGTCGGTCGTGTGGTCTGGGTGCGCGCACCGGAGGAAGCGACGGACGCGTCGCCCGCGGGCATGGGCATCAAGTTCATCAAGATGGACGCGGACAGCCGCGCCCTCGTGCAGGACATCGTCGATCGACGCGGCGGCGGCTCCGGCGCGTTCGAGGCGGGCGAGACCGGCGCCGACGCGGGCGACGAGGGCGGCAGCTTCTTCCCGGACTCCGGCCCCGCGCAGCTCCCGCCGCCGGAGGACCGCACGAGCGTGCGGCACGCGAGCGAGTTCCTCGCCGAAGCGCTGATGGGCGCGGGTGTGTCCGCGGCGGACGAAGCGAAGGAGAGCGCGGAGGAAGCGCGTCGACGCGGCGCGGAGATCCAGAAGAAGCGCGAAGAAGAAGCGAAGGCTCGCGAAGCGGCCGCCGCAGCGGCCAAGCGCGCGGCGGAGGTGCCGAAGGGCAGCGCGTCCGCGCCGACGATCGACGAAGAGGCGAAGCCGCGTCGCGCGGCGCCCGCGGAGGTCACGGGCACGGACGAGATCCCGACGTTGATCGCGTCGCGTGCCGAGCTCGATGCGGCGCGTGAAGAGGCGGAGAGCGCGACGACGCTCGCGGAAGAGCCGAAGGCGAAGCCGAAGAAGGAAGAGCCCCCGAAGGCAACGGCGAAGGAAGCTCCGAAGGAAGAGCCGCGCGCGGCCGCGAAGGAGCCCGCGAAGGCCGAGCCGGCAAAGGAGCCCGCGAAGGCGGAGCCCGCGAAGGCCGCGCCGAAGAAGGACGAGACACCGCGCCTCGTGATGCCGAACGAGCCGGAGCGCCCGCCGCCGCCGAAGGAGCCGAGCTCGATGCCCATCGTGGTGATCGTGCTGGTGCTCGTCGCGCTCGGCGTGGGTGGGTGGTTCTTCTTCCTGCGCGACTCCGGCGAGGCGGAGCCCACGACTCCCGTGGCCCAGCCGACGCCCGAGTCGACCCCGGAGCCGACGCCCGAGCCGACCCCCGAGGTCGAGCCGGAGCCGGAGCCGGAGCCCGAGCCGGTGGCGACGACGCGTGTGCGCGTGACCAGCACGCCGGCGGCGGAGATCTTCGTCGGCGGCACCTCGGTCGGCACCACGACCGCGGAAGGCCTCGAGATCGAGCTGCCGATCGGCGTCGCGTCGACCGTCGAGGCGCGTGCGGCGGGCTTCGGGTCGTCGTCGCTCGAGGTCACGCCCGCCGAGGGCACCGAGCCCGATCCGATCACCTTCCGCCTCGCGGCGCTGCCGTACGTGATCGAGATCACCACCGAGCCGTCGGGCGCGCGGGTGTCGGCCAACAACCGCAACGTGCAGTCGCCGGGCGAAGTGCGCCTCGAGCGCTGGACCCGCGACGTGTCGGTCTTCGCGAACCTCACCGGCTACAACCAGGGTAGCCAGGTGGTGCGTCAAACGGACTTCGTGGAGCGCGACGGCGCGATGCGCGCGACGGTGCGCATCGTCCTCGAAGCGCGCGCGACGGTCGTGCCGTCGATGACCACCACGATGGTCGCCGCGATGACCGAGACGACCATGACCGAGTCGACCGAAACGGCGATGACCGCGATGACGGAAGAGCCCGCGATGGTCGAGGAGCCGCCGGCGATGGTCGAGGAGCCGCCCGCGATGGTGGAAGCCCCGCCGCCCGCGATGGTGGAAGCCCCGCCGCCCGCGATGACGGAAGAGCCGGTCCCGGACAACCCGTTCTGAGCGCAGCTCGTCGTACGGACGCGTGTCTTGGGGGGCGGGCCCTCGTCCGTCCTTTCCGTCGGCGTGCGCGACGGCCGTTTCGCGCCGGCGGGTGCCAGGCGCCCAGGCGACGGGCGCGCTCGACGTCCTCGGCGTTCGACTCCAGAACGGGGCGCCATGCCGGTCCCGTCCATCCGCGTCCGCGTGCTCGCCGAAGCCCCGCTTCGCGAGGGCGACTACGTCCTCTACTGGATGATCGCGTACCGGCGAAGCACCCACAGCTTCGCGCTCGATCGCGCGCTCGAGCTCTGCCGCGAGACGGGCAAGCCGCTGCTGGTGCTGGAGCCGCTCCGCGTCGGCTACCGCTGGGCGAGCGACCGCCTGCACGCGTTCGTGATCGACGGGATGCGCGATCAAGCGGCGGACTTCGCGCGCGCGGGCGTGACCTACTTCCCCTACCTCGAGCCGCGCGAGGGGGAAGGGAAGGGTTTGCTCGAAGCGCTGGCGGCGCGCGCGGTCGCGGTGGTCACGGACGACTTCCCGGCGTTCTTCCTGCCGCGCATGCTCGACGCCGCCGGTGAAGCGCTCGAAGCGCGCGGCGTGCGCCTCGAAGCGATCGACGGCAACGGCCTCTACCCGATGCACGCGACCGATCGTGTCTTCGGTCGCGCGGTGGACTTCCGACGCCACCTCCACAAGACGCTGCTGCCCCATCTGAAGCACGTCCCGAGCACGCGTCCGCTCGAAGGCTACGACCTCGGCGCCGCGCGGGTCCCCGACGAGGTCGCGCGCCGCTGGCCCGCCGCGAAGCTCGACGCGGTGCAGGTGGCGGACTTCCCGATCGATCACTCGGTCGGCGTCGCACCCGAGCGAGGAGGCAGCACCGCAGCGCGCGCGTGCCTGAAACGTTTCCTCGATCACCGCCTCGATCGCTACGCCAAGGAGCGAAACCACCCCGACGACGCGGCCGCGAGCGGTCTCTCGCCCTTCCTGCACTTCGGACACGTCTCGATCCACGAGGTCTTCGACGCGCTCGTGAGCCGCGAAGGCTGGGACGCCTCGAAGGTTCAAACGAAGAACGTCGCCCGCCGCGAGGGCTTCTGGGGCGGAAGCGAAGCCTTCGAGTCCTTCGTCGACGAGGCGATCACCTGGCGTGAGATCGGCTTCAACTTCTGCTCGCACCGCGCCGACTACGACGCCTACGACTCGCTCCCGGACTGGGCGAAGAAGACCCTCGCCGAGCACGCGATCGACCCACGCCCGAAGCTCTACTCCCTCGCCGAGCTCGAGGAGGCGCGCACCTACGACGACATCTGGAACGCCGCCCAGCGCGAGCTCGTCCACACCGGCCGCATGCACAACTACCTGCGCATGCTCTGGGGCAAGAAGATCCTCGAGTGGAGCCCGAGCCCCGAGGAAGCGCTCGCGCGCATGATCGAGCTCAACAACAAGTACGCCCTCGACGGACGCAACCCGAACTCGTACTCCGGCATCTTCTGGGTGCTCGGCCGCTACGACCGACCCTGGGGCCCCGAGCGCCCGATCTACGGCGCGATTCGCTACATGACGAGCGACAGCACGCGGAAGAAACTGCATTTGAAGCAGTACCTCGCGCGCTGGAGCGGAAGGAACGGCGAGCTCTTCGGTTGACGTGTGCGCTGCGCGGGGCGTCGCGTCCGGGTCGATCGCCACGCGAAGACGAGCCCTCGACGGACACGCGCGGCACCGAGCCGTGAGCTTGCGCAGGGCGTTCCGCCTCGAGACGACGCCGCGACGCGCGAGGCGATCCGACGCAAGTCCCCGTGGCTGCACACGTTCCGGAGTCGGTCGGCAGCGCGCGTGAGGCGAGTCGGGTCTCGGACGCGGATCACGTTCGCGAGCGACTTGAAAGGTGATCCCCCGTTACCCTTCCCGGTCATGACTCGTCGGCTTGCTCTTCTCGGCTCCGTTCTCCTCGCCCTCGCGTGTGCCCCCGAAGGCGGCGGAGGGCGAACGCCCGGCCGAGATTCCGGCCCGACCCCCACGGACGACGGCGGCGTCGGCCCACGCCCCGACACCGGCCCGCGCCCGGACACCGGACCGATCGAGGGCTGCGACGCCCTCAACGTCAGCGCCGAAGAGGTCCTCGCGCCGGTCGACATCGTCTGGATCGTCGACGACTCCGGCTCGATGAGCGAAGAGGCGTCGCTCGTGCAGTCGCAGATGAACTCCTTCGTCTCCACCATCTCGGCGGCCGGCCTCGACGTGCATGTCATCCTCATCACCGCGCCCGGCTTCATCACGGTGCCCGACCCGCTCGGCTCGAACCCCGACCAGTTCCTCCGCGTGGAAGAGAGCGTGTTCAGCGACGAAGCGCTCGAGAAGCTCATCTCGACGTATCCGCGTTGGTCGGACTTCATCCGCCGGGAGTCGTCGCTGCATCTGATCGCGGTGACCGATGACGAGAGCTCGCTCGATGGCGGCGCGTTCGTGACGCAGATGCAGATGGCCGCGGGACGCACGTTCCGCCTGCACGCCATCGCGTCGCCGCCCGGCTCCACCCACATGATCGGCGGCTTCGGCTTCGCGATGGACGGCTGCGCCGGCCCCCACGGTGAAGCGGCCGACAACGGCAACCACTACTGGACCGCCTCGATGGCGACGGGCGGTCGTCAGCTCAGCATCTGCTCCTCCGATTGGTCCTCGCTCTTCGGCGAGCTCGCGGCGGCGATCTCCATCCCGACGGTCCTCCCCTGCGCCTACGACATCCCGGAGCCCCCCGAGGGCGACTCGTTCGATCCGAATCTCGTGAACATGGAGTTCACCCCCGGCGACGGAACGCCCGCGCGCGTCATCCCGAATGTCGGCGACTTCGGTCGCTGCGGCGACGCGGGCGGTTGGTACTACGAGGGCGACCCCGCGGATCCCGATCGCATCGTCGTGTGTCCCTCCACGTGCGCGCAGTTCGAAGCAGCCCCGGCGGCGTCGATCGAGATCGCGCTCGGCTGCGCGACGGTTCTCATCTGAAGCCGTTCAGCGACCCTCGATCGCGAGCCTCACCTCGACACACGTCCCAGCGAGTTCGACGACGGCCTCGGCGCCGCCGAGTCGCGCCGAGACTTCACTGGGAGATCCCGGCTCGAGACGGCAATCCATGCGATGGGCCACCAGCAGCTCGCGCCCATCGAGGCTCCACCGAAGCGGGAGGGAGCCGTGCACGAGCTCCCCGGAGTGGGTCGCGTAGGCCAGCATCGGCTCCCACACCGGCTCGCCCGAGTCGAAGTCCACGTCGCCGAGCTCTAGGATTCCGAGCTCGTCGAGCGTGTCGACGCTACGAACTTGGATCTCGACGGAGAGCTCGCCGAAAACAGCCCGAACTCGTTCGAGCCCGACTTCCGAATCGGAGATTCGGATCACGTTGCCCGAGAACGTCGGCGTCTCGTATCGAAGGAGCGTCTCCCAGCGCGCGACCGACGCACCGAAGAAGCGACGTTCGCCGACGTAGTAGCGGACTTGAAGGTCTAGCGCGCCCCCGGCGAACCGAGTCACGGTCTCGTCGAGACGAGAGGGCAACAGAAATGCCCAGGGCCCGCGGAGCCAGAGCTCGAGCCGGTCTGGCTCCGCGACTTCGACGAAGCCGGAGGCGACCACCGCGCCGTCGCGGCTCGTGTGCAGCCACGCCACGCCTGGCGTCAGTGCATGAAGCAAGAGCCCGGATTCGGTTCGTTCGACGTGGACGACCGTGGGGTTCGTGCTCACGACCTCGAAGCTCGTTTGCTCCACACACACGTCGAAGACCGTGCTGCACGGGGGAGCGAGCGGAAAACGTTCGGCATCGGAAGGTCTCGTCCACTCCGTGAGGTGGAGCGGCACTCTCGCCCCGACCACGTACCTGCCCTTGAGCACCTCCTGCCACGGATCTCCCAGCAAGTACCTCGGATCGTCATTCGCGACCGCCGCGTCGTCGGAGTGAGGTGGGCACGCAGCGAGCACGGCGAGGAGCGACCACGAGGCGAACGACCACGACGCGAGCAACCGAGATCGAGAGTGCGTCTGCGTCGTCGGAACGTCCCGGGTTCGAGCGCGCGATCCGTTCTCGAGTCGCGCGCGGATGAGGTGTCTTCGTGCATTCATCGCCGGGCAGAGCGCACATCACGTTTCGGACCAGCCACGATGTACGCAGGCACGGCGCGCAATCCGCGAGCTCGAGAGTGGCACCGCGACGCAACCCCGTCACACGTGACTCGGAGTCACGCCGTCTCGTGGGGTGGCATCGGCCCGACGGCGCTCTTCCGCGCAGGTTCTGTTTTCGAATCCGGGTGGTGTGACGACCGTGGTTTGGTCGCGGGAGCCGACCCATGCTCCTCGCCGTGAATCCTCCCGCTCGTGGGTGCGCGCTCTGTGAGCGCGACCGTCCGCTCACGTTTCATCATCTCATCCCGCGCGCGCTCCATCGGAGGAAGCGCTTCGCGATGCGCTACTCGCGGGAGGAGCTGTCGGCGGGGATCGACGTCTGTCGCGACTGCCACGACGCGGTGCATCGGTTCGTGAGCGAGAAGGAGCTCGGCGAACGTTTCCACACGCTCGAGGCGCTGCGTGACCACCCCGAGATCGCGCGCTTCGTCGAGTGGGTGCGCACGCGCGGTGGTCGGTACCGGATGCGGTGACGTGCGTCTCGTCGGTGGAAGTCACGGCTGGATGGCACGTTCGCGAAGTTAGAAGTCGAACTTCCTGCTGTGTGCGAAGCCGCATGGCTCGATCGGGGGCGCATCGCGGACATTCCGCGCGCTCCGGTGGGTGGAGCGTGGGGAGGCATCCATGGGTCAGAGGAAGAGTCGGAAGGTCGCCGCGGTCGTGGCGTCGTTGCTGTTGGGCTGCGCGGCGGAGTCGACGAGCGAGACGTCGAGCGCGGCGTCGGCGCTCGCGGGTGCGCCCGCGTTCGAGCGGATCGACATCGCGGAGATCACGGGCACGGCGTTCGTGGTGGCGGGGAACGTCGTCGGCAACCCACGGCCCGAGATCGTGGCGAGCGGCTTCGGCACGTTCGGGTTCGGGCCCTTCGGTCCGATCATCCCCGCGGCGGGCACCGTGACGTTGTTCCAGAACGCGCAGCCGGGGAACGCCCCGAACGGGCAGCTCGCGAACTGGGATCCGACCACGATCGTCGCCGAGTCCGACGGCATCACGATCCCCAACCGGCCGACGCTCGCGGACGTGGACGGCGACGGCGACGTCGACGTGATCGTCCCGGGCGGGTACTTCTTCGACAGCTTCGGCGGCCAAGCGCGCGGCAGCCTCACGTGGTGGGAGAGCCGCGGGAACGGCAAGCGCTGGATTCGGCACGACCTCGTGACCGGCTCGGCGTTCTCGTACCACTCCGCGCTCTTCGCCGACTTCGACGGCGACGGCCTCGCGGACGTGGTCAGCGTCGCGGAGGACGCGGGCAATCCGTCGAGCGCGGACGACGACCGCGTGGAGCTTCAGCTCTTGCGCGGGCTCGGCGGCGCGACGTTCGCGGCGCCGGAGAAGGTCGCGGACGGCGGCGGCGCGCTGCTCGAAGCGTACGACGTCGACGGCGACGGACGCCTCGACGTGGTCTCGCCGCAGTTTTTCGGACCGGTGGCGGGCCAGCCCTTCGTGCCGCCCTTCGCGCGCGGTGCCTCGGTCGCGTCCTTCGTCTGGTTCCGCAACGAAGGCGGCGGCGCCTTTACGCGCTTCGCGATCGGCACCGCGCAGGGTCCGGGCTTCTCGATCGTGCCCGCGCCGAACCTCCTCGGCGACGGCGTGACGCGCTGGATCGCGACGAACCACACGAACCCGAACGTCGCGTTCCCGCCCTTCGCGCTCTACCCGCGGCCGGCGGTCTACGAGCTCACGCCGGGCGCCGATCCGACGCAGCCGTGGGCGGTGCGCACGCTGAGCGCGCCGAACGACTTCCCCGTCACGGGCGGGGTGGGCCAGGCCTCGCCGGGCGCGGCGGTCGCGGGCGATCTCGACGACGACGGACGCCTCGACATCGCGGTCTCCGGCGACGGCAGCCGCGCCGTGTACTGGATGCAGCAGCAGCCGGACGGAACGTTCGTGACGGAGGCGCTCCCGGACAGCGTGGGCTTCGGCCAGAGCGGCGGGCCGGTGATCCTCGATTTGAACCGGAGCGGCACGAACGAGGTGGTCTTCGGCAGCTTCGACCAGAACGCGCTGTCGATCTGGGCGCATTGAATCATCGGATGCTGCACGACTTGTCGACCGATTCGGCGGAGCAATCTGCCGACTCGTCGGACTGAAGAAGAGCTCTGCTCGCACGGTTCGCACTCCGTGCGAGCGGGCTCGGTAGTGGGAGGGAACCAATCCGGATTGCCGGGGAGATTGCCACGTCACGTCGATCCCTCGAACTACGAGGATGATTCGGCGGAACCGATTCGCGCTCCGTGCTCGCGGTTTCGTGCACGAACCCGGATTCCTGCGTCGGTCCGACGCCTCGTGCACGACTGCGGTAGGCTCGGCGTCATGATCCCCGAGCACGTCGTCGCCTTCTGGCGCGAGCACGAAGCGAGTTGGTTCGGCGGCGGCGCCGAATTCGACGCGCTCTGCCGCGCGCGTTTCCACGACGCCCACTTCGCCGCCGCGCGGCGTGAGCACGAGGACTGGCTCGCGACCGCCGACGGCGCGCTCGCGCTGCAGATCTTGCTCGATCAGATCCCCCGCAACGTCTTTCGCGGTACCGCGCACGCCTTCGCCACCGACTCGCTCGCGCGGCACTACGCCGAGCGTACGGTCGAGGCGGGGCTCGACGTGCAGGTCGATCGTGCGCTGCGAGTCTTCGTGTACCTGCCCTTCGAGCACTCCGAAGAGCTCGAAGATCAAGAGCGCGCCGTCGCGCTCATCCGCGCGCTCGATCACGACCTCTACCTCCGCTACGCGGAGGCGCACCGCGACGTCATCGCGCGCTTCGGCCGCTTCCCGCACCGCAACGCGGTCCTCGGTCGCGTGAGCACCGAAGAGGAGCGCGCCTGGCTCGACGCGGGCGGAGGCTTCTGAGGCTGGATCGTGTAGCGTGGAACCGCGTGCAGCGTGTGCGCCGACGAACCCTTCATTGGGTTTGTTGCAGCCATGCACCCGGGTACGCTCTGGCCGTGATCGCCCGCGACCTCACGTTCGCTCTCTCGCTCGTGCTCCTCGGGTGCGGCACGTCGTCGTCGACGGAACCTCCCGTCCGCGAGGTGTTGCCGGAGCGTCCGACGACGACGCCGCTTTTCGACGCAGCAAGTCGTGGCGATCTCGACGGGGTGCGCGCACTGCTCGCGGAAGGCGCGTCACCCGACGTCGCGATCGCGCGTGGTGGCCTGACGCCTCTGATCATCGCCGCGTACACGGGGCGGCGCGACATCGCGGAGGCGTTGCTCGACGCCGGTGCCTCGGTTCGAACGACGAACGACGACCTGGAGACCGCGCTCCACACGTCCGCGGGGGCCTCCGACCCGGAGCCCGTCGCTCGGCTGCTCCTCGCGCGCGGTGCCGACGTGCGCGCGATCGACAAGTTCGGACGGATCCCCCTCGGAGCACACGCGATGACGGGACACGTGGGCGCGATCCGCGCGCTTTTGGATGCAGGCTCGGAGGTCGACCAGCGCAACGCGGAGGGCTCCACCGCGTTGCTCACCGCCTCTCTCCAGGGGCACGAGGATGCGGTGGAGTTGCTGCTCGCGCGCGGCGCCTCGGTCGATGCCGTCAACCAGTTCGGAGCCGATCCGTTGATCGCGGCGGCCTCGGAAGGTCACGTGGCGGTCATCCGGCGTCTGCTCGCTGCGGGAGCTCGCGAGGGGATTCACTCCGTCGAAGGAAGCACGGCGCTCGCGTTCGCGATCGGCTCGGGCTCGCTCGAAGCCGTCGAGGCGCTGCTCGCCGGGACTCCTCGCGGTGGCCGTCCGGTCGCACCCGCAGGCGGCCCGCTGCACGTCGCCGCTCAGGCGGATCAATCGGAGATCGTACGCGCGTTGATCGCGCGCGGACTTCCCGTAGACGAACAGAAAGACGCCGACAGCCTCACGCCGCTGCACGTCGCGGTCTCGAACGGAAGCGTCGCGGCCGCGCGAGCGCTGCTCGATGCGGGCGCCGATCCGCGGCGGCGAGTGGAAGGCACGACGGCGCTGCACCTCGCCACGATGGCCGATCACCTGGAGTGCGTGCGGTTGTTGCTCGAGCGCGGCGCCGACGTGCAAGCCCGAAACGCTCAAGGCGGCACCGTCTTGCGCACGGCGGCGGAGGTCGGCTCCGTGGAGCTCGTCCGCCTGTACCTCGGGCTCGGGGTGGATCCGGACGTGGTGGATACGTTCGGGAGCACCGCACGTGCCGACGCCGAACGCGCAGGTCACGCCGACGTCGTCCAGGTGCTCGACGCGTGGCGCGCTGCGCGACGATGACCGGTCCGATGGACGAAGCTCAGCGGCGACGACGGCGTCGGGCTGCCACCACGAGCGCGAGCCCGAACAGGAGCGCGCCGCCGCCGACCTCGCCGCCGGCCGCGCAGCCTCCGCCGCCGCAGTCGGTGGGGCACCAGGCCTTCTTGTCGCGGCAGAGGCGCTCGCTGCCGGGGCCGCCGTTGCAGAGCTTGTGCATCGTTCGGTAGACGTAGCTCGAGACCTGGAGCGGGCCGTCGTCGACGTCTTCTTCTTCGAGCTCGACGCAGCGGCCGACGTTGAAGTCCTCCGTCGGGCCGCGGCTCACGACGCCGACGATCTCGTTGCGGCGATCGAAGATGGGCGCGCCGCTCGAGCCGCCGAAGATGTCGGAGGCGAAGTAGAAGGTGTCGATGCCCTCGGGGTTGATCGCGCCGGCTTCGGCGTTGTCGTCGAACTTCAGCGGGAGGCCGAGGCCGTGCGAGAGCACGGAGAGGCGATCGCCCGCGCGCAGGAGGTCTTCGCCTTCGCGCACGGTGGCGGGCTGGTGCGGGGGCTCGACCTCGCGATCGAGGCGGATGATCGCCTGATCGCGCAGGTAGCTGATCACCTCGATCGACTCGCAGGTGTAGACGTCCTCGGGCCCGATCTCCTCGAGGCGGCCGGCCGCGGCGTAGTGGTAGTCGAAGACGATCGCGAGGTCGTCGCAGAACTCCTGCGTGGGCACGCAGTGCGACGCGGTGAGCACGAGGTCGTCGTCGATGAGGGTGCCGGTGCAGCTCGCGATGGCGGGCTGATCGAGGAAGGGGACCTCCTCGCAGGCGGGGACCTCGAAGTTGCTCATGAGGAGCTCGCCGAGGCTGATCGTGCGGAGGCCGTCTCGGTCGACGAAGCGCGCGTCCATGAGCGCGGCGACCGAGCGGCGGCCGATCTCTTGGAGCGTCGCGTCGGTGCTCTCGTAGAGCTCGGTGCGATCGTCGGTCCCGTAGATCGCGGCGCTCTCGAGCGAAGCGACGTCACCCGTCTCGAGCGCGCAGCCCGAGAGGATCGTGGCGCCCGAGAGGACCAAACAGCCCGAGAGGACCGAGAACGGCACCGCGAGGGCGAGCCGGAACACCTTCCGCATGGCGCGCACCATACCGCGGATTCCGCGACCGGTCCTACGACGGCGACAGGTCGTGGCTCCGAGGTGAACGAGCCGCACGCACTCCTCACGCTGGCGCGCAGGGGACCGCCGAGCGGCCTCAGACCGCGGCCAAACGAAATCCTTGGGTCGCCAATTTTCTTTGGTTTCGCGGAGATCCAGTCCTCGTCGGGCGCGTCGGAGCTCGGCACGGGGCGGGGAGCCCCGGAGGAAGCGGGCCCAAATCGGGCCCACCGAAGAGGAGGAGCTCATGCGTTCGTTTCGTGCACCGTCCGTTGCCCTGCTGATCGCGCTCGCGACCGGCCTGACCACCGGGACCGTCGCGTCCACCGCTTCCGCCCAGGGTTGGGGCATCCAGAACCAGCCGCCCGCGCCGAGCTTCGGCGAGACCATCCAGCGGGTGGTGCAGATGCCGACCGACGCGGAGCTCCAGCGCCGCGCGCAGCAGCTCGGGCTCAACGTCGTCAACGTGATGTGGGAGGACACCGGCCGCTTCCAGGGCTCGTCGGTCGGGCCGAACATCAGCGACCTCACGCTCCAGGTGCGCGAGCCGATCGGCGGCGGTCGTCACCGCACGCACCTGCTCCCGGTCATCCGCTACCCGAACTTCTCGGACCGCACGGCGGACGTGCGCGCGAACAAGCTCTGGGTGCGCGTCGGCAACCAGCGAAGTCAGGGTCAGGGGGGCCAGCTCCACGCGGTGCCGCTCTCGGAGGTGCTCGGCAACCTTCGCGCCTACCTCTCGGATCCGTCGAGCCTGCTCGGCGACGGCGACTTCACGGCGGAGCGTGACACCCACTACCTCGTGAGCGCGCAGCACGTCTTCGTGCCGATTCAGACCGAAGGTCGCGCGGAGTTCAATCCGGTTCTCTACAACTACCAGTCGCAGCCGGGCTCGCCCGCGGTGCTCACGCTGCTCGTGACGCGGCAGGGCACGAGCGCGACCATCATCGAGAACAACTCCGGTGATCAGAGCTACCAAGGGTGGGGTCAGCAGCTCTTCTTCAACCACGAAGGTCAGCGCACCGTCTTCACGGCGGAGCGCCGCAGCGCGGTCGCGCGTCGCATCGAGAACGGCCAAGCCACCGCGCAAGACGCGGGCGCGCTCGACGAGGGCGCGGACATGATGATGATCGTCCAGGTTCCGCTTCGTCATCGGAGCCCGCGCTTCCAGGCGTTCGACGGCGACATGCCGATGGCGGCCGGTGCGATGGCGGAGTCGTCGGCCTCGGCCGCGCCCTCGATGGCGCGACGCTCGCGCGGCGGCTCGGACGTCGAGAACGCGGTGGTCGGTCACGGCGACGCGCTCGGGCCCTTCCGTGAGATGGGCGGTCTGCGCCTCGAGCGTGACCCGCGCTTCCCGGTGCGCGTGACGGTGCAGTTCTACCGCGCGACCTCGAACGGCGTGATCGACCCGCAGGATCTCGCGCAGGTGAAGCGGCAGATCGACCGCGTCTACGAGGACGGTGACTTCGTGGGCTCGCTCGTGGTGCCGGAGGACGGCCGCACGCGTCCGACCGAGTGGCAGCGCCTCCGCCGTCAGTGGCTCTCGGGGGTGGTGATGCCGCAGCCGATGGTGACGCAGCCGGTCGTGCAGCCGGTCGTCCATCCGGTCGTGGTGCCGGTGAGCCAGCCCATCCCCTACGTCACGCAGGTGTCGTCGCCCAACCTGCCTTTCCTCGCCGCGATCCCCGGCACGTCGATCCCGCTGGATCCGCTCTTCGCCGCCTTCGTGCGCACGTTCGCGCCCGACTGATCGCGCCCTCTCTGCGCGCGCGACGCTGGTGTCGCGCGCGCCGATGACTCGTCCTCCTCGTGTCTCCCCTCGTCGGGGGCGTGCTCTTCGGAGCCCGCCCCCGATGTCTTTTCGAGCTCGAGCCACGTTGGGCGGACACCGTTCGCATGCGCCTGGCTTGGCGGTTGCTAAAGCGGTCGTGATGATCGTTTCACTGAGCCGCCTCGTGCCAGCGCTCGTGCTCCTGCTGGCCTGCTCGAGCTCGGATCCAGAGGGTGTCGTCGACGCCGCCACGAACGACGCCGCCACGAACGACGCCACCGAGGACGGCGACGCGTCGGAGGACGACGCCGGCGGCGGCGTGCTCTGCGACTGCTGCACCGGGCTGATCCCAGCCTCGGGCTTCGATCGCTGCGTGCAGGCGTGCGGTGGACCCGACTGCGTGCTCGGTGCGCGACGCGACGCGGGGGCCGACTCCGGCAGCGACGCGGACGGCGATGCGGGGTCCGACGCGGGGCTCTGACGACGGGCGGACAAACGCGTAGGATCCGCGCGTGACCTTCACGCTCGCTTCGCGCCACGTCGTGCTCGAGGCCTCTTCCACGCCGACCGTGGAAGAAGGCTGGCTCGTCGTGGAGGGCTCTCGCATCGCGTCGGTCGGACGCGGGCCGGTCCCGGACGACGCGCCGCGCGTGATCGATCTCGGTGATCGGCTGATCGCGCCCGCGCTCGTGAACGCGCACACCCACTGCGCGCTCTCGATGTTGCGCGGCGGGCTCGGCGGCGCTGCGGCGGGCAACGTGGTCGAGGATCTCTTCTACCGGATCGAGCGGCAGCTCCAGCCGGAGGACGTGCGCGCGCTCGCGCGCATGGGCGCGTGGGAGTCGTTGCTCTCGGGCGTGGGCCTCGTCTGGGACCACTACTTCTTCGGCGAGGCACTCGCGGCGGGGCTCGCGGACACGGGGATCGCGGCGG
>CALJLK010000474.1 GCA_937982655.1 uncultured Sandaracinus sp.
CGCCGTCCGGTAGGGCGGCTTGCGAAATCGGCAGAGCTTCGTTTCAGAAGAGCTCGAGCGCGCGTGTGCGCCGAGCCGATGCTCTCAATCTTCAGCCGGGATTTGGTACGAGCGCAGCCCGCGCAGGGTCACCGTCGTGACCGCGCCCGCGAAGACCTGCGCGCGGTACCAGCCGAGCGTCACCGTCTGGCCGTCGAGGCGACCGACCGCCGCCACGTCCACCGGTCCGGCGGGCACGTCGAGCGCGCCGTAGAGGCCGAGCAAGCTCGTGCCGACGTCGCGCGAGGTCTCCGGGAGCGGGTTGGTCGGGTTGTCGTTGAAGTAGGTGAACACGCCGGCCGCGGGCGGGTTCGTGCCGACCTGCGCGAACTCGACGCGGATGTCGTCGCAGTCGTGGATCTCGCCCGCGACCGCGCCGCTGCCGGCACGGATGCCATCCACGAGGCCGGCGGTGAGCGGGATGCTGCGCCAGTCGGCGCTGGAGATGATGCGCGCGCGGTACTCCCAGCGCGGCCCCGTCGGGAGCGTCGCGCAGGAGCCCTCGGGCGGCGCGCCCGTCTCGACCTCTTCGTTGAGCGCTTCGATGTTGTAGCTGTAGATGTCGCGCCAGAAGGTCGGATCGCCCGAGGTCTTCACCACGAGCGCGGTCTCGGTCGGGATGTTCGGGATCGAGAAGAAGCCGATGCGACGGCTCTGCTCGACCATGCCGTCTTCGATCACGTTGTCCGTCTCGAAGCAGGGGTCTTCGATCTGCGCGGTCGCCGACCCGAGCAGCGCGCCGAGCGCGCCGTTCGCGCCTTCCGCGTAGACCTCGACGAGGATGTCGTCCGCGTCCGCGCCGTTGCCGAACACGTCGACCACGCCGTACATCGTGACCTGCTGCACCTCGCCGCGGACGCGGTACATCCCCGGCTGCATGCACGAGAGGTTCGGCGCGCGATCGGCGCCGCCTTCGTCGCAGAAGTCGTCCTGCTCGTTGCGCTCGTTGACGCCGTCGCTCTCGAGCTGCGTGCAGCCGACGCGGTTGATCGTGAACGCCTCCGGGTTCATCGCGGGCGAGGCGGGCGCAGGCACACACGTGCACGCGGTCGCGAGCTGGCTGCCCGCGCAGCGCGGCGCGGTGCACGAGCCGGCGAAGATCTCGTCGCCGCTCACGCCATTGTCGACCGGGCCGCCGTCGACCGTCGGGTCCCCGGCGTCTCCACCACCGCCATCCATCGGCGTGGTGTCGTCGTCACCGCAACCCATCGCCCCCGACGCGAGAGCAAGCATCAATCCCAAGAGCTTCCGCATGTACGCCTCCAGGGCTCCCCGAGGCTTCCCGAGCCGCCCGTCGGCGCAAGCTACCGACCCGCATCCCTCTCGATCAAGTGCGCGACGGACACACGCGAGAGGCGAAAGGAGAGGGACTGAGAGCGCGGGCGGACGTGTGCGGTGTCTCCCGACGTCGGGGGCGTGCGAGAACCCTTCGAGTGCATGCGCGATCTGGACAGGATGGCCTCGCGTGCGCGACTCTCTCGACATGGCGCTCATCGAGACCGAAGAGGCGGCGCGGCGGCTCGCGCGCGCCATCGCCAGCGACCTCTCGCTGTACAACGAAGAGAAGATCGTCGAAGGCATCAAGAACGACCGCCTCTTCGACGTCCTCGCCGACGAAATCGAGGAAGGCCGCGCGCTCTTCAAGAGCCGCGTCGCCCCCGAGCTCTTCGCGAAGAACTTCTACGATCGCGCGATCGTGGACATCCTCGTGCGCTCGAAGGGCCACGTCCCCAGCCCCATGTGGTGAGGTCGGAGGTCGTGACGTCGGACGCGAGAATCGTCCGTCGACCGTGCTCGTGGGCCTGTTCGCCGTGAGCACGCCGGACGAACGCGACGGCGCGGACGACGACGACGACATCGACGACGGCGAGGTCGACGCGATCGACGGCGCCGTCCATCCACGCGAGCCGCACGTGCTCCAGGTGACCCCGAGCGACGTCGGGGAGCGCCTCGACCGTTTCCTCGCCGCGCGCGGCGTCGCGAGCCGCAGCGTCGTGCAGCGCTGGATCGACGAAGGACGAGTCCTCGTCGACGGTGCGCCGGCCGAAGCGAAGACCAAGCTCCGCGCGGGTCAGATCGTGAGCGCGACGCCCGCGCCGCCGTTGCCGAGCGCGGCGCTCCCGGAGGACATCCCCCTCGACGTGCGCTTCGAGGACGAGCACCTGATCGTGCTCGTGAAGCCGGCCGGCCTCGTGGTGCACCCCGCGCCCGGTCATCCGAGCGGCACGCTCGTCAACGCGTTGCTGCACCACGCGCGCTTCGAAGAGCAGGGCGATCCCTCGCGGCCGGGGATCGTGCACCGCCTCGACAAGGACACGAGCGGCGTGATGGTCGTCGCGAAGAGCGCGCGCACGCGCGACGGGCTCGTCGCGCTCCTCCAACGCCACGACGTCGAGCGACGCTACGACGCGCTCGTGCTCGGTGCGCTGCCCGCGGATCGCACCTTCGACACCCTCCACGGTCGGCACCCGACCGACCGCAAACGTTTCTCCTCCAAGGTCGTGCGTGGCAAGCGCGCGGTCACGCACGTGCACGTGCGCGAAGCCCTGCACGGCGCGACGTACGTGCAGTGTCGACTCGAGACGGGTCGTACGCATCAGATCCGAGTGCACCTCGCCGACGCGGGCTTTCCGCTCCTCGGCGATCCGGTCTACGGCCGCGCGTCGAACGATCCGCGCGTGCGCGAGGCGGGCGAGGCGCTCGGTCGGCAAGCGCTCCACGCGGCCGTCCTCGGCTTCGTGCATCCGATCACGGGTGCGAAGGTCCACGTCGAGGCGGAGCCGCCCGAGGACTTCCGACGCGCACTCGCCGCGCTTCGTGCGTGACGCTCAGGTCTCGAGCGCTCGACCGATCAGATCCACCGAACGCTGGATCTTCGCCCAGAAGCTCGGCGCGGCGCCCACGCGCTCGCAGCGCGGATGCTCGCGCCACGCGTTGCAGATGCGCTCGCCGATCGCGGCGGCCTCTTCGGGTGACTCGATGCGGGTCGGGTTCCGGCGATCGTAGCCCTGCGCCGACGTCGGCACGTCGAGGATGATCACCGCGTGATAACGCGCGAGCTCGTCCGCCCACGAGGAGCCGACCTCCGCGAAGAACTCGTCGCCATCGCCGCCCGGCCAGTACGCGGCGCCATCGACGGTGCCGCGATCGCAGAGAAGCGCGCACCCGTTGGCGATCCCCTCGTGCAGACGCTCGAGCTCGCGCTGAACGTGGTAGATCGCGCGCTGCGAGGTTCGCCGCGAGGGGAGGTCGGTCAACCGCGGGAAGCCGCCGCCGAACAAGATCGTCGCGGCCTCCGGCACCACCACGAGGCGCCCCGGAAACGCTTGCACCGCGACCTGTTGAATCGCGGTTTTGCCCGCTCCCGGCCCACCCGTCAGCACGATCCGCTTCACCGACTGCACCTCCGTCGACTGCAACCGTCGGAGCCGACCGTCGAACACCCTCGACGGAGACTTCGCCGATGCCACTGCGTCGACCGGCGCACGTTAGTACGCCGCCATCGAGTGGCCAGCGCGAAACCCCGGACACGGTGCCGACCGCGTCTGAAAAGAAGCTCAGCCGATTTCGCAAGCCGCCCTACCGGACGGCGCGCAGCGACCGAAGGGAGCGAAGGCTCGTGGGAGGGGGCCCCTCGGGGCTTCATGCCCCGTGGGGGAGGGTCTGGCGACAGACCCTCAAGGAAGCTGACTCGATGCGTCAGCTCGAGCGCGGCGCTCGCTTGGTGGGCTTGGAGCCGTTCGCGGTCTTCGCGACCTTCGTCTTCGTTCCGCTCTTCGACTCGCTCACTGGGGGCGGCGGGGGGCGCGAGTCGCGCGGTCGCGTCGCCAAGATCTGCTGGAGCATCTTCCGCCGCAGCACCATCACGAGGCGCTCGCTCAGCTCCGTCGCGACCTCCACGATCGACGGAAGGTTCGATCCCGCCGCCACCGCGACGCCTTGCTCGAAGAGCTCGAGCTCGAGCTTCGCGAGGTCATAGACCGCCTTCACGTACGGCTGGAGGATCGTGTGCGGCAACATCTCCGGCGTG
The DNA here is from genome assembly GCA_937982655.1 of uncultured Sandaracinus sp. Classification (GTDB taxonomy): domain Bacteria; phylum Myxococcota_A; class Polyangia; order Polyangiales; family Houyiibacteriaceae; genus JACKEH01. The sequence goes on from CALJLK010000474.1 coordinate 4,070, forward strand.
ATGCCCGCGCGGCGCGCGGTGCCGAGGATGCGCAAGAGCTCGAGGTCGTCGCCGCGGTAGCCGACGACGCCGTCCTGCTCGTCGGGTCGCACCAGGCCGAGCTTCTCGAAGAACGTGAGCTGCTCGCGAGGCACGCCCGCTTCGAGCACCGCCTCGCGGCTGCGGAAGTCCTGCTCGGACTTGTTGTCGAGCACGCGCTGCACGACGTCCGCGAGCTCGAGCCCACTGTCCTCGGCCTCTTCGAGGATGCCCTTGATCACCTTCAGCGGAAGGAAGCGCGTGCGCTGCAGCTCCTTGATCGCCTGGATGCGCGGCACCAGCGAGGCGTCGTAGTACGCCATGTTGCGGCTCGTCCGGAACGGCTCGGGGAGCAAGCCCTCGCGGACGTAGTGTTTGATGGTCGCCGCGGGGACGCCGGAGCGGCGGGCCAACACGGACATCTTGACGCGATCGACGTCGTCTTCGGGGAGTTCGGCCATGGGGAGCGCGGTCGAGGGACCGCTCACGAGTGGAGAGCCCGGTCGCACGGGCCCGCGCCGGGCGTGGGCTGCCGGGCTGGGTCGCGAACGGTCCTCGCTGGTAGCTGGAAGTACAACTTCCGATGCCGGACTTTTCGCGCTGCGTCAAGCCGGCGGGCGGGGCGCGAGCCTGGACGGGAGGCCCCGCGGGAACGTCGAGCGCGCCCGAAGCGTACACCGACCGGGCGCGTTCGTTCGAGCGCCTCCGTCACTCACCCGCGTTCGTGTGGGCTCCCGCGTTCCTTCTCCGTTTTCGTCCTGGGGTGATCTCCGCGATCCTCCCTGGAGCTCACTTGGAGCTCACCTCTCACGTCCGAGCGCGAGCTCGGGCCCAAAGGCGAACGACGACACCATGGGCGTCGCCTCCTCGATCCTCGCCATCCTCGCGTTCTTCTTCCTGCTCGGGGGGATGCTCACCTCGCTCGTGCCCTACGTCGGGTCGGTGCTGAGCTTCGGCGCGCCGCTCCTCGCGCTCTTCGGCATCGTGCTCGGCGGGGTCGGCATGTCGCGCGCGAAACAGCACGGCGACAGCGACACGTTCGCGACGCTCGGCCTCACGCTCAACATCATCGCGTTCCTCTTCGGGCTCGTCTTCGCGCTCACGTGCGGGCTCTGCAACGCGTGCATCAGCCAGTCCGCCCAGCAGAACGCGCGCTGGAACCTCGGACCGACGCCCGGCAGCGCCGGCACTTGGCCGACGACGACACCCGGAACGACGACACCGCTCGGTACGACACCGACACCCTCCGGCTTCTCGCCACCCCTCGTTCCGACGCCCGTGCTCCCCGATCCGAACGGGACGACTCCGAACGGGACGACGCCGAACGGGACGAGGCCGAACGGGACGAGGCCGAGCGTCGATCCGACGACGCCGACCGCCGACGTCCCCGAGTGCCGCGCCGCCGAGGCGTGCTGTCGCGCGTTCTTCGACGACGCGACGCCATGCGACGAGTCGCTCGCGGCCGCGCGTGCGTCGAGCGACGTGGCCGACGCGTGCAGCCAGATGGCGCGCGAGTACCGCGCGGGGCTCACGAGCCTCGATCGCGAGATCCCGCCCGAGTGTCGGTAGGCGCGAGCTCGCGCTCGCATCTCGGCACGCAGTCGCCGTTCGTCGCAGTCCGTGCGTGCGCCATCGGCGCGGCGCCGAGGCGAGCGAACGTCGGCGGTCAGAGGAGGCGCTTGGCCGCGCGCCGCACCTGAAGCACCACACCCGCTTGGTCGTGTGCGCCCGCCGCCCAGCCCACCAGCGCGGCGAACCAGACCTGCAGCAGGATCGACGCGGTCTCGCGCGCGCGGACGTCCGAGTCGCCGCCCCACGCGCTCGGCTCGTGCGGGCTGCGCCCTTCGATCGTCGCCACGAGGATGCCGATGCAGAGCGCGTGAAGGGACGCGACGTGGGCGGCCATTCGCTCGCCCGCGAGAGCACGGAGCAGCGCGCGCGCGAGCTTTGGTCGGCGCACGAAGTTGTCGGTGGCGATCTCGAAGAACGCGACCACCCGCGCCTCCGCGTCCTCGCCCTTCGGCATCTCGGTGAACCGCGCGAGGAGGTTCTCGCCTTCGCGCGTCAGCGCCGCGACGAGGATCTCCTCCTTGGAGTTGAAGCGCTTGTACACCGTGCCCAGCGCGACCTTCGCCTTGGCGGCGACGTCACGCAGGCGGACGGCGTGATAGCCGTCGCGCGCGGCGAGCTCGATGGCGGTGTCCACGATGCGTTGGGCTCGGTCGTCCACGCGCCGGACATGACACGTTTCGCCCGGCAGGACAGGGACATCCTGGTGTCGACGGTTCGGGTCCGGCTCGGGACGGCTCGCGGTCGTCTCGGGACGGTTCGCCGGGCGGCGAACGGCTGCTCACGTCGGTGCGTTTCGCGGGTCGATCACGCGTACTAGTCTCGCGCGCGTGATGCGCCGTGCTGTCGGACGGAGTCTTGAGGTCGCGCTGCTCGGCGCCGTTTCCTTGCTGGTGATCGCCGCGCCTCGGATCGCGCGCGCGAACCCGGAGCCACCTGCGACCTACGACGCGCGGATCACCGGCATGGGCGGCGTCGCGGTGGCGTCCGTCGACTCGGCAGCGGCGCTCTTCCACAACCCCGCGCAGCTCGATCAGATCGAGCGCTTCGCGGTGACCGCGGTCGCGACCTCGTTGCTCGTGAACCTCCGCGCGCCCTTCGCGGGCCACGGCACCGAGCAGGAGAGCGGGCTCATCTACGCGCCGCTCGTCTTCGTCGGCGGCGTGGGGCGGGTCCACGAGCGGCTCTCGCTCGGCGTCGGCGCGTACGTCTACACCGGGTTCGGCGGCGGCTTCCCCGCGGTGGGCTGCATCACCTACGGCGATCCCACCCACTGCGGATCCGAGGACGAATCGAACGTCGTCTACGACCCGCCGGTGAGCGAGGAGGTCACGCTCTTCATCGCGGAGCTCGCGGTGCCCATCCAGATCACGCTGATTCGCGACGTGCTCTCGGTCGGCGTCACCCTTCGAATGCCCTACGGCCGTCAATCCGTGAACGCGACCCAAGAGGCGTTCGGCATGTGGAACCAAGCCGAACAGGAGCTCGACGGTTTCGGCATCCCGGGCGTGCTCCTCGGAGTCTCGTACCGTCCGATCCCCGAGCTCACGCTCGCGGCTTCGTACCGCTCGAAGGTCTGGGTCGACATGTCCGGCATCACCAAGGCGAGCGGCATGGACATCCCCACGTCGACGCGCTGGAACGTGCCCCACGCGGTGCGCGTCGGCCTCGCATACTCCACCTGGAACGACCGCCTGACGATCGCGGGGGAGTTCCGCGTGCAGCTCCACGCCAGCGCGAACGCGCGCCAGGTCTTCGATCTGGATGGGGGCCCGATCGTCCCGGACACCGTGGCCGAGTTCCAGTGGAAGAACGTTTATCTGGGTGGCCTCGCGGCGGAGCTCTGGGCCCGCCCACGCTTCCCGATTCGTGTAGGAATGACCGTGGCGAACTCCGCATCTTCGCCAGAGACGCTGACGCCGTTCTCGCCGCCTCCGGGGGTGATGCTCGGCGTGTACGGTGGCGCGGGCGTTCGCCTCGGGGGCCTCGAAGTGGACTTCGCGTTCGGCTGGGGCGGTGGCCCGGCCTACCGCAAAGAGACGAACGGCGCGCTCTGCGTACCCGCGGACGAGCGCACGGTGCGCGAGGGTCGACAGCTCATCCTCACCGCGAGCGGCGGCTGCGCGGGGTCGTACAACGTCGACTCGTGGTTCCTCTCGCTCTCCGTGACATACCGACTGCCGGGGGATCCGCAGGCCGCCCGCCCGACCGAGTGGGTGGAGACGGATACGTCGGAGACGGCGCCGGAGTCGCAGGCATCGCCCGAGACGGCGACGGAGTCGGAGACGGGGACCGAGAATGGGACCGAGACGGCGACGGAGTCCGAGACGGCGACGGAGTCCGAGACGGCGACGGAGTCCGAGACGGTGACGGAGTCCGAGACGGTGACGGAGTCCGAGACGGTGACGGAGTCCGAGACGGCGACGCCGACCCTGGATTCGTCGTCCGCTCCAGCGCCGTGAGCTCGAGCGCGTCACCGCGCGTGCATCCGCTCGCCGCTCGTCGCACGCTCGCGCGATGAGCTTCGTCGCGTTGACCATCGCGGGCTCCGATCCCTCGGGCGGAGCGGGCATCCAGGCCGACCTCAAGACCTTTCACCGGCACGGCGTGTACGGCACGAGCGTGATCACGCTGCTCACGGTGCAGAACACGCAGCGCGTGTCGCGCGTGGAGGTGATGGACGCGGGCCTCGTGCGCGAGCAGCTCGCTGCGGTGCTCGAGGACGTGCCGCCGCACGCCGCGAAGACGGGCGCGCTCGGCAGCGCGGAGGTGCTGCTCGCGGTGGCCGACGCCGCGCGCGACTTCACGTTTCCGCTCGTCGTCGATCCCGTGATGATCAGCAAGCACGGTGCGCCGCTCATGGGCGACGAAGCCCGCGCGGCGTTCGGAGCGCTCCTTCGTGTCGCATCGGTGGTCACCCCGAACGCCCACGAAGCGGCGGCGCTCACCGGTCGCGTCGTGGAGACGCTCGCACAGGGCGAGGACGCGGGCCGTGCGTTGCTCGACCTCGGCGCGCGCGCCGTGCTCGTCAAGGGCGGACACCTCGCGAGCGAGGGCGCGGTCGACCTGCTCGTCACGCCCGACGGCATCGAGCGTTTCGTCGCGCCGCGTGTGGACACGCCGCACACGCACGGCACCGGCTGCACGTTCTCGGCCGCGATCACCGCCCGCCTCGCGCGAGGCTCGACGTTGCCCGAAGCGATCGAGCTCGCGAAGGCGTGGCTCACCGAAGCCCTCCGACGCGCGGGTGGCATCGGAAGAGGCATCGGGCCCGTCGATCACCTCGCGCCGATCGACGGACACGATCTCGGCTGACCTGCTTCCCTCGAGGGGCTGTCGCCAGCCCCGCCCCCAGGAAGCCTCGAACCCCTCCCACGAGCCTACGCTCACTGCGTTCATCGGCTCCACGCTCACGCGTGGCCCGA
>CALJLK010000475.1 GCA_937982655.1 uncultured Sandaracinus sp.
AGGTAGCCGCTGAGGTGCGACGCCTCGTGTCGCACCCGCGCGCGCTGCAAGGTGGCGGCGAGCTGACATGCGAGGACGTCGAGCAGCTCCGGATCGCCGGGCGGGAGGGGGTGCGCAGTCGCGAGCTCGAGACCCACCACGCCGAGCAAGCTTCCGTCGACCACGAGGCACGCGTCACAGCCGTCGACGCCGACCGCGAAGTCGTCGGCTGACCCCGACGACCCGGTGAAGAAGTCGCTCTCGTAGTCGGAGACGACGTCGATGCCGAGCTCGTTCGCCTGCGTGGCATCGAGCCCCGCGCGTGCGAGGGCCGCCGACGTCACACGTACGTACTCGGCCGCGCGAAGCAGCGTCGAGGTGGTGCGCACCAGATCGACCGCGCGTGCCTCGCGGTCCACGAGCCGCACCACGAAGCGACGGCCGGGGAGGCGCGAGGTCCAGTGGGCGAGCGCGATCGCGAGCTGCTCTTCTTCGTCGGCCGTCGGGTCCAGCTCACGCGCGAGCGCGGTCGTGATCGCGGAGAGATCGGCCAGGGTCGCGGGCTTCGGTCCGGTCGCGGCGAAGATGCCTCGCTGGATCTCGCGGCGATCGAGCTCGCCGGTGGTGATCTCCGACACGCGCGCGCGACGCCGCGACGGAGGCAGGGGGACCGCGCCCGAATCACGGGTCTCCCAACTCTCACGCTGCCCCGATTCGCGAAGCTCCGTCTCGCGACCCATCTCGTGTGGGCCCGCTTCGGGTGACACCGTCTGGCCTCTTCGGCTGGCTCGCTCGTCGTCGCTCAACTCGTCCCGATCCCACTCCCCCGCACTGCCCGATCCGTTCGGCGCCCTCGGCGCGCTCCGCTTCTTCGTGCTCCGCGACCTCCCCCGAAGTCGCGCGGTGTGGCCGTGCCGTAGGCACGTGCCCGCTCACTCTTCGGCTTCGTCCTCCGCGCTCTTGTCGAGGTCGAGGATCCGCTGACGACCCACGTAACTCTTGGTCTCGTACTTGGTCATCTTTCCGATCTTCTTGACGATGTCCGCCATGCGTTCGGCCTCGCGGACCATGATCTCCGCCGCGCGATGCTCGGCGGTCCCGGCCTCGAGCCGTCGCTTGAGCAGCTCCGCGTAGGCCATCACGCTCGTGAGTGGCTGGTTGAGCTCGTGCGCCGCGGTGCCCGCGAGCTCGGCGATCAGCGCCTGCCGCTCCGTCGACGCGAGCTTCTGCTGCGCTTCCGCGAGGCGCTCCTCGACGCGCAGCTTCTCGCGGAGGTCCGTGAAGATCCCGAACGTCGCGACCGGCTCGCCGCGCTCGTAGATCATCGAGGCCGAGAGCCGGATCGGGATGCGCTCGCCGTTCTTGCCGACCGCTTCGAGCTGCGTCGGCGAGAGGCGACCGGGACCCCCGTACTTGTCGCTCTTGAGCTTCGTCATCACCTCGCGCGCGCCATCGCCCGGGTAGAGCTGCTGCACGCTCATGCGGCCGACGACCTCTTCCGCGCGCCAGCCGTAGATGCGCTCGGCGCCTTGGTTGAAGAGGATGATGTTGCCCTCCATGTCGGAGGCGACGATGCCGTCCACGCTCGCGTCGATGAGCGACTCGAGGAACTCCATCGTCTTGACGAACTCGGCCTCGGTGCGGCGCTGCTCGGTGACGTCCTGGAACGACACGAGCACCGCGCCTTCGCCGTCCGCGAGCGACGCGAAGCTGCAACTGCAGACGATGTAGTCTCCGTCCGCGTGGCGCAGACGGATGTCGACGCCGCGTGGGTACTCGCCGCGCGCGAAGCCGGACCAGAGCATGCGGACGCGATCGACGTCCTCGGGGTGGATGCTCGAGAGCAGATCCGTGCCGCGGAGATCTTCTTCGTCGGAGCCGACGATCTCGTACGCGCGTGGGTTCGCGAAGAGCAGGCGACCGTCGACGTCGGCCACCGCGATGCCTTCCGCGGCGGAGGCGAAGAGATCCGCGTAGCGCTTGAGCTCGCGCAGGCGCCGCTCGGCCTCGAAGCGCGCGAAGGTGATCTGCTGCGTGTGATCGCGGAGCGACTGCATCACGCGCGCGTTGCGCAGCGCGACCGCGGTGGCGCTCGCGAGCACGCGGCAGAGGTGGAGCTCGCGCGGAGAGAGCTCGCCGCGCTCGGCGGGCGCGCGCAGGAAGAGCACGCCGATCGCCTGTTGCTCCCACACGATCGGCAGGAGACTCATCGAGGCGTACTCGGATTGACCGACGTCGTGCCGCACGCCGTCGAGCACCGGGTGGGTGCGCGCGTCGCGGATCGTCAGCACCTCGCGCGTGCGTAGGACCTGCCGGATCTCCGGGTACTTCGTGAGGTCGAGGCGAAGGTTCGAGAGCCGCTCGTCGTCGCTGGCGACCACCACGTAGCCGACGTCGCCCTGATCGGGCTCGGGCGCGAGCACGATCGACACGCGCGCCATCTGCACGACGTCCGCGATGCGGCGCACGACGGTGTAGAGGATCTCGCGGAAGTCGAGCGACGAGGCGAGGGCCTGCGTGAGCTCGAGCATGACCTCCGCGTCGTGTTTGTCGTCGGCGAGCGCGTCGACTTGGCCACGCTGCCGGAACCGGGCGCTCACGCGCGCCAGGAGCTCCGCGGTCTGGTAGGGCGTGCGCAGGAGATCGTCGGCGCCTTGCTCGAACGCGGTCGGGAAGAGCGCCTGCACGTGCTGGTCGGGCGCGACGAGGACGACGGGCAACGTGGTCAGGCTCGCCTCGCGCCGAAGCTCGCGCAGGGCTTCGAGGGTGCGTTCGGGCGTGGAACCACCGAGCAGCGCGACTCCACCTCCGTCGGTGATGGCGGAGAGGCCCGCATCGGCGGTGGGGCGTCCGAGCGACGGAAAGCCGTGCGCCTCGAGCGTCGACGTGAGCGACGCCCGCAGCACCTCGTCGTCCACGAGGACCAACACCCGCCGCGTGGCCATCCGGGACAGTATCGCGGTCCCCGTGGCGGGAGTCGAGCGGGGTCGGTGGAACCAGGACGTGGACCGACCGTCGGGGCTCCTCGCTTCTTGCGCCTGCTGCCGCGGTGCCGAGGGGGTTCGACCACATCGGACACGACGCGTAGACTCGCCGGGTGCGACGCATGTCGGTCTTCGCGGTCTGGCTGGCGTGGGCGATGCCGGCCTACGCGCAGGCACCCGTGGATCCCGCCGACGCCGCCTCGGACGACGAAGCGTCGAGCGCTGCGCAGTCCCCGAGCGGGGATCCCTCGACGGCGGAGGCTTCGAGCGGGGACGTCGAACCAGCCGGCTCACCGAACCGCCCGCGCGTCGGCGTGATGGTGCTCGCGGTCTCGCCCGCGGATGCGGCGCTCGCGGAGGGGCTCGGCGAGGTGTTGCTCGCCGCCATCGCGGGACGTGACGCGCTGCGGCTGGTCGGCAAAGAAGAGATTCAAGCCGCGCTCGGGCACGACGACGCGGCGTCGCTCGGATGTCTCGCGGCGCCCGCGTGTCTCGGGCAGCTCGGGGTGCAGCTCGGGCTCGGGGAGCTCGTCGCGGTGACCCTCGGGCGCCGTGAGGGTGGCTTCGCGTTCGATCTCGGGCGCTTCGATCCCCGCACCGGCGTTCGGCTCGCGCACGTGTTTCGCGAGGTCGACGCGGACGAGGTCGGCGCGCTCGCGGACGCGATGCTCGCCGCGCTCGCCACCTCCGAAGAGACGGCGCCAGCCTCCGCGCGGGTGGTGCTCACGGTCGAGCCGCCCCACGCGACGGTGCTCATCGACGGCGCGGCGGTCGCGACGTCCGACGCGATCGAGCTGTCGCCGGGCGTGCATCGCCTGGAGGTTCGGGCGGAGGGGTTCGTGAGCGTCGAGCGATCGCTCGAGCTCGCGGCGGGTGAGCGTCGTGACGTGGACGTGGCGCTCGCGTCGATCGCACCACCGCCCCCGCCCGACGCGCAGCGGCCCGTCGAAGAGCGCCGCGCGCCGTGGACGGTGATCGCGCTCGCGTCCGGCGGCGTCGCGGTGGGAGCGGGGGCGCTCGCGCTCGGGCTCGGCGTTCGCTCGCAGCGCGAGGTCGACGAAGGCGTCACGCGCGCGGAGGCGCTCGCGCAGGTGGCGGACCGTCGACGCGACGCGCGCATCGCGAACGTGGGCATGGTCGTGGGCTCGGCCGCGCTCGCGACGGCGGCGGTGACGGCAGTGCTCGCGTGGCGTGGACGAGACGAGGGCGTCGCGCTGGTGCCGATCGAGGGAGGCGCGTTGGCGTCGTTCGAGGTGCGGCGATGATCGCCCGCGTCGCACGAGCGATCGGACGAGTCGCGCTCCTGCTCCTCGCGGGCCTCGCGGCCTGCACGGTCGAGGACGGCTTCCTCGACGAGCGCCTCTTCCCCTGCGAGGGGCCGCGCGACTGCGGCGACGGTTGGGGCTGCGTGCGCGGGACTCCGTACGCGGAGGACTTCTGCGCGCCCGAGTGCGGCGCGATGAGCTGTGACGGAATCTGCACGGTGCAAGGCGACGACGCTCTCTGTTTGCGTGGTTGTCGGCTCCGCGACGACGGGACGAGCTCGGATTGTCCGAGCGCGGACTTCGCGTGTGTTCGCACGAGCGCGGAGCGCGACGAAGGTGTTTGTTATCCGGTGCGGACGTGCCGCGGTTCGAACGATTGTCTGCCCGGAGAGGTCTGCCTCGCGGAGCTCGTGGGGCTCGGACCGGACGATCCGGAGAGCAACGGCTTCTATTGCGTGCCGGCCCCGGACCCGGAGGACGGCTGTCCCTCGCGCTCGCAGGAGGTTCGCCTCGAGGACGGCACACCGCTCTGCGTCGCGACCTGTCAGCCGCCCGACACGCGCTGCCCGCCCGGCTTCGGGTGTCTCTTGCAGAGCGCGGTCGTCTCGGACGACTCCGAGGTGCTCTGTTTCCCCGGGCTCTACGGGGTCCCGTGTGACGACGACACGAACTGTCTGCTCGGGCGCTGCCTCGACACCGGCGCGGCGGGCAGACAATGCACGCTCGACTGCGACGCGGCGGCGCGGCTCGCGGGCGGCTGCGAGGGGCTCTCGAGCCTCGCGTCGGTGGTGTCGTCGCTGACGTTCGAGTGCGATCCCGAAGCGGGCGATAGCGGTCTCTGCGTCACACGCTCGGGCATCGGCTTCTTGTGCACCACACCCGAGAGCGACGCGTACGTGTGTGGCGACGGGCTCTCGTGCGAGACCTTCCGCACCGGCGACGGCGACGTCCGCATCTGCACGAAGGCCTGCCGCACCGACCGCGACTGCAACACGCAGGGCTCGTTCGTGAACTACTGCCAGCCGCTGCTCGACGGAAACGTGTGCCTGCCGCGTTTCGGCTCCGGCGCGCGCTGCGCCGACGATCGGCAGTGCGTGAGCGGCGCGTGCGAGCGCGGTGTGTGTGGGTGACGTGGGGCGACGTCGCGCGCGACCTGACGCGGTCGAAAGCTTGCCGCCGGACGGGCGCGAGGGCATGACGAGGGCGTGGACGCCAACGCCGCCATCGGGGTCTTCGATTCGGGTCTCGGAGGGCTCACCGTCGCGCGAGCGATCCGCGCCGCGCTGCCGAACGAGCGGCTCGTGTACCTCGGGGACACCGCGCGGGTGCCCTACGGGACGCGCAGCGCGCACACGGTGATCCGCTACGCGCGCACCTGCGCGGCGCACCTCGAGAAGCGTGGGATCAAGGCGCTGGTCGTCGCGTGCAACACCGTGAGCGCGGTGGCGCTCGACATGCTGCGGGTGGAGCTCGATCTGCCGGTGATCGGCGTGATCGGGCCGGGGGCGCGCGCGGGCGTGGCGGCGACGCGCAAGGGCAAGCTCGGCGTGATCGCGACCCGCGGCACCATCGCGTCCGGCGCGTACGTGCGCGCGGTCGCCTCGATCCGCTCGCGCGTCGAGGTGTTCGGACAAGCCGCGCCGCTGCTCGTTCCGCTCGCCGAAGAAGGCTGGATCACCGGCGAGGTTCCGGAGCGCGCGGTGGAGCGGTATCTGCAGCCGCTTGCGGACGTGGGGGTCGATGCGGTGGTGCTCGGCTGCACGCACTACCCGCTGCTGCGCCCGGTGATCGAGGACGTGGGCGCGCGGCTCTTCGAGGGAGGCCTGCGGCTCGCGGACGGCGCGGAGGCGACGGCGGCCGAGCTCGCGACGATGCTCACCGAGCGCGAGCTGCGCGCGACGGGGCCGGGCGGCCTGGAGATGCTCGTGACCGATCTGCCCGATCGATTCGCGGAGGTGGCGTCGCGTTTCCTCGGCGAGGACGTCGACGCGCTCGCGGTGAAGCAGGTCGATCTCTGAGCGTCGCCGACCCACGCGAGTCGCGGCAAAGCGGAGCTCGGTGAAACGATCGTGCCGCGCCGCCGCATCGAAGTGGAATCGTGCGAGGCGAAGCGGATTCCGCGAAACTACCGCGCCAAGCCGACGAACTGCTCGAGCACGCGCGGCAACCGACGCGCCCACGACGCTTCGTCGTGCGCACCTTCCGGATCTTCGAGCCACGTCAGCTTCGTCGCGTCGTAGCCGAGCTCTTCGAGCAGCGTGACCATCTCGCGGCCTCGGTCGGTCGCGAGGCGCTCGATGATCGCATTGTGCGCGCCGCCCTCGCGCACGAGACCCCAATCGATCCAGAGGCGCGGTCGGGCGTCGCTCGCGAGCAGCGCGCGGACGGGGGTGACGAGCGCGCTCTCCGCGAGCGTGCCGTCGCCGACCGCTCCGTCGCTGCGCGAGTCGAGGCCGGCCCAGAAGCTCGGGCTCAGCGCGGCCGCGAAGGAGAAGGTCTCCGGGTGGCGCGTGAGGGTGAAGAAGGCCGCGAGGCCGCCGTGCGAGGAGCCGACGATCGCGGCCCGTGATGGGGCGGTGCGGTAGTGGGTGTCGACGAAGGGCTTGAAGCAGGTGGCGAGGCTGCGCGCGTAGTCGGAGACGCCGCAGCAGCTTCGGCCGGGGAGCCACTCGGCGTGGGTGTACTCGCGCTCGCGCTCGATCGGATGAATCGCGACGAGCACCACGGGCTCGACGCGATCGGCGGCGCGCAGATCGCTGACTGCGCGCGCCGCCTCCCACGCGTCGGGGGAGACGCCGCCAGGCCAGAACGTGGTGTTGCCGTCGTTGAAGTAGACGACAGGCAAGCGCGTGCTGCCCTCCGCGTAGTCGCGCGGCAGGAAGACGTGCACGCGACGCGGCGCACCGCACGCGGAGAACGCGTCGTAGGTGTGGAAGACGCCACCCGCGTGGCCTTCGTCGTGGAAGACCGCGGTCTGGCCGCCGAGGGTGAAGGTGTTCGAGGCGAAACGATCGCGCTCGGGGACGAGCGGCGCGCGCGGCGGGGGCGTCCACGGGCCGGCTTCGGTGCCGACGGTGCCCGCATCGTCGGTGTCTGTGCCCGCATCGTCGGTGTCTGCGTTCGCGTCCGTGGGGAGCTCACTCGCGTCGTTCGCGTCAGCGTCGCGCGGCGCGCTCGCGTCGTCGTCGGCGGGGCTCGCGTCCCGCGCACCCACGTCACGTCCGGGGATCGACGCGTCGAGCGCGAAGCCACCGTCGTCCGCGCAAGCGAGCCCGCACACGAGCGCGAGGAGTCCCATCGATCGTGTGAGCGTCATCGCAACCGCTCCTCCAAGCGCGCCAGCCGCTCGCGCCAACCTGGGGCCTCGGCGTCACGGGCTTCGCTCGTCTCGAAGAGCGAATGCAGCAGATCGAGCGTGGTGCCTTCGGGGCCGTCCACGAGCACGAGGAAGACCTTGGTCTCGACGCCATCGCGCACGAGGCCGAGGGTGAGCGATTTGGGTGGATCCACGTGGAGCACACGACCGCCGCCGTGCACGTCGTTCCAGCTCGCGCCGCGCTGGTGGAGTGGCACGTCGATGCCGAGCCAGGCGCCGTCGACGAGGGCTTCGAAGACCTCGAACGCGCGACGGGGGAACACGCGATGCTCGCGATGCACGGGGTTCACGGTCGTCACTCTGTCGCGATGCACGACGACGCACAAGGTTTCGCGCCATCGCGTACCTGGCTCGAGGCGGCGCGTTGCGAGACCGAGCGCCAGGCCGAGCCGAGATCGAGCTCGCTCGATCAGCTCGCGCGTCGGTACGCGACCGAGAACACGACGTCGCTCGGAAGCCGCTCGGCGTGGATGCGGGTCTCGAAGCGCAGCGTCGAGCCGTCCTCCGAGAAACGCAGCTTCAAGGTGAGCGTCGCGTCTTCGTTCGAGTAGCGCTGGATCAACGTGTTCCCATCCCAACGCTGGCGCGCGCTGAGCTCCGTGCCGAGCGCGTCGGTGATCGGATGGCGTGAGTCGTCGACCGGCGCGGCGAGGTCGTAGAACGTGCCGACCTTCACGCGCAGGCGCTCACCTTCGCGGCGCAGCTCGATCGCGCGATGGATCGGCAGGCCCTCGCGGAGCCGGCGCCGCGCGATCGGGCGCGCGATGAAGTTCATGTCCTCCACGACGTCCTCGACCGCCGCGTCGCGCGCCTCACCGGCCCGGCTCGCGTCGACCACCACCCAGCGACCTTCGTGGGTCGGCGCTTGCGCGAGGGTGGGCGAGGCGACGACGAGGGCGAGGGCGAGAAGGCTTCGGGACATCGGTGTGCAGTATGCCGCATCGGCGCGCGTGAGCGTGCGCGCCGTGCGAGGCGAGGAAGGAGGGGCGTGCGACGTCACGACCAGCGTCGTGATTCACATTGGCTTCCGCGGCCCGAAGGTTTCGCGAGCGGGATGACGTGCGCCGAGCGCGCCGAGCGATCAAGCTCCGCCGCCCATGGAGACCGCGGACCTCGACTTCGAGCTGCCCGAGGAGCTGATCGCGCAGGCGCCGCTGCCGGAGCGCGACGCGTCGCGTCTGCTCGTGATCGACGCGAACGCGGCGCGTCTGCTCGACGCGAAGTTCGTGGACTTGCCCTCGATGCTCCCGCCCTCGCTCTTCGTGGTGAACGACACGCGCGTGCTGCCGGCGCGGCTGCACGGTCACAAGCCGAGCGGTGGCGCGCTCGAGCTGCTGCTCGTCGAGCGGCTGGAGATCGAAGCGGCTCGGGAGGGTGAGGCGCGGGCGGAGCGTTGGCTCGCGCTCGGGCGCACCTCGAAGGGGCTCAAGGTCGGTAGCACCGCGCGCTTCGCGGAGCTCGACGGCGAGATCCTGGAGAAGCGCGACGAAGGCTACGTCGTGGTGCGGCTGGTTCCACGGGAGCGCGACGTCGCATCCGCGCTCGAACGCGCCGGCGAGATGCCGCTGCCGCCATACGTGAAGCGCGCGCCCGACGCGAGCGATCGCGAGCGCTACCAGACCATCTTCGCGCGAGAGACCGGCTCGGTGGCGGCGCCGACCGCGAGCCTGCACTTCACGCCGCGGGTGGTCGCGGCGATGGAGGCGGCCGGCCACTCCTTCGCGGAGCTCACGCTGCACGTCGGGCCCGGCACGTTTCGCCCCGTGAAGGCCGAGCGGCTCGAGGATCACGTGATGCACGAAGAGCGCTTCGCGGTGAGCGACGCGTGCGCGGCGGCGATCGACGCGGCGCGGCGCGAAGGGCGCGCGGTGGTCGCGGTCGGCACGACGGTGACGCGCACGCTGGAGTCGGTGGCGGACGGAGATCGCGTGCGACCGGGGGAAGGGCGCACGGGCATCTTCCTGCGGCCGCCCTACCAGGCGAAGGTCGTCGATCACCTCGTCACGAACTTCCACTTGCCGCGGTCGACCTTGATCGCGCTGGTGTACGCGCTCGGCGGCGAGGCCACGATGCGCGCGGCCTACGCACACGCGGTGCGCGAGCGTTACCGCTTCTTCAGCTACGGTGACGCCTCGTTGATTCGTGGAATTCGCGTTTGAATCGCTCGTCGATGTTCTTTTGACCGTCGTCGAATCTCTTCGTTCGTGTGCCGCTTCGAGACGTCATGACGCTACCGACTTCCGGATTCTCCTTCGATCTGCTCGCGACCAGCGGCCACGCGCGCCGCGGGCGCTTCGTGACGCCGCGCGCCACCATCGAGACCCCGACCTTCATGCCCGTCGGCACGCACGCGACGGTGAAGAGCCTCGCGCCCGAGGAGGTCGAGGCGACGGGCGCACGCATCATCCTCGCGAACACCTACCACCTCTGGCTCCGACCGGGCTCGGAGCTCGTGGCGAAGCTCGGCGGCGTGCCGCGCTTCATGCGCTGGCCGCACGCGATGCTCACCGACAGCGGCGGCTTCCAGGTCTTCAGCCTCGCTGCGCTGCGCAAGATCGACGAGGACGGAGTCACCTTCAAGTCGCACCTCGACGGCGCGATCCAGCGCATGACCCCCGAGGTCTCGATGAAGGTGCAGCGCGACCTCGCGGCCGACGTCGCGATGGTGCTCGACGTGTGCCCGCCCGGTGGCGCGGGCCGCGAGGAGATCGAGAAGACGATGGCGCTCACGACGAAGTGGGCGAAGCGCTCGCTCGCGTGCGAGCCCGCGCCGGGACAAGCGCGCTTCGGCATCGTGCAGGGCGGGACCTTCGAGGATCTGCGCAAAGCGCATCTCTCCGACATCGCGTCGTTGCCGGTGGACGGTGTCGCGCTCGGCGGGTTCTCCGTGGGCGAGCCGATCCCGGTGATGTACGACCTGCTCGATCGGGTCGCGCACGAGATGCCGGCCCACAAGCCGCGCTACCTGATGGGCGTCGGCACGCCCTACGACCTGCTGCACGCGATCGGCGCGGGCGTCGACCTCTTCGACTGCGTGCTCCCGACGCGCAACGCGCGCAACGGGCAGGCGTTGACCTGGCACGGCCGGGTGAACCTGCGGCAGGCGAGGCACACCGACGACGAGGCGCCGATCTGCGATCGCTGCGGGTGCCCGGCGTGCGCGAAGTACACGCGCGCTTACTTGCGACATCTGACGCGCGCCAACGAGATCCTCGGGCACCGCCTGCTCACGCAGCACAACCTCTGGTTCTACGGCGAGCTCGTGGCGGAGGCGCGCGCGCACGTGGAGGCAGGCGACTACCACGCGTGGGCGAGCGCGACCGCGGCCGCGATGCGCGAGGGCGACGAGCTCGGGACGCCGAACGGGGTCCCGGAGAATCCGCGAAAGAAGCGGCAGAGCGAGGAGTGACGTCGCGCGCGTCGGCCATTCGCGGACTGCTCGTCGCGGTACGGCGCCTCGCGTCCTGGAGGACGCCGTCACGTGAGGTTGCACGCGAGCGTTCGAGCTCGGTGGAGCGCGCTTGCCTCGCGTGCGCTCGGCGGGCGAGCCTCGGGTCGTGCGACCGTTGATCTTCGCGCTCGTGATCGCGCTCGTCGCCGGGGTGCTCGGCGCGTACGGCTTTCGGTCCACGCGCGTCGCGCGCCCGGTGCCGATCGAGCTCGCCCGCGAAGCTCTCGCGCGAGAGGTGGCGGTCGCGCGGGAGCTCGGCTTCGAGGAGACGACCCCACCGCAGACGCGACCGCTCACCGGGTCGACCTACGGGAGCTCCAACGTCCGTCTCGACGGCGTCGAGCTCGCCGCCGGCGAGTGCGTCGCGGTGGTCGCGTCGGCGCACGGATGGGGCCGCATGTCGTGGTTCCGCTTGAGCCGCCTCTGCCCGACCGGCTGGGCGTACGAGGATCCGAACGACCTGTCGGTGCAGCAGGGCGTGCCGGGCGTGGTGGCGCACGTGCAGTTCTGCGCGTGGGAGCCGACGTTCGTGAATCTCTGCACGTCGGGGTTCTCGACCGCGGACGGACGTGGGGTCGGGCGCGACGACGCGACGAGCACCGTCACGTATCAGATCCTGCGCGCCAGCGAGGACGCGATCGGCGGCGTCGAGCGCTTGAACCGCGGCACGGTGACGCGGCCGATGCCGGTGAGCGAACGAGCGACGCCGGAGCTGGCCGTCGCTCCGGAGCCGGAGCCGCCGCCCACGGAGGTGTCACCGGAGCCCGCGCCGATCGAGATCGCGCCCACGGGCGCCGTCGATCCGAGCCGCACGGGGCCGGACCGAGCAGAGGTGCTCGCGGCGATGCGCGAGGTCGCGTCTCAGGTGCGCGCGTGTCATCCGGGCTCGCCCGCCCGCGCGACGGCGCGCGTCGAGATCGGCAACGACGGCCGCGTGGTCGCGGTGAGCGTGACCGGCGTCGAGACCGCGACGGCGTCGTGTATCGGACGCGAAGTGCGTCGGCTCCGGCTCGCGCCCTTCCAGAGCCCGAGCGGGTTCTTCACGGTTTCGTTCCCGTTCGCGTTTCCGTGAGGTGATGCGTGTGTGTTCGCGCGTCGATCGGCGCGGGACACGTCGACGTCGTCGCTCACGCGCCACTCACGACCACGCCCACGACCACGGTCGCGAGGTCATTCGATCGTCGGGACTCCGTCGCGCAGGTAGCTCTCGAAGAACGAGACGAGCCGCGTGGTGACGGGGGTGTCGAAGGCGACGAAGTGGCCACCGTCGAACTGCAAGAGGCCCGCGGTCGCGGCGCCGCCTGCGACGTTCGCGCTCGCCGGCAGCTCCCCGCGTGGTGCGCCTTGGATCGCGAGGCCGGGGACCGGTCGCAGCTCGGGACCGAGGAGCGGGATGCGGGCGGCGGTCGCGAGCGCCTCCATCGACGCGGCCGGTGTGTACGGATCCGTGATGCCTTCGGTCTGCAGCACGTGCTTGGGTGCGAAACCTTCGCGCGGCTCGTGGAAGAGCTGCGCGACGTAGTGCGTGGGATCGGAAACGTCGGTCCAGATCTGCAAGAGCGCGTGGATCGGGTGCTCGTAGACGAGGTGCTCGGCTTCGGGGCTCGAGACGCGCAGCAGCGACGCGACGAGGCCGGGGATGCTCACCGGCTCGGTCTTCTCGACCAGCGCGATCGAGAGCTGCCCACCCGCGCCGCTCAGGACGGCGGCCTTCACGTGATCGTCGATGCCGAGGAAGATCGGTCCGTTCAAGCCGCCTTGGCTGTGCCCCATGAAGAGCATGCGCGAGGCGTCGAAGCGGGCCGTCGCTCCGCCTGCGAGCTCGGCCGGGACCTCGAGCACCTCCGCGACGCGCGCTTGCTGCACGAGGTCGAGCGCGGACTGGCGCGCGTTGTCGCGGAACGCGAGCGGGTTGAGGAAGTTGAAGACGAGGATCTCCGTCGCAGCGGTGCTCGGGTTGCGCGGGCCGTGGTGGATCTGATCGACACCCATCACCGCGACGCCGATGCGCGCGAAGTCGGTCGCGAGCCCCTCGCGCTCGAAGGTGAGGTAGTCGCCGCCGGTGCCGTGCGCGTAGAGCAAGATCGGGAAACCGCCCGGAGGTGGCGCGGTGCGCGGGAGGCTGAGCGCGAAGCGCAGGTCGAGTGTCTCCTGCACGATCGGATCGCCCGCGTCGTCGAAGAGGATCTCGCCGCCTTCGGTGACGAAGGGGAGCTCGCCCGACTGGAAGCTCGGGGAGCGGTACGTGCCGCCGAGCATCACGTAGTCGTCGTTCGTGCGGAGGTTTCGCAGCGCGCCGATCTCGGGAGCCGGTTGTCCCACGAGCCAGTCGCGCGTGCGGTAGAGCGGCTCGGTCACCGTCTGCGTCGTGAAGACCGCGAGCGAGATCACGTCGTCGGCCGGCACGCCCATCTCGCCGAGCGTCGTGAGCGCGGGCGCGTGCAGCGCGCGCGCGGCTTGGATCGCGTCGTCACCGCCGCCGCCGAGGACGGCGTCGAGGTCCGCGCTCCGGCGGAGCGTCGCACCCTCGGCGTCGCGCACGCGCCGCGTCACCACCGCGGCGTAGGTCGTGCGCTCGCGGAACGGGATGCCGAACACGGGCCGCACCGCGAGAGCGTGCCCGGGCCACCAACGCGTCGCGGGATCCCAATAGTGCATCTCCACCGGATGCCGTGTGCCGTAGTCCGGGCTCTCGGGATCGATCGCGACCACGAACACGCTCGCGTCGTCGCCGAGCGAAGCCTCGGCGTCGGAGGGCAGAGTGGTCTCGTCGATGGCGGCGGAGAACGCGAAGTAGACGGGCGCGCTGATCGAGTAGCCGTCGATGCGCGACGCGATGAGCTCGGTGTAGTTCTCGAGGATCGGGTTCGACGCCGCGCCGGGGAAGGTCCGCGCGTCGACGTTGCCTTCGGGCGTGAGCCGAAGATCGCTCGGCCACGGCAGCGAGAAGAACGGCTCGGTGCCGTCGCGCGGGACGACGAAGAGCGCCTCGGTGTCGCCGACCGCGGGATCGGTCGTGCACGAGACGAGGAAGAGCGACGCGAAGACGGCCGCGAAGGAAGCTCGCATCCGCGCAACGTATCCCGGCGGCGGGGGCGCGGTCGACGGGACGTGCGAGGTCGGCGCGCCGCGCTTTCGTGCGCGGCCGGGAGCATGGACACTGCCGCGATGGGTACGTTTGTCGGCGCGTTCGACCACGCGGGGTACGCGCTGCTCGTCACGGTGCGCGACGGCGCGCTCGTGGATCGGCGCGAGGTCGTGCTGGTCGACGCGGCGCTCCCGAAGATGCCGCACCACCACGAAGGGCAGAAGCTCGCGCTCGACGATGCCGTCGCGCTCGTGGAGAAAGTGCGCGCGTCGGCGGAGCACCACGCGCGCGTCGCGCTCGAGGCGCTCGAGCGATCGGTGGGCTCGATCGAGGGGATCGCGCTCCGCGCGTTGCCGACGCTTCCGCCCACGGTGGCGGAGCGAATCACGAGCTACCGCGCGATGTGCGTGGCGGACTGGGTGATGTATCGGAGCGCGCTCGGCGAGGCGGCGGTGGCGCGTGGGTGGCGGGTGAGCTGGTACGAGCCGAAACGGGTGTTGGACGACGCGACACGTGCGCTCGGTCGCGACGTGGCGCCGCTGCTCGCCGAGGTCGGGCGACGGATCGGACCGCCGTGGCGGAAGGAGCACCGCGTCGCGATGGCGGCCGCGCTCGCGGCCCCGTGAAGCGCGAATCGGGTCGACCCGCTCACTCGACGAAGAGATCGAGCTCGAAGGTCTGCGGGCCGCCGAGCTCGAAGCTGTCGAGGTACACGAAGACCTCGTTCGTCGCGCCACTCGTGTTCGTCCACTCGAGCGTCTCTGCGCCGGAGGAGGTCGCGTCGCGTCCGCTGCCGAGGCAGCTCCCGAGGACCGGGCACGTGTCGAGCAGGTAGATCACGCCATCTCCAGCGTGCGTGTACACGGCGCGGAGCGTCGCGCCGGCGGGGATCGCGACCCGGAGCGAGCCCTCGCCGCCGCCCGCGCTGACCCCGCATGCGCTCGAGACCTCGTTGAGGTTGCCCGCGAGGGTGCCGCGGTAGAGGCCCGGCTCGGTGACCCCGCTGGGGCAGAAGCTCGGCAGGACCGAGCGGCGCGTGGTGCCGGCGTCCGTCGTGCCTGCGTCGGTGCCCGCATCGGAACCCGCGTCGGTGCCGGCGTCCGAGCCGCCGTCCGAGAACGTCTCGCCCGCGTCGGTCGCGTCGGCGTCTCGAGCGTCCGCGTCGGTCACGTCGGCGTCCGGCGTGGCCGCGTCGAGGCTCGCGTCGAAGCTGGCGTCCGTGCCGCTCCCGGCGTCGATCGGCGCACGATCGTCGTCGCCGCAGGCGGTGAGCACGAGGAGACAGGCAAGCACGGTGCGCATGGCCGCGGTCTGTCACGAAACGCCGACGGCGCACGGTCGTGACGTGGCGTGGGTCACGGCGCCGACGTGGGCGGTCAGGGCACGGTGATCGTGGCCGCGCGGTTCGCGCAGAGCCGGACGTTCGGGAGCGCGAGCTCGGCGGAGACGAGGTAGAGGCCCGAGGGGAGCGCGGCGTTGCAGGTGCTCTGCCGAGGGTCGACGGAGGCCTCGGCGATCACGGTCGGGGCGTCGCCGAGGGTGAGGTGACGCGGCGAGGTGGTCACGCACGGGCCCGCGTTGCAGGTGCCGTAGTAGTCGTAGGGCTCGGGGAGGCCGCGGAAGGTCGCGGAGCCGTTGGGGCACGCGTCGTCGGGGATCGTGACGTCGAGCGGGCCGACGAGGCTGGTGAGGCTTGCGCGGAGCAAGAAGGTGCCGTTCGGCTGGGCGAGCACCTGGGTGTCGACGCGGACGTCGCAGGGCGGCGCGGGCGTGGCGTCGGACGTGGGCTCGATGGAGGGCTCGGATGAGGGCTCGGTGGGCTCGGACGGCGCGGTGTTCTCCGAGGACGTCGCGCTCTCGGAGGAGGGCGTCGGGCTCGTGAGCACGATGGGTGCGGGGCCGCAGGCGAGGAGCAGGAGCAGGAGCGCGCGCATGGCGGCTTCGACGGTCGCACGTCGGCGAGATTCGATGGGCTCGAGATCCGTCGGACCACGTGAGCGTCTGCGCGATCAGAACGTGCTTCGGGAAGGGCGCGCTTCGTGCGACCGTACGACCTCGCACGTCCTCGGACGTGCGCGTCTGGGAGCGGGGAAGTCGATGGGCGCGGCTTCACGAAGAACGTGGGGCGCGCGGTGCGCGGCGAGCCAAGGAGGCCCGCGCGTGGGGAGTCGGAGGGCGTGCTGGCGTGCGCGGAACTTCCGGGCACGTCGCGCGTCGGGAGGTTCGGCGTTCGCGGGAGGCGGACGCCGACGAGAAGTCGGCGGCTGACCCCGCCGACCAGGGCAAGAAGTCGGCGGCTGACCCCGCCGACCCGGTCGAGAAGCGAAAAGGCCGTGGGCTGGCGACAGCCGCTCGAGGTGGCCGGAATCGAAGATTCGGCGGCGCGGCGCGTCGCCAACGAGGAGCACGCATGCGGAGGGACATCTGGCGACGCTTCGTCGCGGTCGGTGCGTTGAGCCTGTGGGCGATCGCGTGTGGAGGCGACGACCTCGCGACGGAAGTCGAGGCGGTCGCGACGCTGCAGCCGGTGCGCGGGGAAGGCGCGCTCGCGCGGGTGGGAACGGGCGAGCGCACGGAGGTCGCGGGGCTCGCGCGGCTCTCGCTCGACGTCGGATCGCACGCGTTGCTCTCGGGCACCGCGTTCACGATCTCGGCCGACGGTGAGCTCGCGATCGAAGGCGGCCGCGCGTTCGTCGAAGTGCCCGCCGGGGACGCGCTCACGATCGCGCTCGGTGAAGCGCGGCTCTTCGTGCGCGACGCCGCGATCTCGATCGAGGACGGTCCCCTCGGGTCCGCGGGGTCAGCCGCGGACGGACGCGCGCACGTGCTGCGCGGTGAGATCTCGTACCGGAGCGGCGAATCGCGCGGGCGCGTGCGTGCGGGCGAGCACCTCACGATCGCCGATCTGCGGGTCGCGAGCGACGTGCTCTGGGAAGACTGGACGGGCGGCCTCGCGCGCACCGGCCCGGGCGTCGAGGACGAGAGCGCGATCGGCGCGCTGACGGGGCGCATCCCGGACGAGGTCGGTCTCGCGCGTTGGCCGCTCGTGGTGCGGCGCATGGACGTGAACGTGCGCGTGGTGGGCGATCTCGCGATCACCGAGATCGAACAGGAGTACTTCAACCCGGCGAGCGAGGTGGTCGAGGGGCTCTACCGTCTTCGCGTGCCCGAGGGCGCGGTGTTGCAGCGCTTCGCGGTCGATCGCGACGGCCGGCTCGTCGACGGCTACGTGCGCGAGAAGCAGCAAGCGGAGGCCGCGTACGAGGCGCAGGTCTACCGCGGCTCCACCCTCGATCCCGCGCTGCTCGAGTGGATCGCGCCGGGCGAGTACCAAGCGCGCATCTACCCGATCGCGCCGGGCGCGACGCGAAAGATCGCGGTGCGTTGGGCGTCGTGGCTCGAGCGTCCCGCGGCGGATGGCCCCGCGCTCTACCGACTTCCGCTCAGCGGTGGTGACGAGGGCCCGCGGATTCAGGAGCTCGCGTTCCAAGCGGACCTCGCGCAGGCGGAGGTCACGAGCGTGCGCGCGGGGCTCGGCGCGGAGGTCGAAGGTCACGTGGTGCGCATCCGTCGCAGCGACTTCGTGCCGCGCGCGGATCTCTTCATCGAGCTCGTGCGCGCGGAGCAGCCCGCGGCGACGAACGCGTGGCGTGCCTCGCACGTGGCGCCTGCGCGCGATCCGCGGCAGGGCGCGATGCCCGACGAGGACGAGCTCGATTACCTCTACGTGCCGTTGCGACTTCCGGACTCCGTCTTCGGCGAAGTGTCCGCGGGCCTCGATCTCGTGATCGTGGTCGACGTCTCCGCGGGCACCGAGCCGGCGGCGCTCGAGCTCGGGCGCAGCGTGGCGGAGTCGCTCGCGGTGCACCTCGGCGAGAACGATCGTGTTGCGGTGCTCGCGAGCGACGTCGCGCTGCGACCGCTGGCCGGCGAAGGTACGCTCGGTCCCGCGACGCGCGCGCGCATGGACGGGGTGCTCGACGCCCTCGCCCGCGAGCCCGCGGGCGGCGCGACCGATCTCGGCGCGGTGCTCGCGCGCGCGGCGGCGCTCTTGGATCCGTCGCGGCACGGTGCGGTCGTCTACGTGGGCGACGGTGCGCCCACGGTGGGTGAGCTCGGCGCGGACGCGTTGCTCGAGCAGCTCGCGCGGCTGCCTCATCCGGTGCGCGCGTACGGCGTCGCGCTCGGCCAAGAGGGCAACCTCGATCTGCTCGACGCGATCACGCGCGGCGGTGGGCTCGCGCTGCGCGTCGAAGGTCGCGCGGCGGCGGCAGAAGCCGCGCTGAAGATCCTCGCACACGCGCGGCTGCCTTCCGCGCAGCGCGTGACGGTGACGATCGACGGTGTCGAGCAGATCTTCCCGCGCAGCGCGGTCGACGTGGTGCGCGGCGCGGTGCTCTCGGTGGTCGGGCGCGTGGAAGGCGCGACGCCGAGCGAGCTCGTCGTGAAGGCCACCGTGGGCGGGCGCGAGATCGAAGAGCGCGTGGCGCTGCGCGAGCGGCGCGTCAGCGACGAGGGTGATCTTCGGCTGCGTTGGGCGGGCGAGCGCCTGCGTCAGCTCTTGCTCTCGGGCGGACAGCGCGAAGAGATCGCGGATCTCGGCGTGCGCTACGGGCTCATCACGCCGTACACGAGCTTCTACGTGCCCTCCGCGGCGGAGCTCGCTTCGCTCGGGCCGGCCGCGCAGGAGCTCTACCGCGACGTCCACGAGCTGCGCGCGCTGCGGCGCGATCGGGTGAGCGTTCCTGCGCTGGCGCCGAGCTTCGCGATGCTCACGCTGCCGGGCTGTCGCGGAATGGACGCGGAGCCCGCGTCGGCCCCGGAAGAGTCGGTCGCGGTGTCTTCGCAGCTCGCGCCCACGCCCGAGCCGGAGATGGCGGAAGAAGAGAGCGGCTACATGGCGCGCGCTCAGAGCGACGCGCCCGCGCAGAATCGCTACGCGATCGAAGGTGCGGCCGCCGCGGAGCCCGCGGAGCCGACGATGCCGGCGGCGCCGCCCGCAGCTGCCGCACCGACGACCACCGCGGAGGCGATGGCGCGCGAGCAGGCGCGGACGGAAGCGAGCTCGAGCGGCGCGCTCGGATCGCTCGGGCTTCGTGGGCCGGGGAGCGGGGGCGGCGGCAGTGGTGAAGGACGCTTCGGGAATGAGGACGCCGAAGAACGTCCGCGACCGATGCGCTCGCGACGCGCCACGTCGACGTCGACGCCGATGGACGAGAGCGAGCGCGACTCTGCGCCCGACAACTCGGTCGCGACGGGAGCCTCGATCGACGATCTGCTCCAACGTGCGTTGGGAGGCGATGGCGTCATGGCCGGCGTGCTCGGCGGGTCGGGCTCGACGCGCGACGCGGATCGAACGGGCGCCGTCGGCATCGGACGCACCAGCCTCGATCTTCGCGTGCGCATCACGACGGACGCGACCACGCACGTGCGTCGCCGCTGCAGCGATGCGGCGGATCTCCTGCTCGACGGTCGCCGCGAGCTCTGGCGCGAGCGGCTGCAGAACGCGGGCACGCCCTACGAATGGGCGCGGCTCTACCGCGAGGCCAATCAGCAATGCGAGCTGCCGCGCTGGCGCGATCGCCAAGCGTTCCTCGAGCTCGTGCTCGCGCGCGCGGGCAGCATCGAGCGCATGGTCGACGCGTGGCGCGCCTTCGGGAACGACGACTACCTGCGCCGCGCGATCCTGCGGCGCGTGCGCACCCCCGACGATCTGCGCCTGGTGCGCGGGGCGTTCGGAGGTCGCGGGGACGACGCGCTGATCGCGCAGGTGCTCGGGCGCGCGGGCGAAGGCGAAGCGAAGATCCGCGCGCTGCGGCAGCTCGTGCGCCAGATGCCCTTTCGCCTCGAGCTGAAGAAGCAGCTCCTCGAAGAGCTCGAAGCGCAAGGAAAGATCGCAGAAGCGAAGCGCCTCGCGCAGCAGCTCCGGAACGACCCGCTCACCGACGCGGGCATCCGCACCGCGATCGGCGAGATGTACCTGCGGCTCGAGGACGAGACGGAAGCGCGCCGCGTGTTCGGCGAGATCGTCGAGTTCGCGCCGGAGGACGCGTTCGCGCGGCGGCGGCTCGGTGACCTCTACCGCGCGTACGGCTGGCACGAGGACGCGTACCGTCAGTACCTCACGCTCGCCGCGCTCACGCCGGACGATCCGACGGTGTCGCTCCTGCTCGCGCAGGCCGCGGCGGGTGCGGGTCGCATCGACGAGGCGCTGCGGCTCGAGCAAGGCGTGATCGCGGCGAGCGATCCGAGCGGCACCGCGGGCCTCGGGCGCGTGGCGCTGCTCTGGAGCTCGGTGCGTTACGCGGAGCTGAAGCAAGCCGCGCGCGAGGCGAACGACGCGGAGAAGCTCGCGGCGCTCGATCAGCGGCTTCGTCGGAGCGGCGTGCTCCGCGAAGCGAGCGGTCTGCGCGCGACGCTGGTGTGGTCGCATCCGGATGCAGGCGTGGCGCTCTGGGCCTCGCACCCGCGGCTGCCGATGACGCGCCCGCAGGATCTCGCGCCCGAGCTCGGCCTCGAGTCCTTCGACGTGCCGGAGCCGGAGGACGGAACGTATCGGCTCGAGGTGCGGCGGCGGGGCGAGTTCCGCACCGCGGTCGACGCGAAGCTGGTGCTCGTGTGGCGCGAAGGCACGCCGGAGGAGCAGGTGCGCATCGTGACGTTGCGCTTCGAGCCCGGCAAGGATCGCCTGCACGCTTTCACCATCGTCGGTGACGCGCTGACGGAGGTGACGCCGTGAGCGCTCGTTCTTTCGCCGCTTCTTCGTGCGATTCGCAGGGTTCAAACGTGGTTTTCGGGATGCTCCGTTCTTCGTGCTCCTCGCGTCTCCGCTCGTCGGTCGCGCTCGTGTCCCTGCTCGTGCTCGCGATCGGCTGCGACGAGCCGCCTCCGCCCGCGCCCACCGTCGCGGTCGCCGAGCCGGTGCGCGGCGGCTTCACGCTCTCGCGCGAAGGCCACGACGAGTCGGTCGTCGGTCCCACGCGCGTGGAGCAGGAAGCCACCGCGGTGACCGCGGACGACGGGCGCGGCACGTTGCGCCTCGACGCGGGCGGCTGGGTTCTGCTCGCGCCGTCGACACGCGCGGTCGTGGTGCTCGACGAGGTGCGTCTGGAGATCGGGCGCCTCTTCGTCGACGCGCGCGACGCGGAGGTGAAGATCCGCACCGAAGAAGGCGAGCTGCGCGGCGTGAATGCGACCTTCGCGGTCTCGCGCGAGGGAAGCGAGACGCGAGTGTACGCCGCCTCGGGCGAGATCGCGTTCGTCGCCAGCGGTGACCGCACCGATCAATCCGAAGGCAACGTCGCGCAGGGCGAGACGCTCTTGCTCGCGAGTGGCCGCGGCCAGGTGGAGCCGGCGGAGCTCTGGGAGGATTGGACGGGTGGCCTCGCGGAGCCGGCACCCCGGCGCGAAGCGGTGCCCGGCTACGTGGGCATCCTCGCGGGGCGTGGGCTCGACGAGAAGGGCATCGCGCGACGGCCCATGTCGCTGCGCGCGCACGAGGTGAACGCGCGCGTGAAGGACGACTTCGCGAGCACGGAGGTCGTGCAGACCTTCTTCAACGCGGAGAGCCGACAGCTCGAGGGCGAGTACCGCCTGCGCGTGCCCGAAGGCGCGATCGTGCACCACTTCGCGGTCGATCTCGGCGGCGGCTTCGTCGAAGGCAGCATCCAGCCGCAGATCGCGAACGGCTACCAGGTCATGTGGGAGGAGGCGTACGCGCCGACCTCGCGGCTCTCCTGGGACGGGCCCGGTCGTCTGCGCGCGCGTGTCCATCCGGTGGAGCCGGGCTCCACGGTGCGCGTGCGCGTGCGCTACACGGAGTGGCTCGAGCGCCGCGGCGATCGCCGCACGTACGTCTACCCGATGGTGACCGAAGGGCAGACGCCGCCGATGGCGGGCGAGCTGCGCGTGCAGGTCGCGGTCGAAGGCGCGGTCGGCGCGATGCGCGCGGGCATGGGCGCGACGGTCGACGGCGCGAACGTGATCGTACGACGCAGCGATCACCGGCCGTCGGCGGACTTCTACTTGGATCTCATCGACGCCGAAGGTACCGACCGCGGCGCGCGTGCGTTCGTGGCCGACGCACCGCCTCCCGTGCTCGGACAGATCGGTCCCGCGGCGGACGGCAACGAACGCTTCGTGCTCTTCGACCTGCCGACTGAAGATCTCGGTTGGGACGACTCCGACGAAGCGCCGGTGCCACCGCTCGACGTCGCGGTGGTCGTCGATCTGAGCGGCGCGACCGAGAGCGAGGATCTCGAGCTCGCGCGCACGGTGGTCGAGACGCTGCTGCGACAGCTCGCGCCCAGCGATCGCGTCGCGCTGCGCATCGGCGATCTGCACGCGCGGGTTCCCGAGGGGGTCGACGACGGGCTCGCGCCGGTGGACGCGACGCGACGCGACGCGATGTTGGCCGCGCTCGGTCGCGCGCCGATCGGAGGCGCGACGGATCTGGGCGCGATGTTGCGCGAGACCGCGGCGCTGGTGTCGGAGAGCGCGCGCGGCGCGGTGGTCTACGTGGGCGACGCGCTGCCGACCACGGGCGCGCTCGACGCGACCGCGATCCGCGCGCAGCTCGCGACGATCGAGGACGCGCCGCGCCTCTTCGCCTTCACGCTCGGCGAGGGCGGCGGCGCGGACCTGATGCAGCGCGTGCTCGGCGAGGACGTGGTGCTCGCGGTGAAGGAGCGCACCGAGGCCTCGCGCGCGGTGCTCGGCTTCCTCGCGCAGGCGGGGCGCCCGATGCTGCGCGATCTGCGGGTCGATCTCGGCGAAGGCGTGGAGCGTGTGTTCCCGCGCCCGCCCTTCGCCATCGCGGACGGTGGTCGTGTGCGGCTGGTGGGTCGGCTGCGCGACGAGCTCCCCGCGGAAGTTCGCGTGAGCGCGCGACGGGACGGTCGCCTCGTCGAAGGCACGATGCCGATTCGACAGGAGCGCATCGCGGACGGCGTCGACGGTGCGCAAGGCGACGTGCGACGTCGTTGGGCGAGCGCGCGCATGGACGAGCTGGTCGACGCGGACGCGGGCCGCGAGGCGATGGTCGAGCTCGGCTCGCGCTTCGGGATTCTGTCGCCGTGGACGAGCCTCGTGGCCATCGGCGGCAAGGTCGAAGGCTACGCGCTCGTGCAGGGCTTCGACGAAGATCCGATGACACGTTTCGTGCGTTTCACGCCCGCGATCCCGACGGAGGACGAGAGCGGCTGGCGGCGTCGCATGCCGCAGCGCACGCGCGACGAAGGCAGCGTGGAGCGCACCCGGGTCGAGCGCGTCGACGAGAGCGTGAGCCCGGAGGGCGCGGGTGCGATCGGCGACGGGGGCCTCGCGAGCGTGGCCGCGCAGCGCGTGCTCTCGAGCGGTGAGCGAGGGCCACGCGCGTGTTACGAGCAGCGCCTGTTGATCCGTCCGGATCTGCGGGGCGACGTGGCGGTGAGCGTGGAGGTCGACGGCGCGGGCGCGGTGCGCGCGGCCTCGATCGATCGCAGCTCGCTCGGCGAGCCCGACGTGACCTCGTGCATCCTCGCGGAGGTGCAGGGCTTGCGTTTCCCTGCGACGGGCGGGGCGAACGTACGCGTGAGCCACGTCTTCACCTTCGAGACGAGCGAGCGAGGGCTCGGAGTGCGGCGTCAGTGCAGCGACGCGTCGCGGCAGTCGCTCGACGTGCGTCGCAACCTCTGGCGCGAGCGGCTCGCGGCGAGCGGCGGTGTGCGCGGTGCGCTCGACGTGTGGCGCGACGCGGGCTGGCAATGCGAGCTCGACGGCTGGCGCGCGCGGCGAACGCTGCTCGATCTGATGTTGCGCAACGTGGGCGGCGTGCCCGCGCAGGTGCAGCTCTACCGCGCGCTCGCCTCGAACGAAGCGGTCGCGGCGTATCTTCGGCGCGCGATCCTCGCGAACGTGCGCACCCCGCAGGACGTCACCGCGGTGCGCCTCGGCCTCGGGCTCGAAGCGCCGGTCGACTGGACGGTGTTCTCGCGCCTCTGGAAGCGCACGACGGATCCGCAGGCGCGGCTGCGCCTCGTGCGGCAGTGGCTCGAGGTGCTGCCGAACGAGATGGATCTTCGGCTGCGGCTGATGGCGCTCCTCGAAGAGACGGGCCAGCTCCCGGAGGCCAAGCGCGTCGCACGCGCGATCACCGCGGACGGCTTCGCGGACGCGAAGGCGCGCACCTTGGTCGGCGAGCTCTGGCTGCGTCAGGGCGACGAGGCGGAGGCGCGGCGCGTGTTCTCCGAGATCGTGGAGCGCGCGCCGGGCGACCCGTGGGCGCGTCGTCGGCTCGGCGATCTCTACCGCGCGCACGGCTGGTTCGACGACGCGTATCGCGAGTACGGCGTGCTCGCGCGTCTGCGCGGCGACGACGAGGGTGTGTTGCTCTTGATGGCGCACGCCGCGGCGGGCGCGGGTCGCGTCGACGAGGCGCTTCGGCTCGAGCAGCGGCTCGGTGAAGCGCTGGAGCCCGGCAAGGTCGAAGGCGTGGCGGGCGTGGCGCGGCTCTGGTCGACGGTGCGGCTCGCGGAGCTGCGCGAGGTCGAAGGCGTCGATCGCGAGGCGCTCGATCGTCGCGCGCGCCGCACCGGGCTCTACCGTGAGCCGCCCGACGTGTTCGTCGCGCTCACGTGGGCCCATCCGGACGACGCGCCGGAGCTCTGGGTGAAGCTGCCGAGCACGCCGGAGGAGGAGCCCTTCGAGCGCGCGGAGGTGAGCGCGGCCCCGTACGGGCTCGAAGCGCAGCGCGTGCGCGATCGCGACGGCGCGGCGCTGAGCTTCGAGGTGCGGCGCATGGAGCGCGACGCGCTGCGCGACCTGCAAGCGACGCTCACCGTGATCGTCGCGCCGGGCACGGAGGAGGAGCGTGTGCACCGCACGCCGCTGACGCTGACGCGCACCGAGGCGGTCGCGCGCTTCACGCTTGCCGGCGCGGAGCTGTCGCGGAGGTGAAGCCAGGCGTGCGGTGCCTCGCTCAACGCTTCACCCAGCGCGCGCCTTCCTCGCTTCGGCCGACGTGGGTGACGAGCCAGTCGTTGACCTCCGCGCCGCGCGTGAAGACGTCGCGAACGTGCTCGACGGCGGCGGGCTCGTGCATCCATGGCGCGAGCTCGTAGCGAGCGGAGGTCGTGAGGCCCTTGTGACGGAGGAAACGCGCGTTGGGGTGATCCTTCGGGTACCCGCGCGCGACCGTCTTGAGGGCCTCGCCGCCGATCTCGAGGCCCCGCGCCTCTGCGTTCGCCACCACGTTCGCGAGCCTCGCGCCGTGCTTCGGATCGATCGCGGCGTCGAGGAATCGTCGGACCTGATCGGGGAGCATCGCGTGCATGCCCGTCGCGACGAAGAGGTGATCCTTCTCGAGGTGGACGTAGTAGACGAGGCCGCGGCGATCCTCGAAGACGACGCTACCGTGGGTCTTGTAGGGCGGCTTGCCCTTGGCGAACCGGACGTCGTTGTAGATGCGGAAGACCTTCGCGGAGCCGAGCTCGGGCTCGAGGTCGCTCGCGAGCGCCTCGAAGGGGCGCTTGAGGTTCATCTCGTAGCGCGACTTGTTCGCGGTGAACCACTCGCGGTGGTTGTTCGCCTCGAGCTCGCGGAGGAACTCGATCGCGGCCGGCGGGAAGCCTTGGAACTCGGCGGACTTCGCGGTTGCAGGGGGCTTCGACGCGGCGGTCTTCGACGCGGGCTTCGACGCGGTGGGCTTCGACGCGGGCTTCGACACGGTGGTCTTCGACGCGGGCTTCGACGCGGAGGTCTTCGACGCGGGCTTCGACGCGGTGGGCTTCGACGCGGTGGTCTTCGACGCGGTGGTCTTCGACGCGGTGGTCTTCGACGTCGTGGGCTTTTTGGCCTTCGGCGCGCTCTTCGAGCTCTTCGGCACGTGCCCTCGCTTTCGCCCGA